>JACQEZ010000019.1:0-300000 GCA_016200325.1 Candidatus Manganitrophaceae bacterium
CAAATCAGGTCACCTGTCGAAGTACCATCCGCGGTGCTCTTCCGCGCGTGGTACAAGTTGTGACCGTAAGGGGGGAGCGGGGGGGATCTCCCCCCGGCTGCACGGGGAGGCCGGAGGGGGCCGGGCAGTCGGCCCCCACGGCGGGGCGTGGGGTGAAACCCCACAAGCCGATACCAACCCCCGATTTCCCCCTATACAAACCGAACCGATACGAACCGAACCCAACGCAGCCGGCAAGGTTTGACCTTGCCGTTCCATTTTCAACTATGATAATCTTTGATCTCCAATCGGAGCCCGGCAATGCCTCGTCCCAAATCGGTCCTCTACATCTTCCTCCCCTGCAAAAAAGTCTACCCCTTGGGCGTCACCTACCTCGCCCACTTCCTCCACCAGCATCATCCCGAAGCGCCGCAGCGGATTCTTGATCTGTCTCAAATTGCCCGCCCGCACCGCCACGCCGCGCTCCGAGAAACGATCTCCGACTTTAAACCGGACCTGATTGCTTTTTCTTGGAGAGACATCCAATTGTTCGCACCCCACGAAGGGGACGGCTCGCTCAAATATGCTTTCGATTTCTACTACTCGCTGAACCCAATCAAGAAGGCAGCCGCGTCGATCCAGGG
Source organism: Candidatus Manganitrophaceae bacterium (assembly GCA_016200325.1). Classification (NCBI taxonomy): domain Bacteria; kingdom Pseudomonadati; phylum Nitrospirota; class Nitrospiria; order Candidatus Troglogloeales; family Candidatus Manganitrophaceae; species Candidatus Manganitrophaceae bacterium. The sequence continues at coordinate 624 of JACQEZ010000019.1, forward strand.
GCTGCGGCAGCTCTGGATCTACTACAGCAACCTCCGCGAGCACTTCACCTACTTCGAGCAGGTCCACCGCGAGTTCCCGCGGGTACAGGTCGCCGTCGGCGGCGGCGCTTTCTCGGTCTTCTCCGAGGCGATTATTCGGAGGCTGCCGGAGGGGATCGTCGGGATCATCGGTGAGGGGGAAGATGCGCTGCTGAATCTTTACGAAGACAAGACGATCATGAACGACCGCTGCATCTTCCGGAAGGGGGATCAAGTTTTTACCGGAACCCAGAAAGAGGTCGTCAAGCTCGACAACTCAATCCAAGACCCCGCCTACATCGAATCGATCTTCCCGCAGTACAAAGCCTACGTCGACGAGCCGATCGGAATTCAGACGAAGCGCGGCTGCCCGTACGATTGCCAGTTCTGCCTTTACACTTATATCGAAGGGAAGCGGGTCTATACCCGTCCGGCGGAGAATGTCGTCGCCGAGATGAAAGCGTTCTACGATCGGTGGGGAACGCGGCGGTTCTGGTTCGCCGACGCGCAGTGGATTCCGGGGTCGAAGTATTACCCCCACTGCGCCGAGACGATGGAGCGGATCGTCGCGAGCGGAATGAAGATCGAGTGGGGCGCCTATATCCGGACGAGCCTGATCACAAAAGAGCTGGCGGCGCTGATGGTGAAATCGGGATTGGGCGACACGGAAGTGGCGATCACCTCCGGCTCGCAGAAGGTCTTGGATGAGCTGAAGATGGGATTTCGGTTGGAGAAGCTCTACGAAGGATGCCGCTATCTAAAAGAGGCCGGCTTCGACGGAAAGGTGATCTTAAATTATTCGCTCAACTCCCCCGGCGACACCGAGGAGACGCTGATGGAGAGTGTCGCCTCGTATAAAAAGATCGTCGGAATCATGGGAGAGGGGCAGGTCTATCCGGCGCTCTTCTTCCTCGGGATCCAGCCGCACACCGGGCTCGCCGACCGGCTGGTGGAGGAGGGGTATCTCCCGCGCAACTACAACCCCTTCTCGATGAACCCGCTGATGATCAAAAAACTTCTCTACAATCCGCCGCCGCTCGGGAAGATCATCACCAAAGCGTGTCTCAAAGCGTGGGAGAACCAGAAGCGGATCCCGACCGATCCGTTCGCCAAGCGAAACATCGCCTATGCCGACGACTCCCTCGCCAACATCTTCGAGGGAAACACCGGCCGCGCCGCGCTTTTGAATCTGGAAGCGGAGCTCAAAGCGCGCGGGGTCAAAGCGGCGTCATAAAAAAGGCCGATCCATTGGGACCGGCCCCTTCTGTTTCACCTTCGCTTGAGAATGGAGAGGCGCGCTCGTCCGACTAAACCCCCTCGCCGGAGAGTTTGAGCCCTCCGTCTGCCTCTCGCTCCGAGATTTTCTTCCAGCGGAAGGTCAGACCCCCTCCGAAGCAGTCAAAGTCGACCAGAAAGACCCCGATCCAATGTTCCCGCCGAAACCCGAGCCAGGGAAATTTTTCGGAAGAGCGGCGGGCCCTTTCGGAAAAGGAGAGCTTCAAAGGGAGTGATCGCTGTTGATGAACGCGTTGAAGATTTATTTTGATTCGAGACAAAAGGGCCCTCCTCTTCTCTCATTTATTCTAAAAAAGAGAGAAGGTCTGTTGGTTCTTGTTCTAACGCCGCTCCTTACTCTTTGCCGCCGAGCTTTTTCTTTTTCACATAGGCCCAGAGAACTTTGGTCATCTCCGCCGGGCTGATCGGCTTCTTCCCGAAAATCGTCTCCAACGACTCGGTCGCACCGTTGAAGTTCACTGCATAACCGCCGAACGCCTTTTTCTTCGTCGCTGTCTTTGTTGCCATGCGAGGGGCCTCCTTTGATTGTTAAGAGATCGATCCGTTAGAACTCAGCTCCGCTGGTCGCATCCTCCATTGCAGATCGGTGACTGAGGCTTGCGATGAACCCCCTCAGGTGAACCTTCACCTGAGGGGAAGTTTCAAAAGGTTAATAGCACCGAGAATAGCCGCAGAAGTGGAACTTCTCGCATCCCTCTGCGAACTCGAGCTCGCAGCCGCAATCGGGGCAGGGGAAGGCGACCTTCTTCGATTGCTCGACCTCTTCTAAAACGGCCGCAGCCATCTGGACGGTCGGATCGGGATAACGCTTCTCCGGCACCTTGTGCTCCAGCGCCTGGTTGAAGATCTTCGCCACCGCGTCGGAGCAGGAGAGGACTTTCTCTTTCCCGATGCCGAACGGTTTGTCGCAACGGATGCCGATCAGCTGTTTGACGATATCCCGCGGCGTCACACCGGCCCGGAGACAAAGCGAGATCAGCCGGCCGATCGCTTCATTGAACGACCCCTCGCACCCCCCCGCTTTTCCCATTGTCGCGAACGCCTCGAACGGCAGCGCCTTCTCGTCGGAGTTGACGGTGAGGTAGAGATCGCCGCAAGAGGTCCGCTTGCGGGTGGTGATTCCGGTCATGACCTCGGGACGGGGCCGCGGCGCGACCATTCTCAGCGGCTGATCGGGCTGGAGCATCGCCTCATCGGTCGGGATCGCGGCGGCTTCGGCTTTCGCCTCCCCCTTCTTCGACGAGCCGACATTCATCACCTGATCGGGCCGGGCGCCGTCGCGATAGACGGTGATCCCTTTGCAGCCGAGCTGGTAGGCGAGCAGATAGGCCTCCTTCACCTCTTTGGAGGTGGCGTTGGACGGAAGGTTGATCGTCTTGCTGACGGCCGAGTCGGTATGCTCCTGGAAGGCCGCCTGCATCCGGACATGCCATTCCGGCGAGATCATGTGCGAGGTGGCAAAGACCTGCTGCCAGTGCGGCGGCACCTGGTCGATCCCGTGGACCGACCCTTTGTTCTTGATGATCCGATCGAGCAGATCCTCGCTCCAGAAGCCTTCGCGCTTGGCGACCTCGATGAAGAAGTCGAGAACATAGGGGAGATGGTCTCCCCCCATGACGTTCTTGTACCAGATTAAAGAGAATTCCGGCTCGCATCCCCCGGAGGTATCTGCGATCATCGAGATCGTCCCGGTCGGCGCGACGGTCGTCACGTAGGAGTTGCGGATCCGCTGGCCCCGCTTTTGATGGAGCGAGCCCTCCCAGAATTTGTAGACGCCCCGCTGCTCGGCGAGCCGCGCCGATTCATCATAGCCGATCTCCCGGATGAATCCCATCACCTTGCCGGCCATCTCGATCCCGGCCTCGGAGTTGTAGGGGATCTCGAGCTTGAAGAGCATCCGGGCGAAGCCCATGATGCCGAGGCCGATCTTCCGGTTGGCCCGGGTGATCTCTTCGATCTGCTGAATCGGGTAGCGGTTCTGATCGATGACGTTGTCGAGGAAGTGGATCGAGGTGCGGATGCTCTTCTCGAGATCTTTCCAATCGAGCTGATATTTGTCGCCGACCCTTACCAGATGCCGCTCGACGTTGACGCTTCCGAGGTTGCAGCTCTCATAGGGGAGGAGCGGCTGCTCGCCGCAGGGGTTGGTCGCCTCCATGTCGGCGACCTGCGGGGTCGGGTTGGCGCGGTTGGTGACGTCGATGAAGAAGAGCCCCGGCTCGCCGGTGGCGCACGCCTGCTCGGCGATCTTGTCCATCACCATCCGGGCGCGCAGCTTCTTCACCACCTGGCCGTTGCGGGGGGTGATCAGCTCGTACTCCTCATCCTTCTCGAACGCCTCCATAAACCGGTCGGTGATCGCCACCGAGATGTTGAAATTGATGATCTGGCTGGTGTCGGCCTTGCACTCGATGAATTCGAGAATGTCGGGATGATCGACCCGCAGAATCCCCATGTTGGCGCCGCGGCGCGTTCCCCCCTGCTTCACCGCCTCGGTGGCATGGTTGAAGACTTTCATGAAAGAAACCGGGCCGGAGGCGACGCCGCCGGTGGAGCGGACGACATCGTCTTTGGGGCGAAGACGCGAGAACGAAAAGCCGGTTCCGCCGCCGGTCTTGTGGATGATCGCCGCCTGCTTGACCGTCTCGAAGATCGACTCCATCGAATCCTCGACCGGCAACACGAAGCAGGCCGAGAGCTGCTGCAGGTCGCGGCCGGCGTTCATGAGGGTGGGGGAGTTCGGAAGGAATCGAAGCGATGCCATCAGGTGATAAAATTTGTTTTCGACCGCGTCGATGTCGGCGTTCGGATCGTAGAGGCGGTCTCCCTCTGCGATGTTTCGGGCCACTCGCCGAAAGAGCTGCTCCGGGGTTTCGATCACCTTACCTTCCTGGTTTTTGGCGAGGTATCGCTTTTCCAAAACGCGCAGTGCGTTTGGGGAGATCTCCACATCCGACTGGGAGGCCGCTCCGTTTTGCTTTTCACCTGCCTTTCCGATTTGCTCTGTCATTTCCATCGATCGGTGCCCTCCTACAGCTTAAGGTCTACTGGATATTGAGAATAAATTAGGGAGTTGAATTAGTACGTCTAGATTCTTGAAAAGCGGGCATTGCTATGATAATGAATTACGAATGGAACATCGTTGTGACATGAACCATGGTAGGGAAAACCGGATTTTTTGTCAAGGAGAAAAGTACCACCGGTAGAGGGTATTATTTCATCAACAACAATATATTGTGGATTTACTGAAGATAACCTGTGGATAAGGTGTGGAGGGCGGGGCTATTCCACCTTAAAATAAAGGAGTTGCATCGGGCTGCCCCGCCGGACGACGGCATGGATGATTTTTCGGGTGTTCTGGACCCGCCCCTCGGCCAGGATGGTGAAGTAACTGCTCCGAACGTCGATAAAAGTGTTGGTGTTGGTCTTGAGAAATCGATTCTTCACCTCGGCCGGCAGCGCGTCGATAAATTTCACCGTCGTCGATTCATACGGCCGGCTTTCGATGAGGCGGCGCGCGACACTTTCGTCGATCCCCTCCTCGATATCGAGGCTCTGAAGGACCAACGTGTCGGCGGTGTTGACGTTGATCTTCCCCTCGCCGTAGACGGTGAGATAGGGGGCGATCTTTCGATAGACCTCGTCGGTGATCCCCTTCACCATATGGAGCTCTTCCAGCGTATCGAACCGCGCGTTCTTGCAATGGTAAGAAGGTTCGAGCCGGCTGTAGGTGTCCTCTTCGGCGCCGAAAGGGCGCGGCTCGCTGTCTTTATCAACCCAATCGACGATCGCATCGACCAGATCGGGATTGAGATGAAGGAGCTTGAACAGCCGCTGCAGCTGCTTCTGCCGCGCCTCCACCGCGGTGCCGGTTCCCCTTCCGTTCACATCGACGAGGCTGTTCAGGTTAAATTTCCCCGCCTCGTCGGTAATCACGCCGGAGAGGACCCCGTCCCCCAGCGGATACTCCGGAACCGGAAAGGCCCAGAGCTCGTCGAGGCCGTCATATTTGTTGCTGTGGATTGCATCGTCCTTCAAAATCGCCTGGCCGGCCGACACCGCCGAGCGGGCCAGATAGAACGCTTTCAGGTCGTCGCGGAAATTCCCGGCGGCGCGCAGATCGGCGCGCGCCTGGAAGTCGATCTCCAAGATAATCACGGTCAGGAGAAGAACGACCAAGAGGCTGAGCAGAAGGGCAAATCCCCCCTCGTCTCTTAATTTGTTGTTCCCGGAAATCACTTCTGCTATACTCCGCCCATGCACAAAGGGAAATTATTTTTTTCGTTGCTCATCATACTCTTTCTTGCCGTCGGCTGTGGAAAGGGGAAATCGGGGGTGATCGTCGACGTCACCACCACCACACCCGGCATCACCCCGCTTTCCAAGATTCAAGCCAAAATCCTTCAGGACACCACGGGGGATGGGGGCACCGATGCCTTCCCCGACCGGAACCTGACCCCTCAAAGTTTCACGATTGCTTTTAACAGCTTCAGGCTCTTCCAAGCCCTCGACAACACGCTCGGCACCAACGTCGGCACGGCGCCGAGCTACACCGTCTTCGATGTCGGCACCGGCTCCGGGGTCGCCAACACCCGCCCCCTCGTCGTCTCTTTGACGACCGGACTGACCACACAGCTCACTGAAAATAAAAGCGATCCGGCGCAGGGGACCTACGATCATGTTCAATATGAGATCCGTTATTTCGAGATGACGATTCCGCTCTGCAGTGCGAACGACGTTTGCGAAGATCACCGGCTCCGCTTTTACCTCACCGCCGATCCTGATCCCGACCTCAACAACTTTACCCCGGTTCCCGGCGCGATCTTAATCTCACGAAGCCCGAACGCGACCGACTTCAGCTGGGTCTCCATCACGGCCGGACTTCCCCTTTCGCTCGTCAACTTCCCGATCACCGGCGGAAAGCCGACCGATCCCTACTTAATTCCGATCACCCAGTTTCAGGCGACCAATGGGGCGATCAGCTCCATCTTCAACTTGCCGATCTCTCCGGTGCTGGAGATCAAAAGCAAACCGGAGAAAGAATTCGTTTTCACCCTGGCCTTCGACCTCATCAATCTCTTCTTCTTCGACAACACGGATGAGACGAATAATGTCGATCCCGGACCCGACTTTCACTTCAATGCGCTGATCGACCCGAACTCGACCGTCTCACGGGACGGAAAAATCTTGCAAGGATGCGCCACCACCATCATCGATCCAAGCGTGTCCGCCCTCTGCCAGGCCGACTTCTGGCCGGGGATTCCCCTCCCCACCGTGTCCGTCACCGAGCAAGATCGAAACAACTGAGTCGATTACGAAGCGATCCGCTCGTAGGAAGAAACGAGGAAGGTGATGTCCATCAAAGACGGATCGGAGAAGCGGGTCTTCAACGCGAGCCGCTTGATCCGGACCGGATAGGGGGCATTTTCAACGGCGGAGAGAAAGGGGACGATCCGGGCGAGCGTCACATTCTCCACCTTCACCTCGACCGGAATCTCCCGGTAGGGATCACGGAGCTGCGGCGCCAGCGGACGGATGTAGGCGATGTTCGCGCGGATCTGATTCTTCGTGGCGGTCTCTTCTAAAAAAGAGAGGGGGGAGAACTGATTCGAGTTCGGTAGCCGCCGCTCGATTTCCTGGATCGCTTGCGCGACGCCGAGATATTCCCCTTTGAGATTGTCGAATTCGCGCGCCTCTTTTTCCTTCTGCGGGATCAGCCGGTCGAGCGTCACCATCCGGTCCCAGGCCGGGCCGACGAGGACAAAATAAACGATCAGTACCAAACCGATTCCGATGCCCCCTCCCAAGATCCAACGCTCGCGGGGGGAGAGCCGCATCAAAAATGAATCGACCCCTTTAAGACGACTTCCGATCACCCTTCCCCCTCTCTCCCAGCGTGAGCTGGACCCGAAAACTGACCCGTGCTTGATCGGCCGAGATCTTGGCGTCGCTGACGCTGACCTCCTGATAGCGTCCCGCCTTGAGCAATCCCCCCCGGATCCGGTCGACCGAGTCGTACGAGTCGGTCTGCGCCTCGATCCGAACCTTGTTCCCGTCGATGACGAGCTCGGTCACGTCGATCCGGACCTCCATCGGAATGCCGGCGGTCACCTCCTTCAACACCTCCAGCGGGCTCTGCTCCCCGACCCCGAGAAACTCACCGGTCCGGCGCCGCTCGCCGATCGCAGACCGGATCTGGTCGACCTCGTTTGAGACATTCTTCGATTGGGGAAAGGCCTGCGTGAACGACGCGCGCAGATCCCGCTTCAGCTCCTCAAAACGGGCCTCTTTCTGACGGTAGCGAAAATAGAAATCTCCCCCCATCAGCCCCACCAGGAGGAGGAAGACCAGCCCGATCGAGACCCACCGGTGCCGTCGCTCAATCGACTCCTTCCCGAAGACGAACTCCCCCTGACGAAAGTTGATCGGCGTCCCCTGCGGCGGCAGCGCCAGCCCCAGCGCCGGCGCATAGAGCCGCGGCGCGGTCGCCAGCTGCTCCGCAGCCAGCCCCGCGATCGGCGGCAGCCGCTCGTCGGGCCCCTCCGGCATCATCTGGAGCGCCTGCGCCATCGCGGCCTGGAGCCCCTTCATCTGCCCTCCCCCGCCACAGATATAGAACGGGAGGAGCGCAGGCGCCTCCGTTCCGGCCGGCTGCTCCGCCAAGGCGAAGAGCGACAGCGTTTTTTCAATCTCCATCAGCCAGGCGCCGACCGCTTTTTGAACCGCCTCGGCCAGAGGGGTCTGAGCGGTCAGATCGACCTCCTCTTTCCGCCGCTCGGCCTCTTCCCAGGAGAGATCGAACTCTTTCTGAATCGCCTCGGTGAAAAAATCCGACCCGATCGGGAAGGTGCGGGCCCAGCGGAGGGTCCCCCCCCGGATCGCGCAGAGGACCGTTTTAGAGGCGCCGAGGTCGATCAGAAGATGCTCGCGCAGAAGCGGCTCGCGGAGCGGTTGCTTCCGATGATCGACTGCCGGCGATGCCCCCCAGAAATGCTGATAGAAGGTCTGCAGGGCGACGGCATCGACCCCGACCCAGGCCGGATCGATTCCGACCGACTGGAGGGCGGCGACATACTTTCGGAGCGCGGCCCTCGGGACGGCGGAGACCAAGAGGTGGGATGCAGTCTCGGTTGCGGCGCCACCCCGGAGATCGACCGAGGAGGCTTCCCCTCTTCCTTCCGAGGCCGGCCCTTGGCGAAGAAGCTGATAGTCGATGACGACCTCTTCGAGGTCGAAGGGGAGCTGTCCTTCGATCTCGAAGGGGACCACCTGGCGGAGCCGCTTCGGGTCGGTAAACGGAAGCGAGAGCTCCCGGGTCGAGACGAGGTGGCCCGGCAGCGCCACCGCGGTCATCTCGCCGGCGCGGATCTTCCCCTCGGCGCGGAGCTGCCGGAGGGCGTCGAGCTGCGCCTCGTTCGGAAGCGCTCCGGTCGGTGCTCCCGGCGGGTCGCCGGCCGCAGCCTCGTCGCCGCGGCGCGCCACCTTCTGCTCGAACGCATCGATCAGACGGAGCCCGCGCAGCGTCCGGGCGATCCGAACCCCCTTGATCGCATAGCGGCCGATATCTAAACCGAGAATGATTTGGGCCATAAAAAACCTTCTATAATTTTTATTGCAGCGCCACCGGCTTTCCGTTGAGCGAGATCTGCGGCTGACCGATCGCCCCTTTCAAGCCGACCGTCAACGGCTCCCGCCCCGAATATCCTTGAATGAAAAGAGCGGCCATCTGCTGCAGGCTCCCCTTCGGCGTCGCCTTGACCGTCAGCGAGAGAAGGCTTCCTGTGAGCGGCTGCCGGAGGATGACATTGCCGCCATCGCTCGCCAGATCGACCTCGCTCCCCTGGGCGGTGAGCCGCTCGACGACCAGCATGCCGTTGCGCAGATTGATCTTACCATGAATGGCGGAAAACGACATCTCGCCGATCGGAACGGTCCACTGCCCGACCTGCTTGACCTGCACCCCGCTCGCCGTGAAGGTGAGGTTCCCTTTCCCACGCATCAGGTCGGGACCGATCCAGCTTCCTTCCCCCTCTAAATCGAGCAGGCCGGTCACTCCGACCTGACTCAGGTTGAGCTTGCGTCCTTCCTGTTTGACGGTGAGGGAGAGGCCGTCGGCGGTCCGGAACGCCGTCGCATGCCCCACGATCGACCCGCCGGCGACCCCGATCCGGAAGTCGACCTCCCCCTGTCGTGCGAACAGAAGCGGCAGCGGGGCAACGTCGACGTCGATCGACTGAAAGTTCCACTTCGGAATCGCCTGACCGGGGCAGTCGAGGTGAACATCGCGCCAGACCAGCCGCAACGGGAAATGGATCCCCCGCGTCCCGACCGCCAGCCGGCAGCCGCTCCCCGACTCAATCGCCGCGATCAGCCGCAGTTCCAGAAGGGAGAAGGGGAAGGTCATATAGAAAAATACGAGGAACATCGCCAAGCCGAAGAGTGTATAGCCGAGAAAGACCGCCCATTTTCGCTTCTGATTTTTGATCCAGTTGAACATCGTGATAAAAAGCGCGTCCCCCTTCTCTCACCCGATTCGCCGTCCCTGAGGCAATCATCGGGCAATCATCGGCGATCATTAATGATGTGCCTGTTCAGCGCATACCGGCTTCGCTCTGCACTTCCTACGACAGCTTGCCGCCGAGCGGGATCTCCACCGTCGTTTTGAACCGGCGTCCCTCTCGGGTCGGCCCTTTCAGAATCAATTCAATCTCCACCGCCAGCGGGAGACTCTTCTTCTGATCCGAATCCCACTGGGTGACCCAGGTCCGGTCGGCCGAATCGAGGTAGCGAAAACGGATCCCGAGGACCGCCTCTCCGACCTCATTCCGGACGACCCGCTCGTTCGACAGCGCCTCCTCGTGGATCAGCAGCCCCTCTTCCAGATGGTAGCTGATCACCGCCCAATCCGACTCCGCCGCATCGCGCATCGTCCGCCCGTGCGAGACCGCCGTGAACCGGATCGAATCGTCCGGATAGTCGGTCCCGTCGATCGTCCGGGTCCGATCTTCCCCCTTAAAAAGGGAGGTCGCCGTGATCGTCGCCGGCGGGAGCGGCGCTCCCTGCCCGATCGGCGCGAAGACCGGCTTCGCCTGATAGATCATGCTGAGGTCTTTCGACAGGTAATAAAAACCAAGCCGCGCCAGCCGGTAGGCGTCGGCCTCCTTCTCCAGCTGCTCCGAAGCGCGGTAGGTCGCATTAAACGAGCCGTACACCAGGGTGAAGAGAACCGCCAGGATCGCCAGCGAGATCATAATCTCAAGAAGGGTGAACCCGTGACGATTGCGGATTTCGGAGTGCGGAATTCGGAATAAGCATCGGATCTTCTTTTCTCTTTTAGTCTGCAATCCGCAATTCGCAATCCGCAATGTATTCCGCCCCGTTATCCCTTCGCGTTAAAGAGAAAGGTGGTGAAATGGACCGTCTCGTTGTGTCCCCCTTCTCTCCAGAGGACATCGACGTTCAGCTCGCGCACCACCTCATAGGGGGTCGCTTTGACCTCCTGCTTCCATTTGTATCCGGGATGCTCCTCGCCGAAATCTCCCTCCCGCTCCCCGACGTCCGGAAAGCCGGCGAACGAGATCTCGGAGACCAGCTGGCGCGCCAGCAGTGTCGCCTCCGTGATATGGCCGGTATAAGACGACAGCGCAATGTCGCGGTTCCGAAGCCCCAGGAGCACCGTCAGGGAAATCGCCAAGACCGCCAGGGCGATCATGATCTCGATGAGGGTAAAGCCGCTAGCTTCTCGTGTCGACATCGACATATTCGTCATATACCTTAACCCGGCCGGTCAGTGGATTGACCACCAGCGTCCATTTTCGGTCGCCCTGCTTGAGATGAATCCAGGCCTTTTCCAATCCGACCGGATAGATCTGCATGAACGCCTCCCCCTGATTGACCTTCCCCTGCTGCGGCGTCACAACGTCGACAAACGAGACCTCCCGCGGCAGGATGCGGCGGGAGGTCATCGGATCGGTCGTCTCGACGAACTCCCCATCCCCTTTGAGCGTGCCGACCCAGTAGGCGCCGTTCTCCAGGTTAAAATAGAGGCGATAGGTCTGCTTGGTCGTAGACGATTCCTGAGCCAGATATTGGATCAGCCCGGCGAAATGCCGCGCCGTCCATTTAAGGTCGCCCGCGCCGAACGAGGAGATCCGGGGAAAAACAAAGAGCGCCACCACCGCCATGATCAGAACGACCAACATCAACTCTAGGAGGGTGAAGCCCTTCGATTGCGGAGTGAAGGACAACCTGCTTTTCTTTTCATTCCGCAATCCGCATTCCAAAATCCGCATTGCCACTTCTACTCCATGTTCCAGCTCTCGATGTCGGCGTTTTTCCCCTCCCCGCCCGACTCGCCGTCGGCGCCGCGCGAGACGAGGTCATAGTCGCCATGCGCGCCCGGACTGGAATAAATAAAGGCGTTTCCCCAGGGATCGTTCGGCACCTTCGGCAGATAGCCCCCTTCCCGCCAATTCTTCGGGATCTCGCCGACCGTCGGTTTGTGGACCAACGCGTCGAGCCCCTGCTCCGTGCTCGGATAGTTGCCGCTGTCGAGCTTATACATCTGCAGCGCCTCTTCGACGTTCTTGAGCTGGACCTTTGCCGCCACCCGCCGCGCCTCATCGGTCCGCCCGACCAGCTTGGGGACGACGAGCACCGCGAGGATGGCGAGGATCGTGATGACGACCATGATCTCAATCAGCGTGAATCCGGCTTGGGACGGTCGGAGCCATCGCCCCAATCCGGCCGACCAGGCGGGATGCCTGGGAAAGAGCGGTCTGTTAAAAATAAATCTCTGTAGCGTCATTCGTTGCTTCATATTCCTCCCTGATTCGATTGCGGATTGGCGATTGCGGATTTCGGAGTCAGGTCAGAACCCTCTTTTTCCAACCCGCAATCCGCATTATTTGACGATTTGGCTCACCTCGAAGATCGGCAGGAGAATCGCCAAGACGATAAAGAGAACGACCGCCCCCATGCCGAGAATCATCAACGGCGCAAGGAGCGAGGTCATCCCGGTCACGACCGTTTCAACCTCATTGTCGTATGCCTCCGAGACCTTCTGGAGCATCCCTTCGAGCTCGCCGCTCTTCTCGCCGATCGCGATCATGTGGGTGACGAGCGGCGGGAAGAGGCCGCTCCGCTTGAGCGGATCGGCGATGCTCTGCCCCTCGCGGATGTTTCCCCGCGCCCCTTGGATCGCCTCCTCCAACACCTTGTTGCCGACCACCTGCTGCACGATCTCGAGCGAGATCAGCAGCGGCACCCCGCTGGCCAACAGCGTGGCGAGGGTCCGGGTGAAGCGCGAGATCGCCACCATCCGGGCGACCCTTCCGACGAGTGGAACGCGGAGGATAAACCGGTCGTACTGCTCGCGGCACCCCGCGGTCCGGAGGTGCCGCCGGTACATCATTCCGATGATCACCCCCAGCCCGATCAGCAGCCATCCATAGCTCCGCAGGAAGTTGCTCAGCCCCAAGAGGATCACCGTCGGAAGAGGAAGCGCCTGATTGAGATCGGCAAAGATCGCGGTGACCCGCGGGACGACGAACGAGATCAAGAAGACCAAGATCAGGGCGCTCACCACCAGCATCAGCGCCGGATAGGTCAGGATTGAAAAGAGCTTGTTGCGAAGGCGGACCTGATTCTCTAAATGATCGGCCAGCCGAACCAAGATCCGGTCGAGCGTGCCGCTCGCCTCGCCGGCCCGGACCATCTGCCGGTAGAGGGGAGAGAAAACTTTCGGATGGCGCGCCAGCGCATCGGCGAACGACACCCCCTCCTTCACCCCTTCCCGGACATCGATCCAGATCTTCTTCGCGACCGGCTTCTCCACCTGCTCGGTCAGCGCGCCGAGCGCCTCCATCAACGAGATTCCGGCGCTGAGCAGCGTCGAGAGCTGACGGGTCATCACCGCCGTCTCGGGGAGCGCCACCCGCTCCGAGAAGGTAAAGACCGGTTTCGACAGCCCGGTCGCCGCCTGCTGGGTCTGGGCGATCTCCACCGGGAAGATCCCGCTCTTCCGGAGCTTCGCCCGCGCCATCCGGGGATTGTCGGCATCGACGACGCCGGCCTTGTTCTTCCCCTGCAGATCGAGTCCTTTGTATTCGTAAATCGCCATTCTTATTTAAAACCCTATACTCCTCAGGCTGCTCAAAAAGCTCCAGATGCCCCCTCCGGGACTTCCAGCATTTTATTGCTGGAGGTGGGTCGCGATTTCGCGGGGAGCGAGGGACCCCGCAGCGCACTGTATTGTGCGTGAGGATTCCCGAGCGACCGAGGACGAAGCAGGTCGATTTTTTCAGCAGCCTGCTAAAAGATTTCCTCCTGCGTCACCCGCAACACCTCTTCCGTCGTCGTCTGTCCGGAGGCGACCCGCCTCGCGCCGTCTTCCCGCAGCGACAGCATCCCTTTGGCGATGGCACGCGCCTTGATCTTCGAGGAGTCGACTTTCGATAGGACGAGGTTCCGGACCTCGTCGTCCAAGACCAGAATTTCGTAGATCCCGGCCCGTCCCCGATAGCCGGTGTTGATGCAGTACGGACAGCCCTTTCCTCGATAGAAGAGAAGGTCGGCGGCGGCCGGTTTTTTAAAGCCGAGCTTCGCCAGCTCTTCCGGCGTCGGCCGGTATGAGATCCGGCATTCCGGGCAGATCTGGCGGACGAGCCGCTGGGCGACGATCGCGACGACCGAGGACGAAACGAGAAACGGCTCGATCCCCATGTCGAGCAGCCGGGTGATCGCACCGGCCGAGTCGTTGGTATGGAGGGTCGAGAAGACGAGATGCCCCGTCAGCGAGGCGTGAATCGCGATCTCCGCCGTCTCCGAATCGCGGATCTCCCCGATCATGATGACGTCGGGATCTTGGCGCAGGATCGACCGGAGGCCGCTGGCGAAGGTTAGTTGGATTTTCGGGTTGATCTGAATCTGGCCGATCCCCTTCAGCTGGTATTCGATCGGGTCTTCGATCGTGATGATGTTTTTGTCGGGCGAGTTGATCTTGCTCAACCCGGCGTAGAGGGTCGTCGTCTTCCCGCTCCCGGTCGGCCCGGTCACCAAGATAATCCCGTGGGGGAGTCGGATCAGCTGGTTCATGATCGACAGCCCCTCGGCCGAAAGCCCGACATCTTCCAGGCTGAGCAGGAGGCTCGTCTTGTCGAGCAGCCGGAGGACCAGCCGCTCGCCGTGCGCCGTCGGGACCGCCGAGACCCGGATGTCGATCTCGCGCCCGCCGATTTTCAATCCGATCCGGCCGTCTTGCGGCAGCCGCTTCTCGGCGATGTTCATCCCCGCCATGATCTTGATCCGGGAGGTCAGGGCCGACTGCAGCCGCTTCGGCGGGGCCAAGATATTATAAAGGACCCCGTCGATCCGGTACCGGATCGCGATCTCTTTTTCGAACGGCTCGAAGTGGATGTCGGAAGCCCGCTGCTGAACCGCCTGAAAGAGGACCGAGTTCACCAGCCGGATCATCGGCGCTTCATCGCTCGCGTCGAGGAGATCCTCCGGCTCGGCGAGCTCCTCCGCCAATGCGGTGAGGCTCTCCCCCTCGGCCAGATCGGAGATCGCCTGCTCGGCGCCGGCGGTCGCCCGCTCATAAATCGCGTTGATGCTGCTGATCACCGCCTTGGAGGGAACGGCGACCACCTCGATCGGCTCGCCGAGGAGGAGCCGAAGGTCGTCGAGCGCCGAGAGAAGCAATGGGTTGGAGGCGGCGACCTGAATCGCCTTGCCGTTTCGTCTGAAGGGGAGAAGCTCATACCGCTTGGCAAAGGAGATCGGAACCCGCTCCGTCAGCGTCGGGTCAATCTCTTTGGGATTGAGGGAAGGGGAATAGGGGAGCTGCCATTGCTGAGAGAGCGACTCCAAGACCGCCTCTTCGGTGACATACTTCAACCGGACGAGGATCTCTCCGATTTTCCCCCCCTGCTCTTTCTGGAGGCGAAGCCCCTCTTCGAGCCGCGCGGGGGTCAACGCATGTTTTTCGATGAGAATTTGCCCGATCAGCGGGCGTTTCAACAGGGCCAAAATAAAACCTCATTCCATGATCCGTCATCATTCGGCGTTCGTTGGCCGGCTCGCCGGAAGATTGATCATTTCATTTAAAAAGTCCTCGCGGATCTCCCGCCCTTCCATCCGATTCTCGCTCATGAACGCCTTCGTCCGCTCGATCTTTCGTTCCCGGATCGGGTCGAAGTCTTTCGAGTCCCGAACAAGATGGGGGGTGAGGAAGATCAAGAGGTTTGTCTTCTCCATCCGCCGCGATTTAAATTTGAAAAACCAGCCGAGCAGCGGGATATCCCCCAGCAGCGGAATCTTCCGCTCCGTGATCTGGATGTTGTCCCGGATCAGACCGCCGATGACGACCGTCTGCGCATCGTGAACGATGACGGTGGTGTTCGCCGACCGCTTATTGGTCGTCGGACCGAGGACGACCGTTCCGACCGTCTGGGTCGTGTCGACGACGGAGGAGATCTCCTGATAGACATCGAGCTTCACCAGATCGTTCTCCAGCACCTGCGGGGTGAGGCGCAGGATGATCCCGACATCTTTCCGCTCGATCGTCGTCTGGACGTTCCCGCCGACCGTCTGGCTCTGTGCCCCCGGAAAGGGAACATTCTGGGCGACGACAATCTCCGCCTTTTGGTTGTCGCTCGTCAAGAGCTGCGGCGTCGAGAGGATATTCACGTCGGTCGACGACTGCAACGCGTTGAGCAGCGCCCGGATATTTACCGTCCCGACCTGCACCCCCGGCACCTGCGCGAGCGCGATCAGATCGCTCGGATTTTGATTGAACCCGCCGATCGCCGCCAGATCGCCGTTGCCGGTCGTGTAGCCGAAGACGGCGCCGAGGTCGGTTCCGAGCTGCCGCAGCTTGTCGGCCTCCAGCTCGAGCACCACCGCTTCGACATAGACCTGCCGGCGTTTCATGTCGAGCTTCTGGATCACCTCCTTGATGATCTCAAAATCTTCGTTGGTCGCCGTGATGATCAGGCTGTTGGTGATCTTGTCCGAGAGGATCTGGACCGTCCCGGTCAGCTCCCCCGTCGGCCGCGAGGTCCGCCGGGTCGGCGCCGCCGTCCGCGCGACCAGCCCCAGCAGCACCTTCGCGATCTCTTCCGCCTGGGTATTCTCCAGCGTGTAGACATGGACCGCCCGGTCGGGGGGCACCTCGGTCATCGGAAGGATTTGATAGACCGGCCCGCTCTGGACGACGCCGAATCCCTTCAGCTCCAGCACCGAGAGGAAGAGATCGTAGACCCGGTCGGCCGCCACCTTCGTCGGAGAGAAGATCGTCACCTTCCCCTTCACCCGCTCGTCGATGACGAAGTTCCTCCCGGTCAGCTCACTGACGAATTTGACGAAGACCGGCAGATCGACGTTGTTGAAGTCGAGGGTGATCATCTTTTCTTTCGGGATGGGGTGATCGTCTTTCGAAGCGGGCGAAGCGGGTGAAGCGGGCGGCGCAGGGGCCGCAGGCCGCTCCTCTTTGATGGGAGGAGGGGTCAGCGCTTTTCCCTGCTCTTGGGCGCGAAGGGGGGCAGGTGCCCCGATTCCAGACGCAAACACAACCGAGAGCACGAGACAGGCCGCGAGGCGTCTCTTCATACACTTCCCCTATCGAATATCGTAGCTGAACGTCTCTTTTTGATTGTTTCGAACCAGATCGACGGTGATGGCGCTTTCATCCTTGAGTTGCTCGAAAACCTTGAGGAAGTTCTGCGGGTCTTTCACTTCGATGCCGTTGACGCGATGGAGAATGTCGCCGTTTTGCAGGCCGATCTTCGAATAGAGGGAATCGTCGGCGATGGCGAAGATCCGGAAGCCGTCCGGCTTGCCGTCGGCGAAATTCGGAACGATCCGCGCCTTGGTCAGAAGCGCCGGGAGGTTGTCGACGGCGTTGTCGATCTCGCGCCGGTCCATCACCCAGCGGTTCTTTCCGGATGGACGAATGTTGCTGCCGGGGGTGCCGGCGGGAGCGGCGGAAACCGCCGTCGGGGTCGCGCGCAGCGCGGCTTTGTCTTCCGGATTGAGCGAGACCTCCAAGATCTCTTTGTCGGTGCCGCGGCGAACTTCAACCCGGTTCCGCCCGATCTTGGCGACCGCGCCGTCTTCTCCGATCAGATCGCCGATCCGATAGAGAAGCTGCTCGTGTGTTTTGGCGTCTTCAATGACGGCGTACGACTGCCCGTCGCTTCCGACGACCGTTCCGATCAAATTTTGATTGAGGGGAACGCGCGGCGCCGCCGGGATATCCGCAACCGACTGCGTCGGCCCGCCGGTCGGAGCTTCCGGTTTCTTCCCCCGCATCTTGGAGTTGAAGATGTTCCCTTCGACGATGATGTTGTAATCGCGCCCCGCCCCTTTGGCCGCCACCGGCAGCGCGGCATTCTGCGCCTTCGGGACTTCGATCGACGCTTCAAGGCGCGATCCGATCGCCAGATTCGCCATGTCGGCGATAAAATAGGCGCCGGCGGCAATCATCAATAAGTGGAGGAGCCAAAAATAAGACTTCTTCATCAAACCCTTTATAAGAAATGAGATTTTCGCTCTCTATTATAAAGATTTTGACGCCAATGTCAAATGGGAGGGGAATACGACAGCGGTAAACCTGAGATGATCCAGATCATTTCGGAATGACATCTTCGTTCTCTGATCCGATCTCATGAAAATTTAATATGCACTGTCGTAATTTTTAACAGATGTCCTTACGAGGTTCCGATCTAAGCGCCATTGCGGATACTCATTTATTGTAAGCTCAACAATACGAGGATTTCTCCTTCTCCTTCTTTCAGCGGCTCGAGCGCTTTGCCGATTAAAGTGCCGGGGCGGTGGATCGGCACCCCACCCAAATCAAGCGGCTCCGATTTCATGGCGATTCCTTCTTTGTCGCTGGTGACGAGCAAGTCGCCGACTTGAACTGACTTCTTCGTGGCATCGACTTTAATCTTCACCCTTCCCGTGGTGGCGACCTTGACCTTCCCTTCTCCTCCTTCGCCGAGCAGCAATCCGGGTGTCTCAGAGATGACCCCTGCCACGCGCGTATCATAGGAGCGCACGGAGGGGAGGACTTGATTGGAATGCTCTACATCCAAAATCACGACCGTTCCTGCAGGCATCGATTTGGGAGAGGTCACCCACTCGGCCACGTCTTGGTACTTGGCGGCAATGTTGCCGGTGACCGTCACATCGCCGACCACATGGAGTTTGGTAGAAGGAGAGGATGTCCCGATGCCGACGTTTCCGTTCTGCTTCATTATAAAATCAAATCCTAAACTTGGATTCCCTGAAAAGTAAACGACATTATCAGTAATCGTATTGCCAGCCACGACTCTTAATCCATGGTTTCCAACGCCAATCTGCGGTTGAAGGATATCTAATCTGTACCCTGTAGACGGAGTAGTCCCGATGCCGACATTGCCGGTATTTGTTACTATAAATCGATCTGTGAAGGAAGGCGGAGAAGAGGTTGTAGAAGTATCGGTCAAAACTCTAAAATTGCCATCGGTATCCAACATGGTTTGAACAAGTGGCATTGTATATGTTCTAATCCACGCGTTTGCGTCTCCATTGTAGCGGTGGCCCAAACTCCAATATGAATTTCCTGTAGAGTCAGTGTTGATAAAACCGAAAGTGCCCAAAGAAGCGAGCGTCCCATCAAGCCCTGGCGAAGAAGAACGAAGTAGTAGAAGGCCACTCTGATTGCCATTCCCAACAATATGTAACTTGGCGCCAGGTTCTGTCGTCCCGATACCAACGTTTCCGTTATACTTCATTATAAAATCAAATCCAGCGCTTGGATTCCCTGAAAAGTAAACAACATTATCAGTGATCGTATTGCCAGCCACGACTCTTAATCCGTGTTCTCCTCCTAGACCAACTTGTGGGTGAACGATATCTAATTTGTAGCCTGCGGTCGGACTCGTCGTCCCGATGCCGACGTTCACAGTTGTCGTCAAGCTAAGCCCGCTTTGATCTGTCCACTGGGCCTGGGCATGTGCGATCTTGGGCGTCCAGAAGATCCATATTGAAATGAGAATCGATACGATGAAGAGACCTCTGGATCGATTCTCTTTTGTCTGCTTTCTTTGTATCTTTTGGCTCATGATGATTCGCCCCTTTAGTATGGTTATTCGCTTTTCTCCTGTCTCTCAGATCAATGTCGCCCGCATGAACTTCTTACGAACTGGATCATTCCGTTCATATACCTCGACTTCATAGAACTATTGAATGCTCCCTACTTCACCGCTTGGCGAAGGTCTTGGATATGGGCCTTCTTCACAAAAGTAGAGCCAACGGTTAACGTAGGATCGGTGTAGCTCAGAGCTGTGAGCCCCAGTGCGGTCAAACCCTCGTTAAGCTTATTTCTCAGATCAATGACATGCTGGGCCCGGATAGGGTTCCCTTGCGCGGGCGGTAAGATTGGGTTCCCTTGGCCGTCCGTTGTTGACCAACTAAATGGTGCGAGCCCTGCGGTTTTACGAACGGCATTCACAGCCTTGAATAGTTCAATAAAGTGCACCGCTTTAATTATTGTTGGCGCAGATGGGTTTTCAGAGAAGCTTACGATCGGATCGTTTGTAAAAGGGAGGGTCGTCGCTAAATCGACATTACTGTATCCGGAAGTATTCCCCGCCGAATCGACCGCGCGAACCCGATAGACGTATGTCACACCTCCATTGATATTATTATCTACGTAGGTCGTCGTGGTTGTCGTTGAAAAGGTCGTATATTGAGCATTATTGAACTTCCGCTCTATCTCATAATGGTGTACACCACTCGGACTCGAAATTGTCCAGGTAAGACTGATTTGGGTTAAGCTTGCGGCATTCGCCACCAGGGTAGACGGTGTGGGGAGAGCACTATTTGAACGAGGAACGCCCGATGAAATATTGCTATTTGCACTTTCGTTCTTTCCGTCAAAAAAGCGTACTGCATAATAGTAAGTTGTTCCGTTTACCAATTGAGTATTCGAATAGCTATTTGCAGAATTACCGGTTAGGGTCGCAATCAGAGTATAAGGTCCGCCGAACTGAGTGCTTCGATAGATCCTCTGTTGGGTTATTTTTGGGCTGATATAGGGAATCCATGTCAAATCCAGCACCCCTCCCGCGTCGTCAGGATGGTCAACGACTTTAAGCCCTCCGGGAGCTGGGGGAACCGCATACCGAACCGTGGTAAAGTCGGCGGCCAATCTTCCATCATTCAGAGTAATGGTGACATTTCCATTGCGATCCACTGCCAAACCGGGAGGAGGGATTGAGTCAAACGTTGAAATATTAATACCGCCCAGCTCTGCACTGACGTAACCGCCCAGCACTGCACTGACGTAATTCGCAGCCCAGATCTGTTCTCCAGTAGGACTATACTTCAATGTCGTATATTGGATCTTACATCCCTGGCTGTCACTTCCATAACAAGTCGTCCCTGTGACATAGATATATCCTGCCCCGTCAATTGCAATGGCAGAGGGAATATCGATATAACCGCTATCATATCGGAGCACCCAAAGCTGATTTCCATTCGAATCATACTTAACAGTCAGGTAATCCTCTGTTTGTGCGATCCCACCCGAGAGTCCGATGTTACTTGAACCGGTTACATAAATATTTCCCTCGGTGTCTACTACGATTGCAACGGGTCGATTATACCATCCAATGTCATACCGAGCCCGGTTATTGGGCCATTGTGCAACTCCGTTCGTGTCATATTTCATGGTTGCATAGCCACTTTTCGTTCCGTTCGAACTGACCCCAGTGACATAAACGTTCCCGATGCTATCCACCGCCATGGCAACCGCTTGGTCGGTTCCTCCGTAATCATATCGGGCCGCCTGGGACCAGAGTGCATTTCCGGTTGGGTCATACTTGAGCGTTGCAAAGTCATCGTTCTGGCCATTTGAACTCGTACCGGTGACATAAATATTCCCTGCGCTGTCAGTTTTAATAGCAACCGCCTTGTCGTCTCCCCCATTGTTATATCGAGCTTGATTGGGGGCCCATTGTGGAATTCCATTTGAATCGTATTTCATTGTTGCGTAATCATAATTGTCGGTTTGATTGGAGCTAGTACCCGTCACATAAACATTCCCTAGATCATCTAAGGCAATCCCGGCCGCCAAGTCCTCCAGAAAATCATAACGGGCCCCTGCCGCTCCCCATAGTGGATTTCCATTTGCATCGTACTTTACAGTTGCATAATCATCATTTGTCCCATTAGAGCTAAAACCTGTTACGTGAACATTTCCCGAATTATCCACGGCGATATCCACCGGTTCATCTTGAAATCCATGGTCGTATTGGACACTCCAAAGCTGATTGCCATCTAAATCATATTTGGTCGTCAGATAATTTTGAGCAAAGCTACTCGTGCCAGTGTCATAGAAACTTCCAGATCCGGTTACATAGATATTTCCAGAGGAATCGGTGACCACCTTTGAGTTTTTAGGCACGTCGGGCATGAGGGTGCTCCAAACGCCGGACTGACCTCGCGCCCATGTCTGATCAACGATGGGAAGAACGGTGATGGTCGCTGGAATCATGGAGGATTGGGATGAGGCATTCGTAACGTTATAAATAAAATCATAGGTTCCTGCCGTGGTCGGCAATCCGTTGATTACGCCCGTTACGCTATTGAGGCTCAGCCCCTGAGGCAAACTCCCTGAAAGGATCATCCAAACATAGGGGCCTGTCCCGCCGTTGTTTGGAAGCGCATAATTGAATCCTTGATTGACGATAGAATTTGCCGTAACAATCGACACGGTCACGCCGGAAACGCTCTGTCCATTGCCACGGGCAAGCCAGCGGCTGTCAGGAACATTGGGATTGGTCCCTAAGATCGCTTCCACGCTGTCGGGAATTCCATCTTTATCGGTGTCCGCGAGAACGGTGCTTGGCCAGGTCTTTAGCACCATCGATGTCAGGAATGCACTCCCTTGCCAACTTCCATCCGTGTTCTGCTGCGTAATCAAATAATCGAGTGCTCCCCCCGTGGCGGCATCGTTGGGCCGAAGCGCTGTTAAAACCTGATAGACGATGGCAGTATCGAGCACAGTGCTTGTGCTATTGAATCCGAATCCGCCATCGGCACCATTTCTTTTCGTCAAAAGCCAAGTGATACCATTATCAATGGCTGTTTGAAGATAATAAGTTGAGCCACAGTACCCGCTGGTCCATCCCTTGGCTGTCTTAATTGCATTAATTTCAAGGACATTTAAGGCTGTCGGCAGAATTCCACTTCCGACCGCAGAGGATGGGGGCGAAGCCCCTGCATTGATGTAGGACCAACTTCCGTCGGATTTCTGCGCGAAAAGAATTCCACAGCTAAGGGCGGTGCTCAAATCCGTATCTTGACCGGGATAGGTATAAGCGGCGGCGCGAATGGCGCTCAGTGCCAGGGGGGTATCTGGGAAACTGGTATCGAAGTGATCGTAAGCACCCCATGTGGCTTGTGTATTCTTCCAATTAACCAGAAGATCAAGATAGCTATTAACGTTTAACCCAGCCTTCTGAAGGGCCAGTACCTTTCGAGAGAGCGAATCGGTGCTGCCGACTTTGGTATTGCTCAACCAAGACACCCCCGCTGTATAAGGAAAGCCCTTCATCCCCGCATTCGCCAGCGCCTGCAGAGTCTCCGCGGTTGTGGCAACCTCCAAACCCGAATTAGTCCTCCAACTCCCATCTCCATTTTGGTGATTAATTAACCACGCAATTGCCTTATTCCGGGCCGCATCGATTTGTGCTTGGGTAGCTGCAAGTGCACTTGAACACAGAACTAAAAGCGCACAGATAGAAAAAACAACCCGAGAAAAGAAAGGCATTAGTCCTCCTGCAAAGAGCATTGGCACTTAAAATATTGTATTGAGTGATTACAAATATGTTTCTTTCTACTGCATTAAGACAGATCATTTAGAAAGAGGATGGCCGCAAAAACCTTCTTCAAAATTCCATATTCCATCCGCCTGTCCTTTTTCCAAAAGGTTGTAAACCTTATATACATCTGCCGCAGGAGGCACATCAATAGCCAATAATCGGCTTGTTGCACCTTCATACGTACATCCTAATCCTTCTATAGGCTCCCAATACTCATTAAATTTGGACTTATTCAGATTACCTGCAAGGAAGATCCGATAAGTTGAATGCCCTCCCCTTGCAGCAACTCCAGAAAAACTTATTATGTCTCCAACATACTCTCCGAAAACCACATCATCCTTGCTCACACCATAAACATAAAATGGGCTATTTAGTATGCAATACTGGCCCTTCGAAACCTCTTTAGCCCACATTGTTTCTGTTGCGGGGCTTTTTTCGACACCCTTTTCTAATGCAAACCAAATCTTAATGAGTTTCTGTTTATCGTTTCCGGAAAGATCATGGCTATGAAGTATTGTCATTTTCTTCTCTTAAGATATTCCTCTGTAGTACTTGTGCGTTTATCGAGATTACAAGTCCTGCATGTATTTTGTGCGTTATCTACCGTATTATTGCCACCACGGGAGGCTGGGTCGGCATGATCGATATTAGATTGATTCGGCCCTGGTTCTCGAGTAGTTTCTACACCACAGAAGACACATCTGTTATCACTTTCTTGCCGTGCCTGGTCTTTGATGGATTCAGGGAATCTTTGACTGGAACCAGGTCCCCCGGAACTTCCAGCTTTTGGACCTCCAGTACCTCCCTCCGTAAAATGAGTGGTCGGAATCATATCCTCGCCATTATTTGGCGTGGACGGGTAAAATATACTTCCGCCAACTATCGCAACACCCACAGTCACTGGGGCGGTAATGAACGCTGCAGCTGCCCCTGCAATAGTTTGAATTCCCTCCAAAGCAACTGCGCCGACCTCTACCATGGTTGGTAGTTCTGGTATAGACAGTGATGGGGCCAAATCTGCCAAGCTCTGGGATGCTGAGGTCATACCCATCACGGCAATAGAACTGACAGAACTCTGATAATAACTGGTCTCACTTACCGCAGTCATGGTTTGTGCAGGACTTTGAGGAGAAAGCCCCCAGGGATCAGTAAAGTTAATGGGATTATTTTTCACATAGGTATAAGGGTTCACACCTCCACTCAACCCAATCGGATCCCTCTGAGTGAACCTCCCAATGCTTGGGTCGTAGTACCTGCCCCGGTAATAAATCAGCCCAGTTTCATCCGGCTCTCTCCCCGTATATCCATATTGCGGAATCGCACCCGTGATGGAAAGAGTGTTCCCCCAGGCGTCATATCGGGCTTGCCCCGTGGTTGCACCGGTCGGATCGCTTACCGCAACGACATTTCCTAACCCGTCTTGATGGTAATACTGAGTCGTAGTAGACGTCGCCCGGATAATCGGATCATCCATGTTGGGGCCATGCGCGTAGGTTGCCTGGGCGGAGGTCCAGGTAGCACCATACTCCGCCACAATATCAGGACCATTGTAAAGGTATTGTGTCACACTGCTACCGACCACCTTCTTGATGCGCCTTCCGTTCGCATCATAGGCATAGTTCTGAGTTGCAATTCCCGTTTTATTCACTTGTGTAAGCCGATCGAACACATCATAGGTGAGGCTGGTCGTCGTCGCCCCCTCGGTTTTCGTAACGAGGCTACCGTTGAGATCATAGACCAGACTTGCCAGGAGAGCACCAGTATCGCTTCCCTGATGAATCTCAGTAAGCTGGTTGGCCGCATTATAAATATAGACCTTCGTGTCGGCCCCATCCGTCTTCGTCCTTCGATTTCCAAGCACGTCGTAGGTATAGCCCTCAATCAGGGCATTCGTGCTGTTATTTCGAGTTTCAGTCAGCCGGCTCAGTTCATCATAGACATACTTGTAAGGAGTCGTGGTTGCGCCGATTGTCTCGTTCTGCGTGAGTCGATTGCCGACGGCATCGTACGTGTAGTCATGCTGGCTAATAATCGTGCTGGACTGACTTCGATTTATGAGCTGTTTGAGAGTGTTGTCTGAATTGTAGGTGTAGCGGGTGTTTACTCCATTCGGGAACCACTTTTCGGTCAGCCGTCCTCCGGGATCATACACATAGCTCACCAAATCACCATTTGGCGCCCAAACGCCGCTGAGGCGGCCGATCGGATTATAGAGATAGTCAGTGTAATTCCCATCGCTATCCTTCATCCGGTTGAGAAGCCCTCCGGGACTATATTCGTATCCCAAAGATTTATTACCCCGTCGGTCAATTACTTGACTAAGGCGATGGGCGGAATTAAAAGAGTACGAAAGGTCTCCGTCAGGATGTTCGATCCGGACGATCTGCCCTAATTGATTTCGAATATATCTGATTGCAGGGTCAGAGTAGGGATCCACCGCAACTTCCGACAGCTGATGTCCATAGTCATAGGCATAACGCGTTGTCTGTTGCTTGGCATCGGTGATTGTCTCTGGATTGCCATACATATCGTAGGTGAAGGTTCGGCTTCTACCGAGCGGATCGGTTTCCTTGAGCTTTCTTCCAAAGTCGTCATAGGTATAGCTCATTTGCAAAGTGACAACATCATTATTCGGACTATTTCCTGTGTTATCTGTTCTACCTGCAGAGATGGTAAGCAGATTGCCGAGATTATCATAGGTGTACCGTGTGACCGGACGGATTTGCCCCAACGTGGGGTCAGTGAAAACCGGGCCGACGATTCGGACAGGGCGGTTCAGTTCACCATATGAGGTTGTCGTGGTCCGATTAAGCGGATCCGTTACGACGGTTACATTTCCGTTGGCGTCATAGTCGAACTGGGTGGTGTGGTTTAATGAATCGATCTGTTTTTTTAAGCGTCCGTCCCGCTCCGGCCCGTAGTATTCGTATTTGATGGTGTTTCCATTTGGATCGGTAATGCTTCTTGGTTTTCCATCCAAATCGAGAGTACGAGTCACCGCATGACCCAGCTCGTTGTATGCCTTGATGACACGGTTGTTCGGGTCGTAATCAAATCCGAGGGTATAGCCATCGGGGTTGGTGATTTTAACCAAATTCCCGGCCATGTCATACTGAAAAGCCGAGACCCCTCCTCCGGCTCCGATGCCGATAATCTTCCTGTCCGAGAAATCAAAAATGGCAGCGGCCTGGTCCACACGGGTCGGAACACCGTTCACGTTTACAGTTAGAATTTCTCCCGTGGGATTGCCATTTGCATCATAGGTATAGTCCCGCAGCTGTCCCACCACATCGCTGCCCTGAATCACTCGACCGACTGCGTCATAATTAAACTGCGTCGGATACCAATCTCCTCTTAAACCAAACTTGACGCGTCCAAAGTAATCATAGTTCAGATTATTGGACTCATCGAATTCCCCTGAGCTGATAATTCCATCACCATTTTTGTCGCCGCGTCGAGTAATTTTCAGGACGAGGAAATTCCCCTCATAGTATTGATACTCCTGAGTCGGACCAACCTGTGTAGCAAAATTTCGCACCTGTTTGACGGTTGACGGGTACCCCCATGTGTTATAGGTCGTGATTGTCCAAGCAACAACGTCCGAAGAAACCGGCGTATAGGTGGTTGGATCGATTGACGCGCCGATGCCATTTTTAAGGGCAATCCGTTGGAGCACATTTCCATTGGAATCGTATTTAAGCAGCGTGTAGTTGCCATTGGCATCTTTGATCTTGCCGGGCCGATTAAAGGCATTGAAGTAGCTATATTGGATCGTGCTGCCGGAGGGATTTGTGATCGTTGTGACGTTTCCCGTCGCATCATAAGCATACTGGGTGGTGTTGCCCATGGGATCGCGGGAAGTGATGCGATTCATCGATGAATCATAAGTGTAGATTCGCTCCGCCCCGTTTTCTTCTATAATTTTGACAGGGTTTCCCTTGTCATCGAAGAAGAATCTCCGGGTGAATCCTCGTTCATTAACAGAAACTGTTTCCCGCCGAAACTCGTTATAGGTAAAAGTGGTCGTCTCCCCAAGTGTATTATAGTGTTTAAAGACCTTGCCATTCATGTAGTACTCAAAGGTCATCCCATTTCCCTTGGGAAGGTTGTACGTTTTCAGAGCATGGTTGAGCTGAGAATCGCTGTAGTAAGTATAAGTCAACGGAGATTGCGTTCCAGCCAAAGCGAGGGGATTTTTATAAGTCGCTAAATTACCGGCACCGTCATACTCATATTGATGTGTCGAGCTCCCATACTTGACTTGATAAATCCGGCTCCCCGTATAAAAAAAGATTAAAGATGCTCCCAAGTCATCCGTAACGGAGGAGAGGAGGCCATTGGTATATCCCAATGTCAAAGTGTTTCCATTTTGATCTTTTATGTTAAGTAATTTGGGCTTCTGCCCAATGACCGAGCCATCCAGATTTTCAAATGTATAAGTAAGACCATTTTTCTCTCGGATGGTATAGGTGCCATTGGCCGCTCGCCGAAAATCCACAAAAACCCCCGACGGGTTAGTAAAGATGCTTAAAGTGGGGATGGTACTTCCGGATACCGGTACCTTGAAGAATTTTTCTCCACCGCTCCCATCCGTCCAACTGACTTTGTAGAAACCTCCGGAGTTCTCAATGAATTTTAAGTAGTGGTTGAAGCTGTGAGTCCAACCAAAGCCAAGCGGACCGTCTACCGGATTTCGGCTATTGTAATTGCGCTCAAACACTAAAGGCAGGCCGCGCCTTTTAATAAAAATATCCCGCTCGTTGTGGTACATGTTTCCAGTGACCATATTCACCGGGTCACCCGAAATCGTTGTGTTGGAATTAATACCGTTGGATGCTGTGGTGGAGTTCGTAAAGGTGGTTGAATTATTGCTAACAGTGCTCGGAGCTGTCGAGTCGGAGTTATAAATAGGCGCGGATCCACCTGTAACCGAGACGGGAGGACCGACGGTGTATCCCCCGTTGTAGCTTCCATCAATAGAAAACCCTGCAGCAGACAATGCCTGGTTTTCCCTAATATATACATAACCCGTCCAATTCTGATATTGGAACAACTGACGAGGGATGGTAACCGTATACCCATTATCAATACGGCCTTTAATACTAGAAATCGCCCCTGTACTGTAATTAAGACCCGTTGGGTTTGTATTCAATGCTGTATTACTGCAACTATTATTGAGTTTACAGCTTTGATCACCGGCCCCCCAATTTGCACTGGTCAATGTTAATACCTCTATATTATTCTCCCTGGCAATCTGTATCCCTTTTACGGCGCTGATTGCATCCAGCCGAGCATTCTCCTGCCAAATATAGTGTTCGTAGGCCGAGGCTGCATAACCGCTAAGTAGGAACGTCTTCCAAACCCCACTACCACTAGTAATGTCAACATTACGAGACTGACCTCCTATAACATCCACCACTAATTCTCCTGGATAGATGGCATAAGGGATGTCAAAGAGGTATTGCACCTTGAGGTCGGAGGAAGTCAATCCAATATGATTGCCGCTTTGCCCCGAACCGCCATCTATTTCGGCTACAATATGTATGGCATCAGCAAAGTGACGCATGTACTTCAAACCAGAAAGATGGAGGAACTCTCCGACAGTCGCGTCTTTATCATCGGGGGTGGTTCGCACAGCGTTAAGCAGTTGTGCTGACCGTTCCTTCAACAATCGATCAGAAGCCTGAAAGGCATACCCTTGTAGCGCATGATATCCTCCCGCTCGGATATTGGTATAAGTCACATAATTGACCTGACTCGTGTTACGAAACTCCTCCAGGGTGATGCTCAGTTTTAATTTTGTAAAATCACCCAACTTGACAGAGGTATGGGCGCCCGTGTCTTGATCCACCCCTTCAACTTTAACGACTGAAACAACATCAATATTGGGCATTGCGCCCAGAAAGTCTTTATCCCATGTGTTATCCCAGGCCGCTTGGTCAGCGGAAGTCGCCGGTTTAAATGAAAGGGTAATCCGCTTTAACACCACATCGGGCATTAACAATGTTACAGTGTCCGAGATAGGAGACTCATAGGCGTTCATTGGAATGATATTGAACTTATAGCGATGGCTGTCAGGGACTTTGGCTGTCTCCGATCCACCCCCCTGTGTCCACGTGCTGAAGCTCTGAACCTTATAGGGCAACGAGGCAGGAAGAATATCGATATTGCTGGGATTCTGCGTTCCGATATAGCCGACATCTTGAATTGTATTGTTGCTGAAGTTGGGACCGATCGTTTTGATTTGGGCTTCTACCTGTTCCTGGTATTTTTCATAAGGTAATGTCTGGGTGCGAGAAGCCATATAACTGCTATAATCGAAGCTTACATTCGTGGCAATGCCGGCCTGGTAAGTCTTGTCTTTAAAACTGGGATCAAGCGGAATCCACCGGCTCCCGGTGATATCCGTCCCTGCGCCTCGATAATTGCTGTAAGGAACACAGGCTTCCACCCAAACATGGATAAAGCGAACCTCCGTAGATGTTGCTGAGCTAATGGGAATTCCTCCCACCGCCAGGATTGAATAAGCAGCATCATAGCTCTTTGCGCCCACCCAGCGTAACCCACGATCATCGTTAAGTACAATTTCCCCTTTTACATAGCGTGCCGGAATATTAGAGACCCTCAAAAGAGCAATAAGCAAGGATGCTTGGTCGGTGGAACTCCCTCCTCCGCTGACCAGGGCTCCCATCGCCCCCTTCAAAGAGCCATAGTAAGGTTCAAATTTGATATTGTTGGAGACATACTGGTAAATCTTAACAGGGGAGTACGCTAATGATTCTGCTAGGGCTTGAATCTCCGGGGTCACCTGAACTTCCGATCCCGCCTGCGAGTTTGTAAGAAGATCCTCATTCGTGTAACTGCAGTTGGTGATAGCGTCAGGAGGGGTAGCCGGAGGGTTAGAAACCAAAAGAGTTTTGCCCCAAAAAGCGTATTGGTCTGCGTATATATTTTCCGGAAAACTCATCGACGAAGCATACTGTGGAGGCGGCGCACCGATAGAGGCGGAGGCGGATGGGAGAGGGAGTACTTTCTCTTGGCGAATTGTAGGTTCTAAATTCTCAGGAGGCACCTGCCGCTCTCTCCCTTTTTCATGGATTTCCCTTATTTCTGACTTCGCCCGAGCTAAAGCATTACCACGTTGTCCCTTGTCTTTGGAAATTCGAACACCTTCTAAGGCTCTGTTCATTCGATCAAAGCGATCTTCGATTTGCTTGAGTAATCCGTCCCAACTTCGGGCCTTGTCGCTTAAACCAAGAGAAATTAACTTAGCACGCCTTTCGCTAAACTGATCCCTAACTTCTTTTCTAATCGCATTAAGCTCTTGGACCTTGCTCTGCAATAACACCCGTTTGGATTCATGGGACACTTCCTGTTTATTAGGATCTCCTCCCTCTTGATCAATTTTCTCAATCTGCTTTAAAAGATCAGATGCTTCATCCAGATGATGACGTAAAACTTCAGGAAGCGGGTTAATTCGATGAGTACGTGGTTCGGTAACAATCTTCTGCACGACCTCATCCGGTATGGGAGCGGGGTCGCTTGGTGCGCCAATTACGAATGCGGGAGAAATAGAGATCCAGATCAATCCCAATACTATGAACTGGATGCTTCTATTTAGAAACCGACTTAATTTCATAAAGACTCCAGAAGTGGATAAACAGATCACGGCCGCGCACACTCGAAGTGACAACACTCGCCAAATGAACCGGCTAACCCTTAAAATCTAATAAGAGGAATGAAAGTACTGAGGAAGAATTAAACTTTTAAACTTGCTCGTTGGGATTACTAAATTTGCCAGCCCATTTCTCTATCAATGCTAGGGCCTAGTTACACTTCAATTCAGTAGAGCAACAAGAAATCAAAAGGTGACGCAATAGCTGCAAAGACCTAAAACCGAGGGGGGGACTTTCTTACTTTGTAAAGTATATTCCTTATTGATGTATAGTATTCTGGTATAAAATCAGAAGGGATAATAACAGGCCATAAAAAATAAGTCAAGTAAAAAATACTAGCGGTGAAACGGCGGGGTAGTTTCAGTGCTGGTTATGACGCGGAAGAGTTTACGGGGGAAGGGAATTTACATTTTCTTGAGAACCAATTCACATTATCTTTCAAATAGTGCATAAAACTTTGTAGATTTATTCGAAATATAAACAAAACTATACCCTCTATGAAATACCAAGTGGCCTCTTCATTAGCCTGATAAGAATCTTCCATCTTAATTTGACCTGAAACAAAGCTCAACGCGTCCGGGAAAATCCAACACTCCCGCATATCCTTCTCGCCGGGCCGCGTTTTCAAAACACGTTTCCCCACATCCCCCTCACCCATCGTGTTGAGCCGTGTATACCGAGCCACGCCTTGTCATACGCCTGTCGGACTTCCGGCTGATAAAGGTGGGCCTGCTAAGGGATCTCCCCGTTGAGAAGAATTTCAAGCCAAAGGAGCCGGCGGCCTCTTGGGTTTGCAAGGGCGGCCTGCAGGGTGGCATCACCCGTGTAGGAAGAAATGATCTGGAGCTTTTCGTCGAACATTTTATCCTTTATGCCAAACTAACATAGAGACACTTCATTTTCAAATCAAATACCGACCAGGACGGATGCGTCCACCTCGATCCAAGCCTAACGATACTCCCTGCTGAGGGTTGCAGGCTCAGGTGCGAAGACATTGTGGAGAAGTAGAAAACATTGGCATTTTCCGGAATAAGGAGCAAGACAGCGTTAATACCACCCCTGCCGCTGTCGCTGCTTCTTCTTAAAAGGATAAATCAACACCATCCCCGCAAGAAAACCGCCGATGTGGGCGAACCAGGCGATGCCGCCCGATTGGCTTCCGAAGATCCCGCTGTAGCCGAAGATGCCGCTGACGAACTGGACGAGAAACCAGATCCCGAGAACGAGCACCGCCGGGATGCGGATCAATTGGATGAAGAAGCCGATCGGGACCAGGGTCAGCACCTTGGCATGCGGAAAGAGGACGAGGTAGGCGCCGAGCACCCCGGAGATCGCGCCGCTCGCGCCGACCATCGGGATGCGGGAGCCGGGGTCGGTCAGCGCGTGGGTGTAGGCGGCGATGACTCCGCAGACGAGATAAAAGAGGATAAAGCGGACATGCCCCATTACATCTTCGATGTTGTTCCCGAAGATCCAGAGGTAGAGCATGTTCCCGGCGAGATGCATGAAGCCGCCGTGGAGAAACATCGAGGTGAGGACGCTGGAGACCGCCACCAGCCCCTGCCGGCCCCCGTCCATTCCATGGACCAGGTTTAACGGAATGGCGCCGTATTGGAAGATAAAATTATCGGCCCCCGCGCCGAGCGAGACCTCATAGAAAAAAACAATAATATTAACGGCCACCAGGGCAACCGTGACGACCGGCGTGGTGTGGGTCAGAAGGTCATCTTTCAACGGGATCATGCGTGCGTCCTCTGCGCGTGAAGGGAGATCGAGATAGAAGATGTAGAAGAATAGACGAGAATCGATTTTATTTCAAGGAGGGAGTATTTTCGCCCGACCGCTTGGCGAGGAGGAGATGGGTCTCCGTTCCGAAGAGGCCGTCTTCTTCCAGCCCCTCTTTCTGCTGAAAGAAGCGGAGGGCGCGCGCGGTCTGCGGTCCCCAGAGCCCGTCGGTCGGTCCGACATAAAGCCCTTCTTTCAGCAACACTTCTTGGATCTTCTGAACGGCCGGATCGGGCCCGCTTCGGCGGAAGGGAAGCGCCAGCCCCGCCAGCCCGCGCCAGAGGACGATCCCGCTCCCCTTCCAGGCGGCGGTCAGCTCCCGGAGGGGAACCCGCTTTCTTCCTTCTAATGGATCGAAGATCAGCGCCTCCTCCCCTTCGAGCTTGATGAGGACCTGATAGTGAAGCCCCGCCTCCTCCCGGAAAGAATAGAGAAGCGGCGAGTTAAAAGCGAGGACCTTTCGGAGGTTGAGCGGAAGGGGGGTCGCCTCGATGTTTTTCTCCCGGAGCCACCCCAGCACCTCCCCCATGTTTTTCTCCCGCCATCCCTCCTGCGGGGAGAGGGGGCTCAAGAGGTTCGCCAGGGTCAGATACGCTCCCTTCTCGGTTTGGGCCACAGTGTCGACCCGGAAAATCCCGTCGGGATCGAAGAGCGGTTTCTCGGGCACGCTTCCGACGGGGGAAGCGGCCTGGGAAGAAAGCGCCGGGGCCCCACCGACTCTCTCTTTCAAATCGATCGTCTCGGTCAATGTTTTGGATGCGGCCACCTCGGAGAGAGTCTTCTCCTGAACGGTTCCGATGCGGGCCGGCCCGCGCGGGAAGAGGCCTCCATTCCACAAGAACACCCACAGCAAAACGGGGACGGCGACCGCGAGCCCCCAGGCGAGCGACGCGATCCGGCGCGCCCGCTGTACCGGGAGGCGGGAGCCGTGCGATGCGTCGGCCTTTTTCAGCTCCTCGACCGCTTGCTGGACGACCGACTCGGAAATAGAGGTCGTGTTAGCGACATAGGCCGCGAGAAGCGCTTGGTCGGCGGCGATGTTGATCAGCCGCGGGAAGCCGTTGCTGAAGGCGAAGATCCGGTCGATCGCCTTCGGCGCGAAGGAGATCTTCTCTTTTCCGCCGGCGACCTCGATGCGGGAGTCGATATAAGCGGCGATCTCCTCCCGATCAAGCGGCTCGACCTCATAGAGAATCGAAATCCGCTGGCGGAGCTGACGCAATTCGTGCTTGGCCAACGTCTCTTTTAACTCCGGCTGGCCGATCAATAAAATCTGGATCAACTTCGATTGGTCGGTCTCTAAATTGGAGAGAAGCCGGATCTCCTCCAGACATTCGGTTGTCAACAGTTGCGCCTCGTCGATGATGAGGAGCGCGTTTCCCCCCTGCGCCAAGAGATCGAGGAGAAAGCGGTTGAGCTCATCGAGGAGCGCTTTTTTGGTCTGGCCCTCCCCTTTGAGCCCGAAGTCTTGGTTGATGCTCTGGAGGAGCTCCAGCTGGGTCAATTGGGGGTTGAAGAGCAGGGCCGTGCGGATGGACGGATCGAGCTTGGAGAGGAGGAGCCGGCAGAGGGTTGTCTTCCCGGTGCCGACCTCGCCGGTGATGACGATGAAGCCCTTCCGCTCCTTCAGCCCATAGAGGATGTGGGAGAAAGCCTCCTGGTGTTTTTTGCTGGAGAAAA
The DNA here is from genome assembly GCA_016200325.1 of Candidatus Manganitrophaceae bacterium. Classification (NCBI taxonomy): domain Bacteria; kingdom Pseudomonadati; phylum Nitrospirota; class Nitrospiria; order Candidatus Troglogloeales; family Candidatus Manganitrophaceae; species Candidatus Manganitrophaceae bacterium. Next base: position 34,951 of record JACQEZ010000019.1, read on the forward strand.
AAAATCGCGGGTCGGGCGCAAGCTTGAACGGCGGTTCTTTAAACCCAAAAAAGGAGAGATACATCGGCGGCCTTCACATCCTGTTAGGGATACCGGTTTCCATGAAGATCTTGGTATTGCGTCTCGGTCTGCTTTTGAACCACCGTTCCGGCCGAAAGCCCTTTTCGGATCCGGACGCTGACGGCGAAGGTCCGCTTCTGCTGCGGCCCGAGCTCGTTCATCTTCCAGACCCATCGCTTGCCGTCTTTTTCGGTCGGCTCGGGGTCGGCATGAACAAACTCCAGCTCCGGCGGGACGACCTCCGAGATGACGACATTGCGGGCCAGCCCCGATCCGGTGTTGGTCACCGTCGCCTGGTATGAAATCACCCCGCCCGGGATAGAGTCGCGCGACTGCATCTGCGTCTGAACCACCACCATCGGCAGGCTCAACAACAGCGCGCGGGAAGCGGTCACCGTCGCCTTGGCGTCCTGTTTCGACTGCGCCTCCAGCCGGACATCGAGCCGCTCCCCGTCCCGGCCGGCGGGGACCTTCACCCCGACCAAAATCGACACGTTCTCGCGGGTGCCGAGCGGCGGCGTCTCCCCGATCTCCGGCTCGCCCGATTGGTAAAGGCCGTCTTGGTTTTTGTCGAAATAAAGGGTCAACCGATCGGACGGAACCCCGGCCGCCTTCAGCGTAAACTGATCGGGACCGTTCCCCAAATTGGTCAAGGTAAAGGGGAAGAAGATCTGATCCCCCGAGACGACCCGCTGCTCCTCTTTCGCCCCCTCCAGCCGGAGCGAGGCGACCTGCCTCACGGAAGTCGGCGGCGAGAGGAACGGCACCTCTCCGCCGACCGAGGCGATGTAGACGCCGCGGTTGAGAATCTGCTGTCCGGCGGCGGTCTCATCCCCGACCTTGAATGCGACCTCGATCTTCTCGTTTCCTTTCGATTTGATCCCGGAGAGGTTCCAGTAGATCGCCCGGCCGGCCGACTCCACCCGTTCCGGCGCGGGGGAGGCGGAGAGAAACACCAGCGCGGGATGATACGCGTAGCGGACGCGGACGTCGCGCGCCTCGGCGCCGCCGTTATTGAGCAGCGTAATCGTGTAGCGGACCTCCTCGCCCGGCCGCGCATGTTCTTTATCGGTATGATACTCCCCGAGCAGCAGGGGGGCCGAGGCGACGACCGTTTTTCGGATCCATTGGAAACTGTTCCGATCGAACCGGGAAGCGACTTTGATCTCGAACGTCTTGTTCTGATTGTCAGTCATGTTCGGGGGGAGATGCACCTTCAAGCGCGCCCGGAACGATTGATCGGGCTGAAGCGCCGGGGTCGTCTGAATCGGCTCTCGGGTCCCTTCCTCGGCATAAAAGGTCGGGCGATACTCGATCGGAAAGGTCGAGTCGAGGGTGAATGAATCCTCCCCATTTCCCCGGTTGGCGATCACGATCGGAAACTCCACCTCCTCGCCGGGATAACCCCGCTTCTCATCCGCCGCCGGCTCGATTTTCAAATCAGCCACCTGAGGGATCACCAGCATGAACCCCTCCGCTTGTCTCGGCGCGGCCGAGCGGGAGGAAGGGATTCTTTCTTCCGACGGCTCTCCCTTCGCCACAACGGGCGGCTCCTTTTTGGAAGCGATCGCTTTCGAAGCGGCCGCCTTCGCCTCTCTCCTCTCTCTTTCCTTCTCCTTCTCTTTTTCCTTTTTCTCGGCCCGCGCCAGCGCCGCTTCTTTCGAAGCAAGAACCTTCGCGAGCTTCGGCCGGAGCGGACTCTCCGGAAAAGATTTCTCCAACGCGGCCGACATCCCGCGGCCCTTCTCCACCTGACCGGTCTCGGCATAGGCGCGGCCGAGCCAGAAGAGGGTCAAATCGCGCACCTTGCTGTCGGGATATTTTTGAAGGGCCTCCTCGAAGATCGGGATCGCCTTCTGCGGCTGATGCTTTTCCATCCAGTCGTGCCCTTCGAAGAAGCGGGCGCTGTCCTCCGTCTCCGCAGAGAAGACGGCGTGCGGAATCAAAAAGCCGGCGAGCAAAAGGAGAAAAAGGAGGGGGACAATCGACAAAAAGGACCTCGATCTTTTCCAAGGCAATCTGGATAAGAGATGAATGGCCTTCACCCGAGAGGCGCTCCTTATAAAGGATAGTGCAAAAAGGGATACAATGAAGTGACGAAAAACGTATAAAATGTCGCACACATTCCAATTTTTGTCAAATGAACGCGCGGCGCGAAACGCTTACGAAACGCTTAAATGATCGATGATAAATGGATGAAGAACGAACGAGCGCAATCGGTCTGCGCATTGCGGAGGTCGGTCGTCTTTCAGATTGTTGCAGATTGTTGCGTCCTGGAGATGCAACGGCGGCGGCGGAGGGGCCGACCTCCCCACGACCTGAAGCAGGCCACTTCGGGAGACCGGTTCCGAGGTCTTCCCCTCTCCCTTGAACCTTTAAGGCAATCTTGCTAAGATGGGCTGCTTTTCTGTGAGGTCGATGTGACAATCAGAACAGAAACCGATCCGGCCGCCGGTCCGGCGCCTCTGTCGGAGGAGCCGCTCCCTTCCGGTTCCGATCCAGTAAACGTCCCGCCGACGCCGATTGCGGAGGAGCTCTACCTCCGGCGCCGGGCTTTCCGGATTCTCTGGCTCGCCTCCCGAATCTTCTTCAGCTATTTTTTCCACCGGCTCGCCGCCTCATTTGTTCCGCGGACGCAGGCGCTCGCCTGGCAGGAGGATCTCCACCGGAAAAACGCCGTTCGAATCAAAGAGGCGGCCCTCTCGCTGAAGGGGTTGCTGATTAAGGTCGGCCAGTTCATGAGCGCGCGGGTCGACCTTCTCCCCGACGCCTACACCCAGACCCTCTCGCTGCTGCAAGATCAAGTTCCGCCGGCGCCCTATCGGACGATCCGGGAGCGCTTCGTTCAAGAGTTCGGCGCCCCCCCCGAATCGCTCTTCGAGACGTTTAACCCGGTCCCGCTCGCCTCGGCGTCGCTCGGGCAGGTGCATGAGGCGACGCTGCGCGAGGACGGCCGGCGGGTCGCGGTGAAGGTGCAATATCCGGAGATCGAGCAGATCGTCGAGACCGACCTCCGGGCGCTGCAGTGGATCGTCTGGGCGCTGCAGAAAGTGATGACGAACATCCGGTTCGATGTCCTCTACACCGAATTCTCGAAGATCGTCCACAAAGAGCTCGACTACTTCGTCGAGGCCCGGCAGGCGGAGCTCTTTCATAAAAACTTCTCAGCCGACCCGCGGATCATCGTCCCGCCGGTGGTCTGGAAATACACCACCGGACGGATCCTGACGCTGGAGTTTGTCGAGGGGATCAAGATCAGCCGGATCGAAGAGATCCGCCGCGCCGGGATCGACAGCAAAGCGGTCGCGACCCTCCTGGTCGAATCGTACATGAAGCAGATCTTGCAGCACCGCTTCTTTCACGGCGATCCCCATCCGGGAAATCTGTTCGTCCGGCCGGGACCGCAGCTCGTCTTCGTCGATTTCGGACTGATGCAGCAGATCGATGCCGGCGTCCACCGGGGGATGGAGAAGATGATCATCGCGATCATCGACCGGGACATCCCCGGGATCGCGCGGGCGCTGCTCGACCTCGGCTTCATCGCCCGGACCGAGCGGATGGACGACGTCGAAAATGTCGTCCGCTTCTTCATGGACCGCTACCGGGACATCTCCCCGCGCGCCTTTAAGCGCATTACCCTGACACAGGTCGCACGGGACCTCGAGACCCTTTTCCATGTCTATCCGATGCTTCAGGTTCCGAACCACTTTATCCTCGTCGGACGGACCGCCGGCATGCTCAACGGCCTCTGCTCGCAGCTCGATCCCGACCTGAACATCATCGAAATCGCGGAGCCGTATGCGAAGAAGTTCGTCGGCATGCCGAATCTCACCGCCGAGCTCCTCTCGCGGGGGAAGGAGATCCTGATCGCCCTGATCGACCTCCCCGTCGCCCTTCGTGATTTTTTGGAGATGGGGAATACCGGACAGTTCCGGACCCGGATGAATTCGGAAGACCTCACCGGCATTTTGACCAAAATCTACAAGCTTGCTTATCGGACTGTCTTGGCCGGATTTATCGTGACAATGACCCTGCTTTATAGTAACCTGGTCCGCAGTTTTAACACCCCGGCCGGAATCATGTTAAGCACGCTGATCGTCTTCCCGGCGCTCGCCCTGGTCTACTCTTTCCTCCGACGCCGATAGCCGAATGAGAACAGTTTCCTTTCCCGAATTTTCGAAGGAGTTCAATTTAATGAAAAAAAGCACACGGCACCGGCTCGCATGGCTCGCCTCGCTCGCCTGGATCGCATCGACCGTCTGCGGCCTCGCCCTGATTCAGTTCGGCTGCAGCGGCTCGGCCGACCAAGAGATCGCCAAGGCCGAGGCGGCCTATGAGAAGAAAGATTTCAGCCAAGCGGTCGCTTTGAGCGAATCGGTCATTCATAAGCAGCCGACCTCCGTTCCGGCCCATCGTCTCAAAGTGCTCGCCTCGATGGCGCAGGGAGAGGTGGAAGGGGCGTTCAACGATTACGATCAGGTCGAGAAAAAATATCCGAACCTCGCCCCGCCGCTCCTTCGGGAGATCAGCCTCGGAATCATCAAGAGCTCGCTGGCGCACGAGAACTACTTCATCCGGAGCGCCGCGGTCAAAGCGATCGGCGAGATCGGCGACCCGGCCGAAATCCCGATGATCGTGCCGGGGCTGAAAGACGGCGCCCCCTTTGTCCGCTTTTTTACGGTGGAAGCGCTCGGCCAACTCGGCGGGCCGGAGGCGCTCAAGCTCCTCCTGGCGGCCGGAAAAGACCCCGAAGGGATGGTTCGCGTCGCCGCCGTCAAGTCGCTCGACGACATGGCCGAAGGGAAGAAGGTCCCCGCCGGGGTGGACATCAATAACCTTCTGGCCAGCTTCACCTCCGACAGCGAGCCGACCGTGAAGCTCTTCGCGCTCGCCGCCATGGCGAAAAACGGCGATGAGAAAGCCTTCGCGCAGGTGGTGGAGAGTGTCCCCAAGCTCGACGGACCGGCCCGTTCCGCCGGCGCCGCCGCCCTCGGCCGGACCAAGCGAAAAGAGGCGGTCCCGCTTCTGGCCAAGATGCTCGCCGACAAAGATGCCACGTTGCGGATGTATGCGGCCGAGGCGATGGGGGAGATCGTCACCCCCGAAGAATTCGATCCGCTTGCGAAGGCGACCGCGGATGCCGATACCGCCGTCCGCGGCGCCGCCGCCACCTCGCTCGGCAAGCTTGGCGATCCGAGAGCGGCTCCGATGCTGGAAAAGATGTTAAAGGACCCTGATGCGATCGTTCGCGTCTCCGCCGCAGAAGGGCTTCAGCGCCTTGGGAAAAATTCCCTTCCGGTGTATCAAGCCGCCCTCGGCGAGAGCGACTATGCGGTCCGCCATTTTACCGTCGGATCGCTCCGCAAAGTCGGCGGGAAAGAGGCCCTGCCGCTGCTGAAGAAAGCGATGGGAGATGATGCGCAGCGGGTTCGCATCGCGGTCGTCCGGGCGATCGGAGAGATCGGCGGACCGGAGGCCCTTTCGATTCTGAAGGAGGGGTTGAAAGACCCCGATGCGTCGGTTCGAACCTATGCCGCGGGAAGTGTGAACCGCCTTCTCCGGGAAGGGGAAGGAAAATTACCGAAGAAAGCCGGGGTGTAGCCGATGCTCCGAGCGATCTTCACCCTCTTTTTGTTGGCGGTCGCGTTTGGCGCAGGTTATTTTTACGGCACCGCCGGAACCAAAGAGGTCAAGAAGAGCTACTCGACTCTGAGAGAGGAGTTGTTCACAAAGACGCGGGGGCTCGAATCAGAGGTCTATTCGATGCGCGTCCGTCTGAACCTGATTGAGGCGCGCGAATTTTTGATGTCGGCGCGAAACGATCTCAAAGAGAAGAACTTCGGCGAGGCGGTGGCCCAGGCGGGAAAGGCCAAAGAGCGGATCACCAAAGCGATCTCGCTCGCCCCCGAGACGCAGAAGAAAAACCTCGCCCCGCTTCAAACTGAAATCGACTCCCTCCGGGAGTCGATCCAAAAACTCGACCCGAAGGCGGTCGGGCGGATCGACGCGCTGGCGAAAGAGTTGGAAAAGGTCGCGGGGTAGCGATTCACCCGTTCACTCGATTGCCGAACCACTCAAATACCGTTCCTTCGTCTATTTCGGGTTTCCCCTAAAAACCTCCTCCGACCTCCTGAACGCGCTTATCGAAAGATCCGATCTCCTTCCCTCTCATCTCAAAAAGGCGCCCCTTACGGTGTCGCCGCTTTGAAGTCGTTGAAGTAGGTGGTGAAGGGGGCGGCTGCGTAGGAGCGGAATCCGGCATAATGGCCGGCTGCCAATGAACCATCCGTGACGGCGATTGCCGGAGTTGATTGATCGGCAAAGTAAACGTCGAGCGTCGTCCCCCTCACCACCAGACGAAGCCGATAGTAGCTGTTGTACTGCATCGGCTCGTCCGCAACCCCCAATCGACTATAGACGCCATTCACCCTTTTGAAGAGAGCGACATTTCCCAGACCGGGATCCAGCCGCACGTAGTAATAATTGTCGGCGTCCGACCATCGGGCCATCACCCCGCAGCTATTGCCGGCGGCGGTCACCTTGCAATCGGCTGATACGTCCTGGTCGGAACCGAGATCGACATTCCGCAGCGCCGCCTGACTGGCGGTATCCCGGTTTCGAACCTGGCTGCTATTGATCTCAAAGGCGGGGAGATAAACGTTCCACATGCTTCCCAGGCTGCTGCTGTTTTCCCGGTCGAAAGAATCGCTCGAAGAAATCCCGCCGTCTTCCTGATCCGGCTTAGAAACGGGCGACGAGGCGAGGACCTTGGCCAATTCCTCTCTTGCTCTCAGAAGACCGGCCGCAGAGGTGATGCTTCCTGGGTTTTTATTCCAGATGTAGGTGGAGAGCTTCACCTCCCCATCGGCCGGATCGATCGCCGTCAGGTAGGGATTCAGGATGTTCGCCTTGATCCATGCCTTTCCGTCGACCCCCTGCCGGTTCTTCTTCGCCTCGACCTGGGCAAGGTACTCATAGTCTTCAATTCCTTCTCGAAGCATCTTCAGGCGAATGCTGGGGATCGGAATATGGTGGGTGCCGCCGATCTTGTCCGGACGGCCCGGGTAAAAGTAGGTGCCGTCCCCGTTCCCGGTGAAGTAATAGAGGTTCTCCCAGGGATCGTTGCTCGGCCAGGCAAACGCATAAAGAGTCTCGAAATAGAGCTCGGTGGAAGGGCCCTCTGCCGCGGAGCCGATCTGATATTGATAGGTCAGCCATTCATAGACGCGGCTGTAGATCGCCGGCAGATCGACCATCGGAGAGGGATAGCCGGTCTCCGACCCGCCGCAGCCGTGGCTGCCGCAGGCCTGATACCACCAGAGCTCCTTGCCGGGGGTGATGATCGCGTCATAGCTCTTCCGAAGATTCGTGTTGAACGGGAAGGCATTCTTCGGCTTTCCATTCATCCAGGTATTCGGAACGCTCCAGATATCGAGGTATTTTGTATAGTCGGGGACCTTCAGATGATTCGTAAAACAGTCCTCAATCGCCTGCCGGCTGGTGGTAACCATCAGCGGGATGTCGATTTCATGATCTTTAAAAAACTTCGCCTTCTTGTAAATGCCCGGCCAGGCGCTGCTCGCCGCGCCGTTGTACTTTTTATCGCACCGGCGCACCCCGCCGATGGAGGGATAAGGGGGCTCATCCCAGAGGAAATAAAAGAGCTGGGCCTTCCAACCCATATTGTCGATATGCTTGATGTAATCCTGATAATAGGCGGCCGAGTTGACATCGGTCGTGCTCAGCCCCGTTCCATCGCGCAGCCGCGCACGCGCGACCTTCGCATTCGGCAGCTTTCCATTGGGAAGCAGATTGGGGTTTCCTCCGGTCAGAAACTGCGGATAGCGCTGATTGCAGCTGGTTGAGATCGCCGGGAGCGACCAGTTTATTTTACCGAGGCTGCTGTTCCAAGCCGGCGCCGGCCAGATGACGTTGCTGTTTGAGAGACGGTGAAGCAGCATCTCTTTCGTATAGAGGCAGATCAGCTCCCAATATCGGGCGTTGGAGAGATCTCTGGTCCCATAATGGCCCGAAGCGGCCTCTCCCATACCGACCGAATAAGCGGTTTTTAAGGTCGGGACGGAGGGGAGGTCGAAATCGTGAACGGTCAGCCGGATCGGGATCGTCGCGGCGACCTTCCCCCCGACCGTCACCTCCGCGCTCCCGCTGTAGAGACCGGCGGGGGTTCCGGGCGGCACATAGAGATCGACCCACACCCCCTGTTTTCGACCTGCCGCGACCGTGAACGGAAAAGCGGGGGTGCTCTCGCCCGGCATCCGCCGCACCTCGCCGAAATACTCGTCTATTTTCGGAACCAGCCCATCCGGCCAGAGCCCCGGCTTCGCTTCCACCGAGGAGAGCCGTGTCGGAGCGATCGAGAGATAATGTTCGCGATAGGTTACCATATTCTTCGGCCGGCCATTGGCCAGTGCCGCGATATTATTTCCCTTGCCGTCGCTCAGATCGGTCAGGGTGACATCGACCTTGGAGAGCGCCGGACCGGTCGCGGCGATAAAAATTTGAAACGGCTCGAATTCATTCCTCGCCGCGGAGAGGTTCACCCCTCCCCGGCTGCATCCGTCGGCGGTACACCGATCGGCGCCGGCGGGGATCGGATCGCCGGTTGCGCCTCCGTTCTCCTGCCGCAGCTTCACCATCCCGGTATCCCACCAAATCGTCTGGGCGAGGGCCGATCCGCTATAGAGAATGTAGAGAAGTAAAATAACGATTCCGACGAACCATTCCTGCACTCTTTTCATTTCATTTCCTTATAAAGTGAGTTGTCGACGACGCGTCCACATGTTCTGTTGAATTAAGACAAATGAATTAAGAAAAATCCCAAAATTTTAACCTTTTCGGGAGGGCCTAACTGTAAGGCAGCTAACATTAGAAAAGAATATCGAGATCAAATAGCAGAAAACCGGATATTCCGATCTATTATTTTGATAAAATAGAAAACGCGATTTGAATATTATACCCGATCAGGCCGATATGAAGCGCTTCACCGTTATCATGATCCTCGGAATCACGCTCTCTATGAGCCGATCCATTGATCCGGCGTGGGCGATGGATCAGAAAAAGGCCGGTCCGAAGGCCCTCCCCCATCTGTTTGTTATTATGATGGAGAACACCCGCTATGAAACCTTGATCGGCAACCCGAATGCGCCCTGGATTAACGCGGCCGTCTCGTTGTATGGGGTGGCAACCCATTATTATGGTATCTCCCATCCGAGTCAGCCGAACTATATCGCGGCCACCTCGGGATCGACGCACGGTGTGACCGACAACGGGGATGTAACGCTGGATGTCCGGAATCTGGTCGATCAGATGGAAGAGGCGGGGAAGACCTGGCGAGACTATCAACAGTCGCTCTCGTTGTGCGGCGGGAACAAGTTGGCCGGCGCGTGCGGGAACCGGCAGTATGTACGGAAACACAACCCATTCGTCTCCTATCGGGATGTGCAGACGAACCCGGCGCGGATGGCACACATTGTCGACCTCTCTGCCCTCGACGCCGATCTCGCCTCCGGCGACGTAGCCGACTTCTCCTGGATCAGTCCCGATCAATGCAACGACATGCACGGACATCCCGGTCCCAAGAGCGATCGGTGCAGCTATGACAACCGGCCGCAATTAATCTCCTCCGGAGACGCATTTCTGAAGAGCTGGGTCGAGAAGATCATGGCGTCGAAAGCCTGGACGGAGAACTCCGTCATCTTTATTACTTGGGATGAAAGCGAGGCTTCAACCAAAGAATCGACACCCGGATGCTGCAATGGCGACCCGGGGGGCGGACATGTCCTGATGTTGGTCATCTCGCACACCCCCCCTCCCTCACGCAGATCGGACACGGTCTACAACCACTACTCACTGCTGGCAACGATTGAAGAGCGCTGGGGGCTCGGCTGTCTGGCCAATACCTGCGGGCCAGACGTGGCGCGGATGTTTGACCTGATCAACCGATCTCACTGATTCCTGGAGCGCGCAAGGACGGTGTCTGTTTTCATGTCTTAAATCGACCCACTCTCTTATGGAATTTTGGAAAGACATTCTTCCCTCCAAGCCCCCCCCTGAGGACGCTGGAAGGATGCGGGCGGGACAGTCCTAAAATGACAATGGGTCAGACAAATCTTTGGCCTGAGATGGCTCCCCACTTTTTACATCTTCTTGATCTTGGCTTGAGGCATTTGTAACAGCATCCGAGAAAGTATATATCAATTTGATATTAGCAGCATTGTTTGCAAGGATTGAAGCTCAACGCTTTGCAGTAGCGTGTGCTGAAGGTTTCCTTCAAGACATATTTTTAATTGACATCTTTATTCCGGCCGTGTTAATTTCCATGAATGAGTTCCTAAGTGATACCGGGTAGGTTGGCCATGGAGGGCCGTCTACGATGGACACGACGGCAAAGACAATTTCAACTAAGCCTTCTTTTTTCGCCTTCTTAAAAGAGCCCAGGGGATATTTTCAATCCCTGGGCTCTTTCTTTTCTGGAAAGACCTTCGACATCAAACCCGAGAATTCTGCGACGGTCCTCTTCATTACAGGAGAAAAGAAACCGGAGAGTCGACCGTTTGGATGCAAGATCGAACCGTTTTTAAAGTTCTTTAAAGTTCTAATGACCGGCCAAAAACAATAGGAGCTCGACTTCCATGAGACAGACGAAAACCGTGGCGTTCTATCTTGCAATCGCTTTTTTCCTGTTTGCTTGTAGCGGCAGCGGCGGGGTCGGCCAGGGCGGGTCGGCCGCCTCGGGCCAGGGGACGATGAAGGCCCTCTTCGCCCTCGACACCGACACCGGCGTCGCCTCCATTCGCCTCGATGTCTCTCAAGGAACCAATATCATTGCGACGCAGACGATCCATCCGACCGAGATTACCCCGCCCGGCAGTTTGCACACCCAACCGGGCGGGGACGCTTTCTTTGTTCTGGATCCAGGCGCCTATACCATTACCGCCACCCCCTTGGACGATGCAGGTAATCCAACAAAAGCTTGCGCCGTTGCTTCGGCCTCCGCAACGGGGTCGGCCGGAAAGACGACCGAGATCACCCTGGCGCTCCTGTGCAGTGCCGCCAGCGGCGGATTGGATGTCATCGTCACCACGGAGCAACCTCCGGTCATTACAAAACTGACCTTTGATCCATCCAAATTGATCAGGACCTGCGAGTTTCTTACGGTGACCGTCACCGCCGAGGATGCCGACGGCGGACCGCTGACCGAGAGCTGGTCGGTCGCCTCCTCTCCGGCGGGCGCCGACTTCACGTTGACGCCGCACGGCGTCTCCGCCGATTTCTCGGCTCGGACCGCGGGCGACTATACACTGACCGTGACCGTAACCGATTCGGATGGAAACACGGCGAGCTTAACCTTCCCGGTCCATGTCAGCGCCGGAGGACCTTGTAACACGCAGCCCGGGTCAGCCATCGTGAACACCGGTCTCTCTCTCCCGAAGAGCATCAAAGGCGCCCCTTTCCCTCACTTCGACATCCTCTCGGATGAAGGACGGAATGAGCAGTCGGTGCCGCGCATTCCGCGCGGGGAGCTTCGGGGAACGTTGTCGCCGTCGAACAACGGCATCTCCGTCAACCTTCTCTCCACAACGCCTTCACCCGGCGTGGGGAAACCGCTCGGCAAGGTAACCGCCCAAGCGGTGAATGATCCGGTTGTCTTTGCCGTCGATACCCCTTTCGGCAACAAGGTCTCCTTCTCCGGGAGTCCGCCTGACATGAGCGGCGCGAGCGGCCGTGGGAACGTCGTCTTGGCGACCGGCAACACCTTCGCCGCCCTCTCCACCGACGGCGGAGCCACCTTCAAGGCGCTCGACCCGACGACGATTTTCCCGAGCGGGCCGACGACCGACGCCAGCGGCAATCGCATCGACGGCGGGTTGTGTTGCGATCAGGTGATCCAATATGCGCCCCAGATCGACCGGTTTATCTGGTTGATGCAGTTCTGGGGACCGGTCCCAGGCAATCTGAACGGGCCGAACATGCTCCGGATCGCCTCGGCGAGCCCGCAGGACATCATCAACAGCGGCGGGACCGCCTGGACCTATTGGGATCTTCGATCGGCCACGTTCAACATGGGCAATGGATTCATGGACTATCCCGACATGTCGGTCGGTGCCAACAATCTCTATTTGAGCGTCGATCAGGTCGGAACCGGCCTCCTGGTCGTCCGGATTCCGCTCGCCGAGCTGCGCGACGGAGTCACCATCCACTTCGACTATACCAATCCGGCCAACTCCGGGTCGGCCTACGGCGGCCACCTCTCCCAAAATACCGGGGATGAAATCTTCTGGGCCGGCCATCTCAATACGAGCCAAATGCAGATTTTCAATTTACACGAGGGCTCGAATACCTACTTCTGGAGGACGGTCAACATCAATAGCTGGCCGAATAGTGACTACAGCTCGATCACGCCGAGCGGGGTCAACTGGCTCTCGTTCGGCTTCCCAGGCGGCGCCGTCATCGGCGCGGCCCGGCGCGGCACCCTCGCGTTGGATCGCGAGCTCTGGTTCGCCTGGATGGCGGGGCGCGGCGGTGGATTCCCCCATCCTCATATTCAGATCGTGAAGATCAATGGGAACAACTTCTCGGTCATCGAGCAGACGCAGGTCTGGAACCCCGACCACGCCTTTGCCTACCCCTCGCTCGCCACGAACCTCGGTGCCGAGGTCGGCATCGCGCTCGCCTGGGGAGGGGGAAACAAGTTCGAGGCGAGCTCGGCGGTCGGAATTCTCGGCGATTTCGTCGTCTGGGCGCCGCGGATCAGCGATGCCTCGAACAACCGTTGGGGCGACTACCTCACCGTCCGCCAGGCCGGCCCAAACCCGAACCTCTTCTCAGCGCTGGTCTATAACATCGTGAACAACACACCCCCCGCCACCGGAACGCGGTTCGACCCGCGCTACATCCTCTTCGGACGGCAGTCGGTCGTCTTCCCGCCCCCACCGCCGGGGTAAGGGCGAAGCCGACGATCTCCTTTCATCAAAGGGGCGAGTGATGATCCGTTCACTCGCCCCTTCATTCCGTGTTACTCCTCTTTGCCCCGTTTTTATGCGGCCTCTTCATGAAAATTCGCGCCGCCTTAAAGGGAGCGCGCTGAGACCGACCCAGACCCCCTCCTCTGCCGAGGGCCAAAAGGAGACGGAGGAACGCCCCCGCACTGAGGACGAAAAAAAATCGCTGTCTGAAATCTCTTTAAAATGAACGATGCAAAGGTATACAATGGCCTATGTTATTGATCAGCGATAGGATCATTCGCAACACTCGGAGAGGTACGGCCTTATGAAAAACCGGATCACGCGATGGACAATCCTTCTCACCGCCTCGCTCTTCTTTTCCGCCTGCGGAAGCGGGGGCGGCAGTGGCGGTGGTGGCGGGACCTCCGGCCCGGGGACCGTCCTTCCAGGAGGGAATTGGTCGATTCAAAAAGCGACCGTAGTGACCGGCCTCAGAGGGATCGCCTCGTCCGGCGCGATCTTTGTGACGGTCGGAGACAACGGCGCCATCCTGAGCTCTTTGGACGGGGTCTCCTGGACCCCTCGTGCGTCGGGAACACCGCTGAACCTCTATAGCGTTATTTGGGCCGGAAGCCAATTCGTTGCGGTTGGAAATTTGAGCACTATCCTGACCTCTCCGGACGGCATCACCTGGACGAGTCAACTCCCTCACATAGCAGGCCTCTTAAACGATGTCGCCTGGTCCGGCAGCCGGTTTATCGCAGTCGGAACCGACGGCCTCATCGTTGCCTCTCCGGACGGCAAGAAGTGGGATCTTCAAACCTCCGGGACGGCCAACAACCTCAATGGCATCACCTGGTCGGGAGGTCAATTTATTACGGTTGGAGACAAGGGGACCCTCCTGACCTCCCCGGACGGAACGACCTGGACAAACCGAACGTCCGGAATAGATACGTTCCTGGTTGGGGTAACAGGCTCTGGGACCCAGTTCGTGGCGACCGGAAGCGGGGGAACGATTCTCACCTCTTCCGACGGCATCGGCTGGACCCCGCAAGCTTCGGGAACGTCTAATACCCTGGCAAGGGTCATTTGGACCGGAAGCCAATTCATTGCGGTCGGAGATGTCGGCACGGTGCTTACCTCTCCCAACGGCATCACCTGGACGACCCAACCGCCGGTGACCCATGTCCTCCTGATCGCCATCGCCGGGTCGAGCACCCAGTTCATTACAGTCGGGTCCTCGGGCACCATCCTCAGCTCTCCCGATGCTATAACCTGGACAGATCAAACGGCAGGAACCACCTGGAAGCTGACCAATGTCACCTGGTTCGGAAGCGGGTTTGTCGCCGTCGGAGAGGCCGGGACCATCCTCATCTCATCCAACGGCCTCTTTTGGGGACCGGCCGCATCCGGAGACAGCCATTTGCTCAAAGGGGTGACCCGCGCCGGATCGAAGTATGTCGCGGTCGGAGATTCCGGCACCCTCCTCGCCTCCCCCGGCGGGATTACATGGTCCTCCTTCCCATCCAACACCACCCAGGCTCTGAACGCGATTACCTGGACCAACAGCCAGGCGGTGATCGTCGGGGATGGCGGGACCGTTTTGACCTCGCCCGATGCATTTGTCTGGACCGCCCAAGCCTCCGGGACCGCCCGCGCCCTCTATGGGCTCGTCTGGTCCGGCACCCAGTTTGTCGCCGTCGGAGAGGCCGGAACAATTCTCACCTCTCCCGATGGGACGACCTGGACCGCCAGAGCCTCCGGGACCGGTCAGTCGCTCAGAGGTGTGACTTGGTTCGGCGCATTTGTCGCCGTGGGGGATGGAGGCACCCTCCTCACCTCTCCCGACGGGATCGCCTGGAACGCCCAAACTTCCGGAACGACGGTGTCGCTCAAAGCGGTCGCCTCTTCGCAGGCCGGATTTATTGCGGTCGGAGATTCAGGCACCATCCTCGCCTCAGTGGACGGCGCCAACTGGTTCGGGCAGGCGTCCGGGACGACCCGCTCTCTCAATGGCATTGCCTCCTCTGGAGCGCTCTTCGTCGCGGTGGCCGATTCGGGGACGATTCTGGTAACCGGTCAGACAACCGGGCCGCCGGACCTGACCGGATCGGGCGGGACCATTTAAAATCGTGAGGCGTACCGATTCGGGCGGACTTTCCAGGAATAACGCTCGGTGGAAAGTGCTTAAACCTTTGCCTTCAGGCGGGAGAGGCCTTCTTTAACCGCCGGGTGCTCCGGCGCCCGCGTGAACGCCTCTTCGTAGATCTTTACCGCCCGGCGGATCATCCCCTGCCCTTCATAGATCCGGGCGAGCTCGACGGCATCGTCGACCCGGCTCGGATCGATCGTGACCGCCTGCTGAAAAGCCATCTCGGCGCGGCGGAGCCGCTCGGGGAAAAAGAGGAGCGCTTTGCCGAGAGCGCCAAGATAGAGCGGATTGTTCGGCATGATCCGCGCCGCCGCCTCAAAACGCTCCACCGCTTTGAGATAATCTTTCGCCTCGTAGGCCCGCTTCCCGTCGTTGAAGGAGCGCTCCGCCTGCTCGGCGGCGGTCACCGGCCTCGCCGGATTGGGATTCGGCGGATCCAACCGCCGAGCGTTGTAAAGCGCTCGACTTTGATCGCTGATCAACACATCATATGCCTCTTTCAGTTTCTCGAACAACGTCTCGAGCTCCCCCTTTAATTCCCGCATCGATTCTTCGAAGTAGCGGTCGGGATGGTAGACCTTCGCCAGGCGGTAATAAGCGCGCTTCATCTCTTCCCGAGTCGCCTGCTCCCCGACCCCCAAAATTTCATAATAGTTTTGAGATCCGAGCTTTCGGTAGGCATCCCGGATCTGATCGATGCTGGAAGCCGGGTGGCGCTCTTTCTCGTCGATCGTCGCTCGGATCTCTTCGGTAATAATGCGCTGAGTCGTCGAATATCGCTCTTCCCACGAGGAGAACGATTCCGGGGTTGATTCGGTTACCTCCGCGATGCCGACCGAGACGAAGAAGTAGAGAAGCCGCAGCGTTTCAAAAGCGGGGAGCGAAGAGCCGATCAGGAGCTCCCGAATCGTCATCCCGTTTAGACGGCTGAGCAGCGCCGTTTCATCGGGCTCCAGATGGACCATCTGAAAGAGCTCTTTCGGATCTTTCGTCAGCTGCAAGATCCGATCAAACGGGGGAAGGCCGCCGGCCAGCCGGGTCCAGTCGGTGATCCGGCGGATCCCTTGGAGGATTAATGTGGCTGTACTAATGTTGAGGGTGATCAGCTCCCGGGAGGGAAGCAGACATTCCTTGAATTGATAATCGCCGTCGGTCCAGGTAAACAGCCCCAGGATGATCTCTGTCGCCTGCGCCATCACGGCGTCATAGAGTTCTTTCGGGGTGAGGAACCCTTGCTTCAACAGAATGGTCCCCTGACGGAGCCGCGGATTGTCCCGGAGAGAAGCCTCATAAATTTGAACGACCGTTTCATATTGGAGATAGGTCAGCTTTCCACGCTTCAGCAGCAGCAGGCCGAGACGATCGTCGGGATAACGGGAGGTGGCAAAAATAATTTTGCCCTCACTCATATAAACGGTTTTTTCGACGTCGTTCAACCGAACGCGGAGAATACCGGTCGCCTGTTTTTTCTGAAGGCTCGAAAAAATCGACGCCAGGTGACCTTCGCGAAGCGGTCCGGAAAGGGGAACTTCCACAGACATATCGTTCCTCAAGGGAGAGAGCGCTCACCACAGGATTCGATTGAGAGGAGGGTCTCCTCTCCTGCGGCTTCTTAAATTTAGCATGATTGGAGCGACTTTTCGGAAAATCAGGAATTACCTGATGGCAAGGCAGGGGATTTTACTCGACCTCATACATATCTTGCGTCAGCTCTTTGTAGAGGGTGGAGCGGTTTCGGCCGGTTCTCTTGGAGGCATAGAGGGCGCGGTCGGCAGAGGCGATGAGATCTTCGCGCTTGGTGGCGTCTTCCGGGTGGGCGGCAACGCCGATGCTGACGGTGGCGGCGATCTTTTGTCCCTGCCAATCGACCGGGGCCGCCTCGATCGCCTTTCGGATCCGCTCGGCCATCTGGAACGCCTGCTTCGAATCGGACTTGAGCAGGAGCACGACGAATTCCTCACCGCCATATCGCGCCACGACATCGAGCCGCCGGACCAGCTTCATCAGCAGCTTCGCCACCGTTTTTAACACTGCATCGCCGGCCGGATGCCCGAAGGTGTCATTGATCTTTTTGAAATAGTCGATGTCGATCATCAAGACCGAGAACGGATCGGCCGTCCGGCCGCTCCGGATAAACTCTTCTTGCAGCCGCTCCTGGAAACGGCGGTGGTTGAAGATCCCGGTCAACCCGTCGGTGATCGCCAGCTGCTCTACCTTTGCGTGGGCCTGCGCCTCCGCGATGGAGGTCGCCACATGGTTGCAGAGAATCGAGAGGACATGTCGGTCATAGTTGGTAAACGCATTCTCTTTATCCGAGAGAAAAAGAACCAGCCCCATCACCCGATCTTCAATGATCAACGGCAGACCGAGAAAAGATTGACAGGTGACGTCGATCTTGCAGCCGTCGGGGAAAATTTTTTGCTGCTGTTTCGGCTGGGCGGCCAAGTGGGAGAAGAGGAGCACCTGCCGGTTCTTCACGATGAGGCTGATCAACCCGTTCGTCAAGGCGAAGGGGTAACCGACGATCGATGGATCGTATCCCTTGACCGCTTTCACCGTCATCTTCCGCTCCCCCGGCTCGACCAGGAAGATAAAGCAGCGATCGTAGTCGATGATCGTCTTGCACGATTCGGCGGTGATCTCCAAGCGGTGATCGAGGTCGAGCCGGGAGCCGAGGCTTTCGCTGATCTCCAGGAGGGCGGAGTAGACCCGCGTCCGCTGGCTCATCTGCTGCTGTTCTCGAAAGTAACGGAAGACCGTGACGATCTCCTCGACGACCAATCGAATCATCTCTTCGTCCTGAGGAGAGAAGGCATGATCGGCCAGGCTGTCGACGCAGAGGAGCCCTTCGAACAGGTCGTGATCAAGCACCGGCGCCGCCAAGAGGGAATAGGGGGTGACGGAGCCGTCATCATAGTCGAGCGCCCCTTTTTGATTTCTCAGATCGGCGATCGACACGACGCGCCGCTCCCGGGCGACCCAGCCGAGCAGCCCCTCTCCGATCGGAATCATCTTCTGCCGATCCACTCCGAGCGGCGCCTGCTTCCCCTGCGCCGCCCGAATCCAGAGCGACTCCCCTTCGCGGTCATACCAAAGCAGCACCGCGCGATGCGCCTGCGGCCGGCCCGCCAGAAACAGCTGCAGCAGATGCTCCAGATGGGCCTCCATCCGCTGATTCAGCGCCTGCGCCTCATCTTTCTCTTCTTCTTTGGAAAGACGGGCGAGCTCCGCCTTCTGCAGGATCTCCGGAGGGGACGGCTCCGCCTGCCGCCGCTCCCGGTCGATTCTCTTTCGAAAAGCCTCCCGCTCCCGGTAAAAAGAGCGGAGCGCCCCCCGGACAATGATCGGGATGAGGATCAACACCAACGGGAAGAAGGCGGCCTGTCCCGGAAAGCCTTCGATCGGCGGGGCGACCCGGAGGCGGACCCCTTCCAAAAGAAGGATGCCGGAGATCGCCAGCATGCTCTTAAAAAAACTCAAATAAAAAGAAGCAACTAAAATCGGGAGGGGATAGAGGAGATTAAAGTAGGAGGAGAGGTCGCCGGTCTCTTGGGTGACGGCATTGATGAACAGGAGCGAGAGGACCAACGCTTCCCATCGCATCGCCGCGGTTCGCACCGGCGCGCGGACCCATCGGTCGATCAGGGTGGCGGAGAGACAGACGAAGAGGACCAGCCAGGCAATGCGACCGGTCGTAAAAAATCGATCGCCCGGCCAGGCGTTCCAGGCGGAGAAGAAAAAAAGGAGGGAGAGGGCGATGTTCCTCAATCAAAGCCCTCCTCGGAGCGCTTCTTCAGAATGCAGAGGAAGGGATAAGACTCTTCGGGCTGATGGATCACCTGAACCAGTTCCCATCCCTGGGAGCCGAGGAAATTGAGTTGATTGTCTATCTGCACCGCGGCGAGTCGCTCCGTCCGGTACTCCCACTTCGGCATCAATAACGCCCCAAACAGGGTTGAACATCGGCCCCGGTGACGGCGCTCTCTTTTCGGCTTTTATCCCGCACTCCCCGCTCCGCAATCCGCATGGCCCTTCCTCACGCCTTAATCATCAGCAGCTTTTTCATCTTTTTTTTCCAAAGCTGCCTTTTCAGCTCCTCCACCTGCGCCCGCGCCGCCTCTTCTCCCCTTTGGATCACCTCTTCGACCCGCCAGAAATCGGACCAGTGAAGCTTTCCGACATCTGGACGGATCACCAGGTCGGCCTTGGCCAGCTGCGCGGTCGACAATATCTTCCGGGTGATCTCACCGGCGCGGAGGACGATGTCGAGCCCGCTTGCAAGCTCCCGCATCTCGGCGGGGGCCTCGGACGCGTCGACGGCGATCACAAAGTCGGCTCCCCGATGAATCAACGGCTCGACGGGAACCTGATTGACCCACCCTCCATCAATTAATTTGGAATCGCCGATCGTGATCGGCGGAAAAATACCTGGAATGGCGCAGCTGGCGGCGATGGCCCTTCGGATCGGCCCCTCGGAAAGGACCACCTCGTTGCCATAGGCCAAGTCGGCGGCCACCGCAAAAAAAGGAATGACCGTCTCTTCGATTCCCTTTTCTTCGAAGAGACGGCTGATGTGATCGATATAATCTTGCTCGGAGATAAACGAGGAGCGCCGGAGAGAGATCCCCCAGAAGATCCCCTTCTGAAGATAGGACTTGAGGTTCTTAATAAAGCTGGTCCGCTTTTCCTCTTCGTAATGCTTTTTGATGAAGAAAAGCTTGGTTTTCCGGAACGACTCGCTGCGCAGATAGTCGCAAACCCGCCGGCGAACCAGGTCGGCATTCGGATATTGGGCATACATTGCGCCGGCAATCGCACCGAAGCTCGTTCCGGCAATCAGATCAAAGGCGATCCCCTCCGACTCGAGAACCTTCAGCACGCCGAGGTGTGCGATCCCCCGCGCCCCGCCTCCTCCCAGTGCCAAGCCGACTTTAAAGTACTTCGTCATCTTTCAATGTTGCGTGACAGTCAAACGTTAGGACGAAGCCGGCTTATCCCCTTCGGCCCCCTTCACTTTCTTTCGACCCTTCGCCTCGATAAAAGCGGTCCGGACCTGGAGCGTTTTCTTCCGCCGCTGCGCCCGCTTGAGCTTCTTGACCTCCTTGCGGAGCGCAATCCGGTCGCCGCCCGCTTCGCCCTTGGCGGCGGTCCGCTGCTGCGACACTTTCGTCTTCAACTTCTCGATCCGTTTCTCCAACCCTTTTGCTTCCGCCACACGTTCCTCCCGTTAGATAAATTTAGAATCCAGACGTCAGAAACCAGGAGTCAGAATAAAATCCAAAACTGTTCCATTCTGAATTCCGACTTCTCTCTCCTGACTTCTGCTTTTTATACTTCACCACGTTTGATACCTGGTTCCATCCGGCGCCACCTCATTGCTCCGGGTATAGACATCATAGACATCCCGGTCGCACGAGATCGAGGAATCGGGATCGTCTTCATAACATCGAATCCCCCACTCCGCCGAGTGGGTGAAAGGGTCGATCGGAATCCGCCGGAGGTACTTTCGGATTTTCTTCTGATTCGGATCGGCCACCGGCGCCCCCTTCACCAGCACCTCCAGGCGCCGAGGATAACCGGTCTCCTCGTTGGCAATGTCCGAGTCGGAATGCGCAATCCGCTTCGCGTCCCAATCTTCCTTAAATTGATCAACCGCGGTCCGCATCTCCCGGAGCGCCTTTCGCAGCTCCATCTCTTTGGTGCGGCGCTCCCCCATCTTGGCGAGCGGCATGGCGACCGATGCGAGGATAATGATCATCGCCGCCGTCACCATCAACTCCAGGAGGGTCAAACCCGACTGATCACGAATTTTTTCTAAAAACCGCTTCATCGAACATTGACTAGGCCGGGGAAGATATCGACGTTGATCGGACCCCGCGACGGGTTGAGCAATCGGACATTGCGGAAGTCGATCCGGCTGGACGCGCCAGCCCGATCGCCGCTGAAGGTGAGGGTAAAGAGGGTCCCGGAACCGCTGATTCCGGTCTCATCGGCCTCCCGAGTCACCTGAACATCGACCGTCGCTCCCCCCGGCTGCGTGGATGAGACGAGCGAGATGTTCTTTCCATCCCGCTTCAGGAAATCTCCTTCCACCACCCCTTTCAAGCTGACGACCGTCGGGTCAAATGCAATCGACATCGTCGCTCCCGAGAGCGATTTCACATTGTCGACCCGGACCTCCACATTGACCGTGCCGTTTGCGGCGACGGTCGACTCTCTCGGAATGACCGAGAGGATCGGGGCGAGGCGGTTCTCCGGCGCCGGCGCCAAAGGCGCGGGACGGTTCTCCGACGCGGGCGGTACGGGAGCCGCGGGCGCCGTGCTGGCCGCTCCACCGCCGGGCGCCGCCTGCGATTCTCGCCGAACGTCGCCGACGGTCGGAAAGTCGGAGAAGAGCGGCCGGGTCGAATAGGTCTCTTCCGTTCCGGACCAGAACGACTGAAGCGGCTTCTCGGGGGTCTCCAGGTTTCGGAGAATGTGCGGCGTGATCGTCATCACAATGTCGGTTTTCGCCTTGTTCTTCTCTTCGTGGGAGAAGAGACGGCCGATAAACGGAATGTCACCGAGCCCCGGAATCTTATTGATCGTCGTCCGCTCATCATCGCGAATCAGCCCGCTGATCACCACCGTCTCGCTATCTTTGACGCTCAATACAGTCTCGGTGTTCCGGTTGCCGAAGCGGAATTGCTGCTGGCCGTTCCCTAAATTGACCAGGTCGCCGAGGGAGGTCACCTCCAGATTGAGCTTCATCGTCACGTCGTTCGTCAAATGGATGTTCGGCTCGATCGTCAGCTTGATCCCGACATCTTTGAACTCAATCGAGGTGGTGGTCGTCGGTCCGATCGTCGCGCTCGTCGTCGGCGCGGTCGTGGTGGTCGAAAGGAGAATCGGGACCCGGTCGCCGATATTGATCTTGGCGCTTTTGTTGTCGATCACCCGGACCCGGGGATTCGCCAGCGTCTGCGCGTCCGATTCCTGTTTGAAAAAGTCGATCAACAGGGACGGAAGGACGAAGAAAATCGTCGAATCGTTCAGGTTCCTCAAACTTTCAAGGCTGAGCGCGCCGCCGCCGCTGGTGCCGGTGGTGCCGAGGGTGCTGCTCGTGGTATTGTTTCCGAGAAAGGCGGAGACCTGATTTTGGCTGAAGTTCCAGCCGAGCCGCGATCCTTTTGTTTTATCGATCTCCAAGATTTCGACCTCGAACATCACCTCGGCCACTTTCCGGTCATTGGCGTCGATGATCTTCTCCGCCAGCTTGATCTTCTCCGGCGTGTCGCGCAGGACGATCGTATTTAGCTCATCGTTGACGAAGACCCGCCGCGTCTCCAACATCGTCCGAAGGAGGTTGACCATGTCTTTCGCTTTGACATTCGAAAGGTAGAACGTTCGGATGACGAGGTCTTGATATTGATCGACCTTCTGCTTCGTCTTGGGGATGACGAGGATCGTCTCATCGCTGATCTTCTTCATGAAGAGATTGTTCGTGGAGAGAATCAGGTTCAGCGCCTCTTTGAACGACGCATCTTTGACGAAGATGCTCATCGTCTCGTCCCGAACATCTTTGTCGAAGAGGATATTGATGCCGGCCGACTTCGCAAGCAGCTCGAATACTTCTTTAAGCCGCGCGTTCTGGAATTTCAGCGTAATCGGCTGGCTAGACTTGAGGGAGAGCTCATCGACCTCCTCCCCTGCGGTCCGCTGCCGCTTCGTCGCCTGCGCCAGGATCTCCTTTCCCTGCGGAAGGGTCGGATCGCGCTCCAGCGCCCGCTCGAGAAATTCGATCGCTTCGGAGAAACGCTCGGCCTTCAGCAGTTTTTGTCCGAGGAGAAAATCGTCCTGCGCTTCTTTTATCCGGAGCGCCTTCGCAAAGGCATCTTGGTATTCCGTCCGGCTCGGATCGAGGAGCATCGCCCGCTTGTACTCTTCGAGCGCCACCGAAATATTCTTTTGGTCGAGCATCACCTTCGCCCGGTCGGCATGGACCGCCGCCGCCTTCACCTTGGCGTCGTCCATCTTTCGTTTGAGCGGTTGATTTAACGGATCTTTCTTGAGACTCTCCGAATACATCTGATAGGCCTCGTCCCAGCGCTGGTCTTTGGCGAATTCATCGCCGAGCCGGACCTGCTTGGAAGCGAAACAGCCTGAGAGAAGAAAAAGGAGAAGAGTCGCCCCCATACAGAGCGCGGTGTTAAAACGACCCCTCTTTTCTTGCACAATTCCTCCTTTGGAAAAACGCGTGAACCCGACGGCTCACGTATTTCGGATCCATTAAAATTAGATGTTCTTGAAATACTCCACGGTTTTCATCAACCCTTCCGGGAGCGCAACGCGCGGCTCCCATTCGAGCGTCTTGTGGAGCTTTTGGGCATCGAGGCAGCTTCGGATCTGCTCCCCCTTTTTCTCGGGCCCATGAATTTCTTTGGCGTCGGAGCCGGTGACGTCGAGGAGAAACCGAAAGAGCTGATTGACGGAGGTCTCTTTGCCGGTCGCCACATTGAACGCGTCATTGATCTGGCTGTGAAACACCGCCATGTTCGCCTCCACGACATCTTCCACAAAGACATAATCGCGCGTCTGCATGCCGTTTCCGTTGATGACCGGCTGCTCGCCGCGGAGCATCTTCTGCGCAAAAATGGCGACGACCCCCGCCTCCCCGAACGGATCCTGCCGAGGACCGTAGACGTTGCTATATCTCAGTGCGGTATAGTCGAGCCCGCAGACCTTCTGATAATAATAAAGGTAATGCTCGCTCGACAGCTTGCTGACCCCATAGGGGGAGAGCGGACGGGTCGGATGGTTTTCCGGCGCCGGAAAGATCTCCTGCTCGCCGTAAATCGCCCCGCCGGAAGAGGCGAAGATGATCCGCCGCGTTCCGTGCTTCACGGCGCACTCGAGCAGATTGAGCAGGCCGATGATGTTGGTCTGCGCGTCGAAGGAGGGATCGGAGACCGACCGTCGCACATCCATCTGTGCGGCGTGATGACTGACCACCTCGGGCTTTTCTTTTTGAAAGATCCGCTCCAAGCGACTGCTGCAGATATCGGCCTTATAAAAGACCGCCTCTTTGTTGATGTTCTTTTTCTTTCCGGTGGAGAGATTGTCGACGATGACGACCTGATGTCCGTCTTGGATCAACCGATCGACCAGATGAGAGCCGATGAACCCGGCCCCCCCGGTTACCAACACCTTCATCTATTTTCATCCTTTCTGCAAAAAATCTTTTGATGTTGACCCGGCGTTCCGACTTCCGCACGCCGCATTCTATGTTCCGGCACCGGCCCTTTTAAAATGAACGAGGAACTCGGCATTTCCCTTCTGGCCCAAGATCGGTGAAGCGATCGCTTCCGACGCCTCCAATCCCCACGCCGGCGCCTGGGCGCGAATCCGATCGAGCACCCGTTGATGCTTTTCCGCGCTTCGAACGATTCCGCCCCGGCCGACCTCTCCCTTTCCGACCTCGAACTGCGGCTTAACCAACGCGACGATCTCCCCCTCCGATTTAAGAAAGGGAACCGCCGCCGGGATCACCTTCTCCAGCGAGATAAAGGAGACGTCGATCGTCGCCAGGTCGATCGGCTCCGGAATCGCATCGGCCGGGAGGGTCCGGATATTCTGTCGCTCCAGAACCACCACACGCCGATCTTGCCGAAGCCGCCAGGCGAGTTGGCCATAGCCGACATCGACCGCATAGACGCGGGTCGCGCCGCGCTGAAGGAGACAATCGGTAAACCCGCCGGTCGAGGCGCCGATGTCGATCGCGACCTTTCCGGAGGGATCGACCTGGAAGACATCGAGCGCCGCCTCCAGCTTGACGCCCCCCCGGCTGACATAGGGGGAGGGGGAACCAAGGAGGACAATCTCCGCCTCTCTCCCCACCAGTGTCCCCGCCTTTTCAACCTTTTTTCCGTCGACCAGGACGATCCCGCTCAGGATCAAGCCCTTCGCACGCTCGCGGCTCTCGGCCAACCCCCGCTCCTGGAGGAGCAGATCCAGCCGCTCTTTTTTTGAGGCGGGCTGTTTTCCGGCAGGCGCGACAGCGGGGCGCGGCTTGTCCGCGCGCGGCTTGCCGGAGGGCCGCGGCGTCATTTTCCCAACCCGATCGCCCGATCCTCGCTTCCGACCTTCAAAAAATCGAGCACCGTGGCTGCAATCCGCTCGGGATCGAGTCCCAATTTCTCCCGAAGAACTTTCTGCGCCCCATGTTCAATGAATTGATCGGGGAGGCCGATCCGCTTCGTGTCGACCGCCGGAATCCGTCCTGCGCTTCGCTCCTCTTCGAGCAAAGCGAGCACCGATTCGCCGAACCCCCCCGCCAGGGAATGTTCTTCCAGGGTGACGATCCGGCGGCAACGCTGCGCGACGGCAACGAGGAGCTCTCGATCGATCGGTTTGGCGAAGCGCGCATTGACCACGGCGACGCTCACCCCCTCCCGCTCCAGCAGCGTTGCCGCCGACAGAGAGGGATACACCATGCTGCCGAGGGCGATCAGGGCGACATCGATCTCATTATTCGAGTGACCCGAATCCGAATGCCCTGAATTGCTCTGCAGATCGCCCCGCAGGAGCTCTCCCTTACCGATCGGGAGCGGCTGGGCCGGTTCTTCCAGCGGAACCCCGACCGCCTCCCCTCTCGGGTAGCGGATCGCCACCGGTCCGGGATAATTCAGCGCGGTGGTCAACATCTGCTGCAGCTCATTTTCATCTTTCGGCGCCATCAAAATCATGTTCGGAAGGCCCTTCAGGTAAGCGATGTCAAAGACCCCGTTATGCGTCGGGCCATCCTCGCCGACCAACCCGGCCCGATCCAAACAGAAGGTCACCGGCAGGTTTTGGAGGGCGACATCATGGGCGATCTGATCGAACCCCCGTTGCAGGAAGGTCGAATAGATCGCCACCACCGGACGCAACCCGTCGGCCGCCATCCCGGCGGCAAGGGTCACGGCATGCTGCTCTGCAATCCCGACATCGTAGGAGCGCTCCGGGAATTCCTTCGCGAACTTCGCGACCCCCGTTCCCTCCGGCATCGCCGCGGTGATGGCGACGATCCGTCGGTCTTTCTTCGCCAGCGCGATCAGCTGTTTTGCGAAGATGCCGGTGTAGTTCGGGGCCGACGACTTTTTCTTGGCCAGCCCGGTATCGAGGTTAAAGGCCGAGGTGCCATGAAAGCCGGCCGGATCTCCCTCCGCCGGGGCATATCCCTTCCCCTTCTTCGTAATCAAGTGGACCAGGAGCGGTCCCTCGAGCTGCTTAATATTCTCGAAGGTCGTCAGGAGATGGTCGAGGCGATGGCCGTCGATCGGGCCGATATACCGAAATCCCATCTCTTCAAACAGAAGGCCGGGGGTGATCAATCCCTTGACCGACTCCTCCGCCCGCCGGGCCACCTTCAACATCGGCTGGCCGATCTTTGGGATGTTCTTGAGCAACGTTGCCGTCTCGCTGCGAACTTTGGTGTAAAGGGGGCCGGTGATGATCCGGGCGAGATAGGCGGAGATGGCGCCGACGTTCTTTGAAATCGACATCTCATTGTCGTTGAGGATCACGATCATGTCGCGGTGCAGCGCCCCCGCATGATTGAGCGCCTCGTACGCCATGCCGGCGGTAATGGCGCCGTCGCCGGTGATCGCAATGACGTGATACTTTCCGCCGAGCTGCTCCCGCGCTTCGGCCATGCCGAGCGCGGCGGAGATCGCCGTGCCGGCATGCCCGGCGCCGAAGGTGTCATAGGGGCTTTCGGCGCGGGAGAGAAACCCGCTGATCCCTTGATACTGCCGGAGGGTGTGGAACTGATCGCGCCGGCCGGTCAGGAGCTTGTGCGGATAGGCCTGGTGCCCCGTATCCCAAACAAACCGATCCTGCGGGGGATCGAAAACGGTATGGAGCGCAATCGTCAGCTCCACCGCGCCGAGGCTCGCTCCCAGATGTCCCCCTTTGTCGGCGACCACCTCTAGGATCTTCTCGCGGACCTCTTGCGCCAGCTGCGGGAGCGATTCTCTCGGGATCTTTTTTAAATCGGCCGGACTATTGATCTGATCTAA
Source organism: Candidatus Manganitrophaceae bacterium (assembly GCA_016200325.1). Taxonomy (NCBI): domain Bacteria; kingdom Pseudomonadati; phylum Nitrospirota; class Nitrospiria; order Candidatus Troglogloeales; family Candidatus Manganitrophaceae; species Candidatus Manganitrophaceae bacterium. Next base: position 62,166 of record JACQEZ010000019.1, read on the forward strand.
CAAACGCATGCTCGCCTCACCCCTCCAAACCACTTCTTACTTCTTCCGTTCAACCATGTAGCGCGCCAACTCCCGGAGCGGATCGGCTTCCGGACCGAATCCGTCTAATTCCGCGAAAGCCTCATCCACCAAGACCTGCGCTTCCTTTTTTGCCCGTTCTACGCCGACCAGCCGGGGATACGTCCACTTCTCTTTCGCCTCATCCTGCCCGACCGATTTCCCAAGCTCTTCCTCTTTTCCTTCTACGTCGAGAATGTCGTCGGCGATTTGAAACGCCAATCCGATCTTCTCGCCGTAGCGGGTCAGATGAGAGAGCTTCTTGGGGCCGGCGCCCCCGACGATTCCCCCGATCCGAACCGACGCCCGGATCAACGCCCCGGTCTTATGGCCGTGAATGTAGTTGAGCTGCGATAGATCAATCGACTTTTTCCCTTCCGATTGAATATCGACCAGCTGGCCGCCGACCATCCCGGTGCTGCCGGAGGCCGATCCCAACTCCAGAATGACCGAAAGAGTTTTCTTGGGAGAGAGGGTCCCGACGAGCCCCTTCTCCGCAATCAACGTAAACGCCGCGGTCAGCAGGGCGTCTCCCGCCAAAATCGCCGTCGCCTCCCCGAACATTTTATGATTGGTTAATTTTCCCCGCCGGTAGGAGTCATTATCCATGGCGGGAAGATCATCGTGGACGAGAGAGTAAGTGTGGATCAATTCGATGGCCGCGGCATAGGGAAGAACCTCCTCCCGTCGACCGCCGACCGACTCCGCCGCCGCAAGACAGAGGATCGGACGAAGCCGCTTGCCCCCGGCGAAGAGGGAGTAGCGAATCGCCTCATGGATCAACGCCGGCTCGCACTTCGCCCCCGGCAGATAAGAATGAAGGAGCCGATCGACCTCCGTTCGGCGCTCGGACAGGTAAACCTTCAAAGCCTCTTTCGTCATGAGAGGGGGGTTCCTCCGGTCTCTGGTGAAGACTCCCCGGAAGAGGGATCTCCCTTCAACTCGAACGGTCGCCTCTCTCTTTTTCCACCTTTTTCCTGGACCAGGATCTCGACCTTCTTTTCAGCTTCCTCTAACATCTTCAGACAGTTCTTTGAAAGACGGATCCCTTCTTCAAAGGCCTTCAGCGATTCCTCTAAGGGAAGATCGCCCTTTTCAAGCGATTTTACCGCCTCTTCCAACCGGGAGAGAGCTTCCTCAAATTTCAAATTGGCCACGCCGGCTCCGAGATGGGGCATCCGGAGGCCACGGGAATTCCCGCAGCCTCACGAACCCATTCCATTATACAAGAGACCGCCGGAAGGTCAAGAAAAAACAACGTCAACCGCCCTCTCCGCGCCGTGGCCGGAGGAGGGGGGAAATCGATGCGGCGGCGACCCGTCGCGCATCTATTCTCCCGCAAGATGAATCAAAATTGTCCGCCGATGCCCGGCGCTTCGATGCTCATAGAGGAAAAGCCCCTGCCAGGTGCCGAGGGCAAGCCGCCCCTGCCGGACCGGGATGGAGAGGGAGACGGCGGTGAGGGCCGACCGGACGTGCGCCGGCATGTCGTCGGGCCCTTCGGTCGTATGCCGGAAAAGGGGATCTCCCTGCGGGACAAGCCGGTTAAAAAAACGTTCCAGATCGCGCAGCACCTCCGGATCGGCATTCTCCTGGATCAACAGCGAGGCGGAGGTGTGTTGAAGATAGAGGGTCAGCAACCCGGTTTCGATCGGGTGCGCTTGCAGCCAGCCGGCCACCGCGTCGGTCACCTCATAGAGCGCTCTGCCGGAGGTCTTGAGGGTGATCTCACCGATCTGCTGGATCATGGTCGACCTTCTTCTCGTCAATCTGATTATCCTGATTATCCATTTTTACGTCGACCTTCTTCTTAACGGAGCAGATCAACCGGCCCCGATGCAGGATCATCTCAATCGTCTCGCCGATCTCCACCGCACCGGCTTCCCGGATCACCTCCCCGGCCGGCGCCCGCCGGGCGATGCCATATCCCCGCTCGAGGATATTCAAAGGGCTAAGGATATTCAACTGCGCCATTTGAGATTGGAGCAGACGGCGCCGCCGGAGGACAAGGTCATTTCCTGTTTGGATCAGGTCGGATGCGGCCGCCGCAAGGCGACGGCGCACCTCACTCAACCGCTCCACCGGATTGAGATGGACCAACCCCTGGCGGAGACGGGAGAGGCGCGCCCGCCGCTCCCAGAGGGTCCGCTCCCACGCCTGCCGGAGCCGGACGGTGAGGTGATCGACCTCAGCACGGTAATGGCCAAGCTGCCGGGCCGGTGCGGCGAGAAGGCGCCGCTCCGATGCGATATGGCGATGCGCTGCTTCGAGCTGATCTTTCATCGCTGCAATTAACGCGGCATTTAAGGAAGCGAAACGCTCCAGCAGCGCCGCGGCGTTTCGGACGACGATCTCCGCCGCGACCGATGGGGTCGGCGCCCGAAGGTCGGAAACAAAATCGGCGATCGTCGTGTCGGTTTCATGTCCGACCGCCGAGATCACCGGGATATCGGACCGGGCGATCGCCCGCGCAACGATCTCCTCGTTAAAAGCCCAGAGGTCTTCGAGCGATCCTCCGCCGCGGGCCACGATCAGCAGGTCGATTCGCTCGGACGGACCCCGCGCGCTCAGCCGGTTGACCGACTCAATTCCCCGGGCGATCTCGTCGGCCGCCCCTTCTCCCTGGACGGCGACCGGATAAATGAGGTATGAGAGCGGAAGCGGTCTCCCGAGCAGCACTTTCAAAAGATCGCGGAGCACCGCACCGGTCGGAGAGGTCAGAAGGGCCACCCGCCCCGGTAGTTTCGGGATCGGCCGCTTCCGGCTCGGATCGAAGAGCCCCTCTGCGCGAAGCTTCTCCTTGAGCGCCTCGAAGGCGGCTTGGAGCGCGCCGGCCCCTTGCGGCTCGATGTAATCGACGATCAGCTGATACTCTCCCTTCGCCTCATAGAGAGAGAGATGCCCCCGGATCAGAACCGACTGACCCTCTTTCGGGGTAAATCGGAGAAAGCGGCCGTGGGAGCGGAAGATGATCGCTTTGATCTGCGAGGCGGCATCTTTCAGGGTGAAGTAGAGATGGCCGGAAGAGGGGATCTTCAGATTGGCCACCTCGCCGGCGACCCAGACATCGGAGAAGGTCCGCTCGACCTCGCCGCGGATGCGCGCGCTCAGCGCTTGAACCGTCCAGATCTTCCGCTCGGGGGGAAAAGCCGGAACGCTCATTTTTCCCCTCCCTCCCCGGCCGGCTTTTTCCGGAGGGCCCGCTGCTGCTCCCGCCAGATGCGCAGCCGCTCAGCGATTTTTTTCTCCTCCCCCTGATCCGACGGATGGTAGAAGACCTTCTCCTCCGGAAGATAGAGCTGCGGGATAAAGTGGCCGGGGGAGTCGTGCGGATAGCGATACCCCTTTCCCCGGCCGAGCCGTTTGGCCCCGGCGTAGTGGGTGTCTTTCAGCAGATCGGGAACCTCCATCAGGCGACCCGACTCGATCTCTTCCAATGCGGCGCCGATCGCGAGGTAAGCGGCATTGCTCTTCGGCGCCGAGGCAAGGTAGGTCGTCGCCTGGGCGAGCGGGATCTTCCCCTCCGGCATTCCGATCGCCTCAAGCGCGTGCAGCGCCGCCACCGCGATGATGAGGGCGCGCGGATCGGCATTCCCGATATCCTCGGAGGCGAGGATGATCAGACGGCGGGCGATGAAGAGCGGCTCTTCCCCCGCATAGATCATCTTCGCCAGCCAGTAGACGGCGGCGTCGGGGTCGGAGCCCCGGACGCTTTTGATAAAGGCCGAGATCGTATCGTAGTGGCTGTCGCCGCTCTCATAAACCAGCCCCTTTTTTTGAACCGATTCTTCGGCAACGGCGAGATCGAAATGGATGACCCCTTCGGCATCAGGGGGCGTCGTCACGACCCCGATCTCCAATGCATTGAGGAGCCGCCGGGCATCTCCCTCGGTCGTCTCGATGAGATGGCGCTCCGCCTCGTCGGTCAGGACCACCTTCCACTTTCCAAAGCCGCGCTCCGGGTCGGAGAGGGCCCGCCGGACGAGCGCGCGCAATCCCTCCACCGGAAGGGGCTTTAACTCCACGATCTGAGAGCGGGAGGCGAGCGCCGGGATAATCGAGAAGAAGGGGTTTTGCGTTGAGGCGCCGACCAGGGTGAGCGTCCCCTTTTCGACATCGGGAAGGAGCGCCGACTGTTGGACTTTGTTGAATCGGTGGATCTCATCGACCAAAAGAAGGGTCTTTTTGCCCGAGCGGGATTTCTCTTCCTGCGCCGCGGCGATCACCTTGCGAATCTCCGCCACCCCGGCGGTCACGGCGTTGATATCGACGAATTGCGATTGGCTGTAGGTGGCGATCAGATGGGCGAGCGCCGTTTTACCGCAGCCGGGGGGACCATACAGGATCAGCGAAGAGACCCGATCGGCCTCGATCGCGCGCCGAAGAAATTTTCCCGGCCCGACGAGGTGAGCCTGTCCAACGAACTCGGAGAAATCTCTCGGACGCATCCGCCAAGCAAGCGGAGGGGATTTTTCAAAAGCGGGATCCATCTGACCTCAGCTGTCTCGTCGGCACGGAATCGAAAATTCGGTGGGAGGGGGAGCGGAAAGAAAAGCCCCCACGTTTGCCGTGACAGGGTTTACTCAAAACCTGGTCAAACCAGGTGGGTACCGAGATGGGGACTTTAGGCTTTTCCGCCGGAGGCGGAACGTGCACACCGTCCTCTTGGACTCAGCTCCCAAAAATGGATTGTTCGGCTTGGAGAGAACCCCGCCACGCGCAACGTAGGGGCCACTTTTAAAACTCTATTTCTAAAATTAGATTATCAAACTCATTTTAAAATTGCAAGGGATCTATTCCAGTTTAAACTCTTCGAACTGCTCCTCGATGCTTTCGATAATGTCGCGCGTCTTGCCGCCGATGATCGCATCTCGCTCCTTCTGACGGCTTCGCGCTTCAAAGAGCTCGTGCGCGATGTTGATCGCCGCGAGAATCGCCAGCTTCGCCGGGGTGATCCCCCGCGTGTGGCCCGCCATCTCGGTCATCTTCTGATCGACGTAGGCGGCAAGCTCCTTGGCGTAGGCCTCATCGGCATCTCCGCGGAGCGTATATCGATGGCCGAAGATTTCGACCTGCAGCTTCGTCTTCAATGCGTCACCTTCCCGGGATCTGTGCATCCTCCTCGATTGCCTCTTGCACCTCGAGGTGATTCAACGTTCCCAAAATCCGCTCGATTCGAAGACGGACCTCCCCGCGCTCTTCCTGGAGCTGCCGGAATTCCCGCTCTTGCTGATTAATCTTCACTTCCAGCCCTTCTTTTTCTCTTTTCAGCTTTTTAATCAGGTCGATCATCGTCTGGACACGCGATTCCAATACCTCAAGTTGTTCTTGCACCATACGCTCCTCAATACGACGGCTCAGATCCGTCTGAACCCAAATTTGATTCAATCTACCTTTTCAGTTTTTATTTGTCAATCAAATTTGGCAGGCAACCGGAGCGGGATATTCGAAGCGGTCCGAAGCGCTTAACGCAGATAGGTGTAGCGATTGGAATAGAGGAAATGGCCGGTGATGGTGAGCTGATCCTGATGCCAGGAGTCGGGCAGCGGGGCAAAGGGGGCGGCTGCTTTGATCGCCCGCACCGCCTCTTCGTCGAGGAGGTCATAGCCGGAGGTGGAGACGACCCGCACATCGGTGACCTGGCCGTCTTTCAGGATGGTAAAGTTCAGCAGGAGGTCTCCTTGGATGCCCCGTTCGGAGGCCTGGGCCGGATATCTCCAGACATATTCGATCTTGCTCTTCAGCTTGAGCGCATATGAAAAATATTTTAGGTCATCGGTATTGAGGGAGATCGTATCTTTCGGGGGTACTTTTTCTTGGTCGGTGAAAACCTTTGCCAGCTGATCGAGGCTCTTCGCATCGGCAAAGGGAAGCCCCGGCAGACCGTTCGGCCGGATCGGGGCCGTTTGTACCCCTGGGTCCGCCGGAAGGGAGGGGAGCGGCGCGGGCCGCCTTGCCTCGCCCGGCTCCAGTGGAGCAGGCGTGCTCGGCGGAACCGATGGAATGGCGTCGGACCGATTCAGCTCCCGCGGCAGGGAGGGGGGCGCGGGCGGACGGAGCGGCGTCGGCGCCGCCGGCCTGGAGGGCGCCACCTTCGGGGCCGGCAGCCCCGGCCGCTCCGATTTCGGAATCGGCGGCAGACGGGTCTCCTTCCCCTTTGGAATTGCTTTTAAATCTTTCTCCTGGTCGGTTCCGAACAACAACTCACGCGGTTTCGGCACCGGCGGGGCGAGCGTCTCCGGACGGATCAGCTGTACTTCCGTTTCCGAGGGCGCAACGGCCGGTCGCTCCCATTTTCCCCATTGCTGGAGGAGAAGGAGGAGGGTGAGATGGGAGAGGAAGGAGACGAGGAAAAAGAGCATCCAGGGAAACCGTGACGCCGGTCCCCCTTCAGGGCTCAATTCCTCCGCAATGTCGTCATAAAGATGCATGGGGGGGATTATAACATAACGCAAAGGGGCATCAAAGACGTGCAAGCGGTAAATTCGGAGTGCGGAGTGAAAGATCGCTTTCAGAAGACAGGGGTGGAAAGGGGCTACGGGTGGTCGGCATCCGGGCCCCTTTCCGCTGCCGATGCGGCTGACTATGCGCTGCCGATGATTGACAGACCGATTTTTTTTTCATAAGATAAAATTCATGCGAAAATCACTCTTTTTCCTCCTTCTCCTCTTTACCCTTCTCCCCTTTGGAAGGGTCTCCTATTCCGAAACAGCCGTTGCCCACCGTACAGTCATCTTTCCGAGCGGAACCAAAATCGACGCCGAGTTGGCCGACAACGATGAGAGCCGAAGTAAAGGGCTGATGTTTCGCGACCGGCTCGCCCCCACCGCCGGAATGCTCTTTATTTTTCAAGAAGCCCACCCCTATCTCTTCTGGATGAAGAACTGCAAATTTCCGATCGATATCATCTGGCTCGACGCGCAGAAAGAGATCGTCTTCATCTCGGAGAAAACACCCCCCTGTACCGCCGATCCCTGCCCCAACTACGGGCCGATCGACAAGAACGCCCTTTATGTCGTCGAAGTCGTCTCCGGATTCGCGGAAAAGGAAAAGTTAAAACCGGGGATGAAGATCCGATTTTAATCGCCGCCGATCTTCCGTTGCCTTGACCGCACGACCTGTACATTCCATTTCGAATTGTCTTTTATCCTATGGGCAGGAGGCGATGCACGCTCAGGAAACGGCGACCGATGCCGATGCCGCCGTCGAACAGAGCAAAGCAGGTCATAAACCAAAGAGGAAATGAAAGCGTTTCGGAGAAGAATCGGTTTTAAAGGAGATGTAGAGGGATGGCGCCGAAGCGGCTCATCTCTTTTTTCTTGCCGTCACGACGAAGTTGAAGCCGAAGCGGGAGAACGGATAGGTTCCGGAGAGGGCGAGGTCGATCCGGCCGAGTGCCAGGGCCAAGCGTCCGACCAGGCTTCGCTTTCCCTTTTCCAGCAGAAAAGGATCGGGGATCAATGAAGAGAGAATATTATGTCCCCGGCAGTAGAGAATCTCCAGCCCATTCTTCTCCAGAATCGACCGCAGCTCCCGCCAGGTAAAGGTCTTAAACCGCATCCCCTCCCACACCCGGGTTGCATGCCCCTTTCCGGGAACGCGGAGGGCGTCGACCAGCTCGGAAGGATGATAAAAGATACCGAAATTCCACTTCGTGTCGCACTCCAGCGTCACGATCGCGCCCGGCTTGGCGACGCGCGCCATCTCGGCGACCGCCTCTTCATAGCCCTCGACAATATGGCTGAGAACGTCTCCGTAAGAGATCAGAAAATCGAAGCTCCTGTCCGGGAAGGGAAGCTGACAGGCATTCGCCACCTGGAACGTCACATTGTCGTGTGTTTTGCACCGCTCTTTGGCGATCTCGATCAGCTCTTTGGAAAGATCGATCCCGACCACCTCCTCCGCGTAGGGGGCGAGACGGACCGCCTGTAGACCGCTCCCGCAGCCGACATCAAGGATTCGGCCATATCGCTTTCCGCGGGTCAACTCCTCCAGGCAAAGATCATAGAGAAGATAACTGTTCATCAAGAAAGGGGTCTCATTGACGAGCTCGTCAAATCCCTTTCCCCAATCGTTATACACTTTTGCGACGGTATCTGTGGTTGTCTTCGACATGGCTTTTTCTTATATCATGATCGAGGAGGGGGCACAAGAAAAATTTGATTGCGTTTTGATTGGGAGCAAGAGCGATGGAATTGTCTAGAGTCGTGGGGTTTCACCCCACCCCCCACCGCGGGGGTTGCTTGCCCAACCCCCTTCGGCTTCCCAAGGGACACCGGGGTGAAACCCCGGACCCCACGGTCACAACTTGCACCACGCGCGGGAGTGCACCGCGGATGGTGCTTCGACAATGGTGACCTGAAGAGGTAGATGGAACGTCTGATTTGGAACGCTTAAGATAGCGGGCACAGCACGCCCTGGACGCGCACTGTCTTACGTTCTTCTTTATAAAGATAGAAAGAGATGGAGCGTGATGAGGCCTGCGGCCTCGAGGCCCCTGCGTACTCTCATCAAACGTTCTACCTACCTCATCAGGTCGAGCCGCAGCAGTCCGCGGTTCTCTCCCGCGGTCGCGTGGCATTCGACCGTGGGGGCGCAGGGGGTGTAAACCCCCGCTGCACGGGGAAGCCGAAGGGGGCTGGGCACGCAGCCCCCGCGGTGGGGGGTGGGGTAAAACCCCACGACTCTAAGCAGCGCGCCGCAAAATTCAATCCCTTATGCTTCCCGCGCCCTCATCTCCCCCGCCTCACTCTTCTTAATTCCATCGAGCAACGCCTCGCGATAGGTCGGAAACCGAAGTGAGAGATTGAACTCTTTTAAAAGTTTTTGGTTTTGATAGCGGATCGGGGGGGCTGGGACGGAGGGCGGGAGCGCCGGCGAAGCCGCGCCGAGGAGGGTCGCCATCTCCTGAAAGTAGGCGGCCGGCGTATGCGGCTCGTGATCGACGACGTTATAAAATTGGCCGGGGCGTCCCCGCTCCATCGCCGCGATCAAGATGTCGAGATAATCTTCGAAATAGATTCGGTGAAAGAGCGGCGGCAGATCGGGAGGAAGCGGATAGGTCCCTTTTCGGACCTGGTCGAAGATTCCGGGAAGGGATTGGTAGAGGGCTCCCGCCCGCAGGATCATCCCCGGAAAGCCGTCTTCCGAAAAGCGGGCAAGAATCTCGCGCTCGGCCTCTGCATGAATCCGTCCAGTTACGCTTTTCGGCCGGCAAAAAACCTTCTCGCTGATCCCTTCTTCGACAGAAGCCTCACTTCCAGGCGCCGCCGTCGCCCCCTCATAGACGGCGAGGCTACTCTCGTAGATGTACCGCTGGACGGCACCGCGGGGAAGGGCGGAGAGGATATTCCGCAGCCCTTTTAAATCGGTCGGCTCGGGCATCGGCTGTCCATGCTGCCGGCGCTGGGCGAGGTGGTAGATCACGTCGGCATTGGCGACCGCCATCTTTGCCAAAAACGGCTCGGAGAGATCAGCGGCGACCGGATTGATCCCGAGCCGCGCGAATCCAGGGGCGAGTCCATCGGAGGAGATCAGCGCCCAGACGCTCCGATCCTCCCGGAGAAGACGGACCCCGAGCTGCTTAATAAAATTTCCCTCTCCGATCAGCAAGATGGTCGTAAATGATTTAGGCAACGGTGACGTCCTTTTCTATTATTTTCTATCCCCCTACTGCCGATCCGGCAGAGGTTCGTAAAAGAGGACTTTATGAGGCGGGGTTCGTTTGGGTCATCGCCTCATATTCGAGCGAGAGCTTCTCCCATTGGGCGGTCTCTTGATCGATTTCGGCTTTCAGCCGATTGTGGCGCTCCATCAACTCGTAAAAACGCTCCTTCTGCTGATAAAGCGCCGGATCGGCGAGCAACGCCACACATTCCTGATAGGCTTTTCCCTTCGTGTCGAGCGACTTCTCGAGCGCCTCGATCTTCTTCTTGAGCGGCTGCGCTTCCCGGTGAAGCCGGTTCCGCGCGTCGGCCTCCCGCCGCTTCTGCTCCTTCTGCTCGTTCCGCGTTAAGACCGGCCGGCCCTTCTCGCTCTCCGTCGGCGCCGGCGCGGCGCCTCCCGATGATTTGGAGAGCTCTTTCTTGTAGAGATAATAGTCATAATCGCCCGGGTAAACCGTCACCTTCCCCTGGTCGACCTCAATAATATGATTTGCGATCGCCCGAATCAAGTGCCGATCGTGCGTGATGAAGCAGAGGGTCCCGCCATATCCTTTCAGCGCCTCCTCAAGGACATCGCGAGAGGGGATATCAAGGTGGTTCGTCGGCTCGTCGAGCAGAATAAAATTGGCCGGCTTGATCAACATCCGCGCCAGCGCCAGCCGGCTCTTCTCCCCCCCGCTCAGCACCGAGACCTGTTTGAAAACGTCATCCCCGGCAAAGAGGAACGCGCCGAGAATACCGCGCAGGAAAGATTGCGCCCCCTGCGGATCGGCCTCTTCCATCTCCTGCAGCAAGGTGTGATGGGGATGGAGCGTCTCCAATTGATGCTGGCTGAAGTAGCTGAGCGCAACCTTCTGACCCAACGCGCGCCGCCCCCCCTCGATCGGAAGCACCCCCGCCAAGATTTTGATTAGCGTCGATTTCCCCGCCCCGTTCGGCCCGACCAGCGCCACTTTCTGGCCGCGCGTAAGGGTGAGATTGAGCCCTTGATAAACCTTGACCGGACCGTACGATTTTTCGACGCCATCGAGCGTGATCACCTCCTGGCCGCCCCGCTCCGGCTGCGGGAAGGTGAATCGGACTTTCTTCCGCTCCTGCGCCACCTCCATCTTATCCATCTTTTCGAGCTGCTTGATCCGGCTTTGCACCTGCCGGGCCTTGGTCGCTTTATACCGGAAGCGCTCGATGAACCGTTCTGTCTCCTCGATCTTCTTTTGTTGGTTCTCGTAAGTCGCCTGGCGAATCTCCGCCCCTTCTTCCTTCGCGATGACATAGCGGTCGTAATTTCCGGTGTAGTTGATCAGCTTCCCTTGATCGATTTCGACGATCCGCTGGGCGATGGCGTTGATGAAGGGCCGGTCGTGCGAGATGAAGAGGATCGCCCCGGCGTAATTTTTCAGAAAATTCTCCAGCCAGATAACCGATTCCAGATCGAGGTGGTTGGTCGGCTCGTCGAGCAGCAAGATATCGGGCTGCAATAGGAGGAGCTTCGCAAGGGCGATTCGCATCAACCATCCGCCGCTCAGGGTATCGGTCTTCGCGCCGAAACGGGCCTCCTTGAACCCGAGCCCCGACAAGACCTGCTTCGCCTGATGCTCGATGTTGTACCCCCCTTCGCTTTCGTACTGGAGCTGCAGCTCGGCGTAATGGAGGCCGAGGCGCTCTTTTTCGGCTGGATCGTCGGCCTCCTCCATCTCATGCTCGAGCCGCTTGAGGGTCGATTCAATCTGATTGATCGCATCGCAGCCGGAGAGGGCTTCTTCCAGGATCGATTTGCCCCGCAATTGGAGGATCTCTTGGGGAAGATAGCCGACGACGGAGCTCTTTGAGATGATCACCTGCCCCTCGTCCGGATCGGCCTTCCCGCCGATCATCTCCAGCAGGGTCGTCTTGCCGGCGCCGTTGGGACCGATGAGCGCAATCCGATCGCCGTAGGCGACTTGCAACGTCGCATCGGAGAACAGGGTCCGGGCCCCGAATCGTTTTGTAATATTCAAAAGGGAGATCATTTTTTCGTGCGAAAGACCGGCCGCTCTAGATCGTGCTGCGGCGGGAGATTTTCCTTGAATTGGGTTGAGGGATGAATAAAGGAATGCCGACGGGCCTGACGGTGAATCGTCTGGAGCTGCTCGACGGAGAGGAATTTCGAGAGCTTTTCATTTTCCCGGTTCTGATCGGTATTCGAGACGGTGGTGTTGTCGGTGCAGATCGCCACCGGGACGCCGTATTCCATGAAGGTCAAGATCGGATGCGATGCCCCCATCGGAACGGCGCCGGTCTGATAATTCGAAGTATAGCAACACTCGACCAAAATCTGATCCTTGGCCAACCGGCGCAGGAGCGCTTTGTCTTTGACGGCGGAGCAGCCATGTCCGATCCGGCGGGCGCCGAGGATATCAATCGCCTCCCAGATCGCCTCCGGTCCTTCGTCTTCTCCGGCATGAATCGTTAAACCGAGGTTCGCCAACCGGGCGATCTCGAACGCCTCTTTAAAGAGACGCGCCGGGTTTCCCCGCTCCGCCCCCGCCACATCGAAGCCGATCACGCCGGTCCGTTCATGAAATTGCTGCGCCTCGGCAATCGCCTGGCGCGCCAAGATCTTCGCGATATGCGGCCCTTGATGGCGCATGGCGATGACGATCAACCCGGTCTCGATCGGATATTTCTTCTCGGCGCGGGAGAGCCCCGTTAGAACGGAGCTGATTGTCTGGCGCAGCGTCAGCCCGGCGAAGGTATGAATGATCGGCGCATAACGCAGCTCCAGGAGCCGGACCCCGTTCTGATAGGCCTTCTGAACAATCGCTTCGACGACGTAAGAGATGTTGCCGTAAAACTGGGTGATCCAAGCGGGATAGTGAAATTTATCGAGGTAGCGAAGCAGCGCCCCCTCTTCCCCCTCTTGAAGGACGAGCAGCCGCTCCATCTCCTTTTTCGTCGCAACCGGGTTGAGGCGATGCTCTTTCATCAACTTCCAGGTGAGGTCGACCGGGATCGATCCGTCGACATGCTGGTGAAGCTCGACCTTCTCGATTTTTGCGACCTCTTGTCGAATCGGCATTTTCCGAGACTCTTTCCTAGAATCTTTCCCAGAATCTTTCATTGACCCGACGCTTCTTTCCAATAAGTGTATGCCAGAAAGGGGTCCCACATCGCACCGGTCGCCGTCATCACGGCGTCGACCCCCTCGTTGAGAAATTCCCGAATGTGCGCCGCCGTCATCACCCCGCCGACGCCGACCACCTCGAAGTCATATTTTTCTCTTTGCTTCAGCGCAACGATCCGCGATGCCTGTAAGACGGCGTACGGCCGAATCGCCGCACCGCAGACCCCCGACCGCAACCGGCCTTTCCCCGGGAGCGCTTGAGTCCCGTCGGGCTTGATCACCTCAAACGAGAGGGTATTCAATCCCGAAATGGCGTCGACATGCGGTGCATTCGCCGCGACGACCTTTTCGAGCCGCGAGGTATCGGAGATGTAGCCGATTTTAATGATCAGCGGAACCGCTCCGATCGCCCGCTTCACCCGCTTCGAGATCTCGGCCGAGAAAACCGGATCGGTATAGACGCTCCCCTCGCCGGTCACGACGTTGGGACAGGAGAGGTTGATCTCCACCGCCGGCGCCCCCGCTTCGACCGCCATCCGCGCAGCCGACGCATAATCCTCGGCCAGATCTTTTTCTCCCGGCGTGCCGACGACGCTGACGATCAACAACTGCCCGTCGCCGAGGCCCGCTTTGGCTTTTTGGATATCCTCCTGCCAGAGCTTCGGGTCGCGCGACGGCATGCCGAACGAATTGGTGATGCTGATCTCCTCCACGCGGGACGGCGCCTCCATCGTGGCAACCAGCGGCTTCCCGAAATCGGCTTCCTGCAGCGGTCCCTTCAGATGGAGGAACATGCAGTTCGGCTCCGGATGGCTCGGGGTCGCGCGGGTCCGGACCGTTTTATAGACGAGGAGGTCAAACCCGAGCGCGCCGTAAGCGAGAATCCAGCGGGAGTTGAGCAGCGGCCCGGCCGGAATACCGAGGCGCGAGTTGACGTCGAATCCGAGGAACCGGACCTTCTTTTCAATCCGGCGGGCCGGCGGCCGTTGATCGATAAAGGGACCTTCCTGGTAGTTCGCTTCGTATGAGCGGGTGATGTCGTATGTCGGGGCTGGTTTCATTGCTGCGGGGTCCCTTTGCGTACCCGTATGCTAACATGGCGCGGGATTCTGGTCAACCGTTGCGAGCCGGAAGCGCTCGCGTCCGGACAGCAGACAGCCCAGGCGAATGGGCCTGGGCTGTGCATGGTCTTAGAATCTTTAGCGCTTAGACTTTCTCGATGACAATCTTATGATGACCGTCCGGCAGCTTCTCGTTCTTCACGACCTTATGTCCTTCCGCCTGAACGCTCCGGGGGACATTGCGGATCGGCTCCCCGTCATCAAGGATCACCTCCAGCGTCTGGCCGGCATCCATCTCTTCGAGCTGAAGCTTTGTCTTGACGAAATTCATCGGGCAAGCGACCCCCGATAAATCGAGCCGGGCATCGACCTCTTTTTGTAAACTCATATCGACCTCACTTTGAATCACCGATGAAACAGTTTCTTTCTTACGTAATTTTAAATTGGCGTCGAGGCGATCGTACGCCTCTTTGCACTCGCGGACGAAGGCATCGGCCAGCGTCAGCATCTCCTGGAGCGGTTCGGGCTGAAGCGCGAAGGAGGTCCACTTTCCAAGGTCCTCGGTAAAGTTCTCGAACCGCTCGGTGACGATTCCCTGCTCCACCAGCTTGTGCTGGAACTCTTTGAGGACCTCCTCTTCATGGGGCGAGTCGATGCCGAAGGGAATCAGCAGCGCCCGGCAGTTGACCAGGATCGCATGCTTGATGTGGCCGACCGTTTCTTCATATTGATGGTGCATCAACGCCACTGAGGCCTTCTCGATTGATTGGACGCCGGTATGCAAGTAGTGCTCGATCATATCGATCACGGTGCCGGCGCATTCGCCGGGGCCGAGGTCGTCGAGCGAGAAGTCTTTCTCCTCATTGTAGTCGATGTAATATTCGGGGGCCTCTTGCGGCGTCGGAATCTTCGTAAACCGCTCCAGCCGGACGGCGAGGGCCTCTCGGCCGAAACGCTCGATGAAGGGATTGAAGCCTTCCTCTTCCCGGCGGTTCTCCCGATAGATCTGCACCAACTCCATGACCGCCGCCGGAATGTTCTTCGCCGGGATCTTCACCTTGGAGCTCCCGATCACCGACCGCTCCGCGCTCACCCCGCCTCCCAGATGAAGCTGGTAGTGGGGGGCGAGCTTGCCGTGGACTTTTTTCCCGACCCCATGTAAACCGATGCCGGCGATGTGATGATGGCCGCAGGAGTTCGGGCATCCCGAGATTCGAATGCGTAACCCATTGAGGTCTTCAAACTCGGAGAGGTTTTTGCCGAACTCATTGACAATCGCCGCACCCAACCCCATCGACGAGGTCAGCGCCAATTGGCAGCTGTCGGCGCCGGGGCACGAGATGACATCGACCGCCCGCTCCGCACCCGCGCCGCCCAGACCGATTCGATCGAGCGCGGCATGAAGCTCGGAGAGCGATTCCTGATGCACCCCCCGGATCAGCAGGTTCTGCTGGTGGGTCGCCCGAATCTCGCCGGTGGTCGAAAACCGCTCGACGATCTCGGCCATCGCCCGCAATTGATCGGCGGTGATGTCGCCGAGGATTAATTTGATCTGAACCGCGCAGATGCCGGGAGTCGATTGCGGAATCACGTTGGTCCGGAACCAAGAGGCATGCCCGTTTTGACTTTCAATCATCGGCAGATTCAACGGCGCCGCCGGCTGCTTCGGCTCCGGCATCGGCAAGGAGACATAGCTCTTTCCCGACGCCTTCAAGAACGCCCGCTCTCCCGCCACTTTCTCCTTAAACCAGTCGAGGCCCCATTTTTCGAGGATAAATTTCATCCGCGCCTTGCTCTTGGTCTTTCGATCTCCATGCGCATCGAAGACCTTTAAAATCGCCTCGCAGGTCGGAAGAATTTCATCGATCGGAAGAAAATCGGTATAAAGCTTGGCGAGCTTCGGGTGCGACCCCAGCCCCCCGCCGACGAAGAGCTTAAATCCGAACTCTGGCTGCCCGGCGACCTCCCGGCGGGTGGCGATGAAGCCGATGTCGTGAATCGACGCCAAGCCGCACTCGCTGTCACACCCTGAGAAAGAGATTTTAAATTTACGGGGAAGGTCTTGGTTGATCGGATTGCGCAGAAGCGCATACGCGACCGCCTGAGAAATCGGGGTCACGTCGAACAGCTCGGTCGGGCAGACCCCCGCCAAATGGCAGGAGGTGACATTGCGCACCGTATTGCCGCACGCTTCCCGGGTGGTCAGTCCCGATTCGGCCAGCCGCGTCATCACGGCGGTGATATCGTCCAATTTCACAAAATGGAATTGCATATCCTGCCGGGTGGTGATATGTCCCTTGCCGGTGGAATGATGCTCGGCGATGTCGGCGAGACAACGGAGCTTGGGGGCGGTGAGAAGGCCGGAGGGAATCTTGACGCGGACCATCTGGAATCCCTTTTGCCGCTGTCCATAAATCCCATGCTGAAGCCGGAAGCGCTTGAACTTTTCCTCCGGGATTTCTTTTTTCTTTAAACGCTCGACTTGAAGGCCGAACGCCTCGATTTCTTTTAAAATTTCTTCTGAAAGGGTGGTCTCGGTATGGCTCATCTGTTCCCTCATTCAACCGAAAAAAGATTTTAACAAAGGATACACCACTTTCCCTGCACAATCAATATAAAACGCTTTCGAAAGAAGTCGAAAATCTCTTTAATAATGAGGGGGTCAATAAAAAAAGGAGCCCGTCAGGGCTCCTTTTTTGAAGCGCCGATTTGCGATTTAGCTCGGCGGGGTTGATCGATTCATCCCTTGATCCGATCCGCTGGGGGTGGTTCCCCGGCGTCCCCCCATCCCAAACTCCCTTGAATAGAGATTGCGAGCCTGCTCCAACTCTTTATCCGCCTGGGTGGTCTTACCTTGTTGATAAAGAGTCAAGGCCAAGTTCAGGTGCGCTTCCGGAATGCTCGGATCGATCCGGGTCACATTTTCAAAGTGTTGCTGCGCATTCACATACTGCTCACTTTTATAAGCCTTCAATCCCTCACTGAATTCATTTTTAACCGTCTCAGGAAGCTGTTTGGGTGCGGCCGCTTCCGGGGAAGAACTGCCGCCGAGCATTTTTTGGGTTGATGAGCATCCTGCAACAAGCAGGGAGATCATTGATACGACAACCACTATATTCTTCATTTCCTACCTCCTCCACTAATTTACTCTCCGCAGCTTTAATTCTAATAATCGAAGCGGTCCTGCTTCAATTACCTCTAGGAGCTAATACTCAAAGGATAGGAGATGGACTTGGCGGCGGAGCCCTCCTCATGCAATCGGATTAAAAAGAATTGACAGGGGGAGGAAATTGCGTAGAATACGCGGAATGACACCCCGCTGCCTCCTCATCGCGATTACGCTGCTCGTCGTTGGACCGGGATGTATTAAAACAGAGCCCCCCGCCAACCCGTTTCGCCAACCGATCAGCTACCATGTCGGGAACAGCCCCTCATTTGTCGGGACCGCCGATCTGAATCAAGACGGCTACTTGGACCTCGTCGTCGCCAATACGGAAGATCAATCGCTCTTTATTTTCATCAACAACAAAGACGGCAGCTTTCAAGCCCCGCTGAAGTTAACGACGGGAAGGCAGCCCCGGTCGATTCTCTTTGGCGACTTCAACGAAGACGGGAAGATCGACCTGGCCGTTCCGAATTACGACGAGGACAACCTCTACGTTTACATCAATCAAAACGGACCGGGCGGAATGTTTTTCTCTAGACCGCGGGTCTACGAAGTCGGCCGAGCCCCCTTCACCGGGGCGGTCGGCGATTTCAACGGAGACCATCACCTCGATATGGCGGTGGTCTCACGCTATGACCGCCTGATCATCCTCCTCGGAAAGGGCGATGGATCGTTTGAGGAGGGGATGGTGACCGACGCCGGCACGATCCCGACCGACATCATCGCCGGTCAGTTCAATGGCGACTCTTTTCTTGATCTTGCCATCGCCAACAATGGTCCGGGGAGCAATGAGTTCAGCCTCTTTTGGGGGCGCGGAGATGGGACCTTTGAAAAAGGGGAGAAGCTGACGGCAGGAATGAAGCCGCTCTCGCTGATTTCGGACGATTTCAACCGCGACAAACGGCCCGATATTTTGGTGGTCAACGGACTCGGCGACTCCCTCTCCCTTTTTCTTCAGGGGAGCAACGGCCGCTATGGGAAGGCGATTCCCTTCGGCGCCGAAGGGGGACCGGTCGCCGCCGTCTCGGCCGATTTCAATGGGGATGGTCTTCTCGATCTGGTGGTGGTCAACAGCCGGAGCGACAACATCTCCTTTTTGGCCGGGAAGGGAGACGGCACTTTTCAACATCCGCCGTTGAATATCCATACCGGCATCGCCCCCTTCTCTATCACGAAGGGGGATTTCAATAAAGATGGAACTCCCGATATTGCGGTGGTCAATAATGAAGACCAGACGCTGTCGATCCTCCTCGGAAGACCGAAGAAAAACGGGGGTTGACAGCAAAATACGAATGCGTTATTAATAATCGTTCTTATTATTAAGAATGGTATTCGTTTATGCACGCTTCGCATTCTGCAACGCCTTCTTTCAGAAAGAGCCGCCAGCGGCGGATGATCCTCGAAACCCTCTCCGAAATGAAAACCCACCCGACCGCGCAGGAGATCTTCTCAAAGGTACGCGAGAGCGAGCCGGGAATCGGACAAGCGACCGTTTACCGGAACCTCCGGATCCTCAAAGCGCAGGGGGAGATCATTGAGCTGAGCTTCGGCCCCGGCGCCAAGCGGTACGACCGGAATATCGACCGACATGAGCACTTTACCTGTCGCCGATGCGGAAAGATCGACGACATTTATCCGAACTACCGCTCTCTCACCGGCAGCCTTCTGGAAAAGGGCTATCAGGTGGATGAGTGGAAAATAGAAGCCTTCGGCCGCTGCCGAGGGTGCATTTAAAAAAGCAGCCCGAAGAAACCGCACGAATCGGCGGTCTAAACTGAAACAGACGAAAAAGGGGGAAACAGCAATGGCAAAACCGCTCAATGGAACCAAAACGCATGAGAACCTAAAACACGCATTCGCCGGAGAATCCCAGGCGAATCGCCGTTACCTCTATTTTGCCCGGAAGGCCGACATCGAAGGACAGCCCGACATCGCCGGTGTTTTCCGTGACACGGCGGAGGGAGAGACCGGACATGCCTTCGGTCACATGGATTTCCTAAAAGAGGTCGGCGATCCGGCCACCGGCTCGGCCGTCGGCGACACCGCGGTCAACCTTCAGTCGGCGATCGACGGCGAGACCTATGA
Organism: Candidatus Manganitrophaceae bacterium; assembly: GCA_016200325.1. Classification (NCBI taxonomy): domain Bacteria; kingdom Pseudomonadati; phylum Nitrospirota; class Nitrospiria; order Candidatus Troglogloeales; family Candidatus Manganitrophaceae; species Candidatus Manganitrophaceae bacterium. The sequence continues at coordinate 81,303 of JACQEZ010000019.1, forward strand.
GTATTCGCAGATGTATCCCGGCTTTGCCAAGGCCGCCCGCGAGGAAGGCTTCGACGAAGTCGCCGCCTGGTTTGAAACACTCGCCCGCGCCGAGAAGTCGCATGCCGGCCGATTCCAGAAGGCGCTCGACAGCATCAAAGGGAAATAAATGGGATCCGGGCTGGGGGGCGGCGGGAGGGGGACTTCAACCCGCCCCCGGCCCCTTGACCTCTCCCTTCTCCGCTCTTTAGAGTAAATAGATGAGTCCCGACCCGTTAAGCCTCATTTCGGAAAACAAAAGATCGCTCCCCCAGGAATTCGCCCGTGTGGCCGATATTTGCAACGGCTGCCGCCGCTGCTTTAATCTCTGCCCCTCCTTCGATCAGATGTTCATTCGAATCGACGATCGGACCGGCGAGGCCGATAGCCTCACCCGGAAAGATCAGGACGAGATCACCGAGCTCTGCTACTACTGCAAGCTCTGCTACAACCACTGCCCCTACACCCCGCCGCATCACTTCAACCTCGACTTCCCGCGGCTGATGCTCTTGGGCAAAGCCGAGATCGCCCAGACCAAACGGCCCGCTTTCCGCGATCGAATCTTGGTCGATACCGATTGGGTCGGCCGCTGGGGCCGCCGGCTGGCGCCGCTCCTCAATTGGGCCAACTCGGTCCGCGCGATCCGGCTGTTGATTCATCGCTGGCTCGGCATTCACAAAGACCGAATTCTCCCCCCGATCGCAACAGAGACCTTCATTGAATGGCAGTCGAAGCGCGCGCCGAAGCCCTCCCCTTCCCCTTCGGCAAAGAAGGTCGCTCTCTTCCACACCTGCTACGTCAATTACAACGCCCCGGAGATCGGGAAGGCAACGGTTCAGGTATTGGAGAAAAATAACGTCGAGACGGTCCACCCCGATCAGCTCTGCTGCGGGATGCCTTTCTTCGACGTCGGCGACATCGAGTCGGCGCGGCAGAAGGCCCGGTTCAATATCCGATCGCTCGAAAAGGTGATCGCGGCCGGATACGATATCGTGGCGCCGATGCCGACTTGCAGCTTGATGCTGAAAAAGGAATATCCGGCGCTGCTCGGGCTGGAGGCGAAGATCGTCTCCGAGCATACCTTCGATCTCTGCGAATACCTGATGCGGCTCAACGGCGAGGGGAAATTGAACAAAGAATTTACCCAGGCGATCGGGAAAGTCTCGTATCAGATTCCCTGCCATTTGCGGGATCAGAATATCGGTTACAAATCGCGCGATCTGATGAAGCTGATTCCCGGAACGACCGTCGACGTAATCGAGAAATGCTCCGCCCACGACGGAACCTGGGGGATCAAAACCGAATTTTTCGACGAATCGATGAAGACGGCCAAGCCGCTTTTCCGGGCCATCGAAGAAGGGGCGCCCGATCAGGTCGCCACCGACTGTCCGTTGGCCGGGATGCAAATTCTTCAGGGAACCGGCCGGGAGCCGCTCCATCCGATTCAGATTCTAAAAAAAGCGTATGGACTCGAGGAGGGCGAGGAGGGATAGGAAGCCCGCTCCTTCCATACGCGCCATGACGCACCTATTTTACCTTTGGGAGCAGGAGAGATGAAAAAAATCGAGGTCGACGACGTCTATCCATTGGCGGAATACGAAAAGGTTCGAGAAGCGTTTCGGAAGGAAATTATCGAGCAAAAAAAGAAGAGACGGGTTCAGGTGGGACCCTACGTCTCGTTAACGTTCGAAAATCGAGAGACCCTCCTCTTCCAAATTCAAGAGATGCTGCGCGCGGAGCGGATCGAAGCCCCCGAGAAGATTCAAGAGGAGGTCGACGTCTACAACGATCTGGTTCCAGGCCCCCGAGAGCTCTCCGCAACCTTGTTCATTGAGATCACCGAGGAGGGAAAGATCAAAGAGGTGCTCGACCGGCTGATCGGGATCGACCGGGGGGAGACCCTCTTCCTCCAGATCGGAAAAAAGAAGAAAATCCCGGCCCGCTTCGAAACAGGGCGGAGCACCGAGGAGCAGATCAGCGCCGTCCACTTCATCCGCTTTAAATTGGATATCACCACCATCGAGACCTTCCGGAGCGAGCGGGAGAATTTCGTCGTCATCGAGCACCCCAACTATAAGGAGCGGGCGGCGATCTCGGAAGAGACAAAAGAACTCTTGCTCGGGGATTTGGACCAGGGAGAGGATTAGTATGATTGCGGAGTGCGGATTTCGGAGTGCAGGGTTAAAGGGGCCTTCGGCTCAATTTCATTACTTTTTCTTCCGCACGTAAACTTTGAAGACTTTTCCTTCTTGGACGAGGTCGACAAACTCGTTTCCGGTGCTCTTGCACCAGGCCGGCATGTCTTTCTTAATTCCTTCGTCATCGGAGAGAATCTCCAACACCTGATCGATCTCCATCTGCTTAATTCGTTTGGAGGTCAGAATCACAGGAATGGGACAGAAGAGTCCCAATGTATCGAGCGTTTGATCGGCCGCGATCATCTTCCTTTTACCTCCCTCATTCCCATCCAATCATTCCCTCTCTTTTCGGGGTGAGACGTCGGAATAAATCGGAGAGACCTGGCGGATCTCGTCGACCGCGGCGGGAAAGGCGGTCAGGACGGCCTCGATGTCGGCCTCGGTCGTTTCCATGCCGAGGCTGAAGACGATCCCCCCCTGCGCGATATTCCCCGGCAGGCCGGTGGCGGTCAACACCGGCGAGATCTTCAGCGCCTCGGCGCTGCAGGAGGACCCGCTCGCCGCCATAATCCCCCGCTTCTCCAGCTTTCGAATAAGCGCCTCCCCGTCGACAAACTCCACCGCAAAGCTGGCGATATGCGGAAGCCGATCGATCGGATCTCCCGTCGGATGAAGCAGCGGCACCCGTTCCCGGAGCCCGACGACCAGCCGGTCTCGCAGGGCCGCCAGACGGGGCGCTTCCACCGAAAGCCGCCGCTTCGCCTCCATCGCCGCGACCCCCATCCCGACGATCGCCGCGACGTTTTCCGTCCCGCTTCGCCTCCCCCCCTCTTGAATTCCCCCTTCGATCAACGGATGGAGCCGGGTTCCGCGCCGAAGATAGAGCGCGCCGGCCCCCTTCGGCCCATAGAACGGCTGCGCCGAAAAAGAGGCAAGATCGATCCCCAGAGAATCAACCTGAAACGGGATGACGCCGACCGTCGCAACGGCGTCGGTATGGAAGAGAACGCCGGCTTCCTGCGTGATCGCGGCGATCGCTTCGATCGGCTGAACGGTTCCGATTTCGTTATTCGCATGGAGGATCGAGACGAGAACCGTCTCTTCTCGCAGCGCCGCCGAAACCTGCGCCGCCTGGACCCGCCCCTGTCGGTCGACCGGAAGCCAGGTCACCTCGAACCCCTCCTGCTCCAGATGTTTGAGGGGATGGGCGACGGAGAAGTGCTCGATTGAGGAGGTAATGATATGCCGGCCCTTCTTCTGACGCGCGGAGAGAACCCCCTTGATGGCGAGATTGTTCGCTTCGCTGCCCGAGCCGGTGAAAACGATCTCGCGCGGATCGGCGCCGATTAACTCGGCGACCCGCTTGCGGGCCTCCTCCAACGCTTTGCGGGGAACCTCACCGGCCGCATGGCGGCTCTGCGGATTTCCAAAGTGCTCCGCAAAGAAGGGGAGCATCGCCTCTCGCGCCGCCGGTAAAAGCGGCGTGGCGGCGATGTGATCGAGGTAGATCTTTTTCATCATTCTGGATAATACGAAGGAGTCGACAGGTTGTCAAGCGGAACACGGACAGCCAAAAAAAGAGGGCCCCGTCGGGGCCCTCTGAACGATCTGAAGATCATACCAACCTGCTACTGCGCGGAGGCCGACCGGGAGGAGAGATCCCTTGCCAGCCCCAGGAGATAGAGGCTGAAGATCAACCACTTGGACGGATCGAAGTTATACCACTTCGGGCCGTTTCGATAATCGCGGGGATAGGTGTGATGGTAGTTATGATAGCCTTCGCCGAAGGTGATCAGCGAGATCCACCAGCTGTCCCGGCTGCTGTTAAGCTGGCTGTTCGGCTGATCTCCCCACATGTGGCAGATCGAGTTGATGCAAAAGGTTGAATTCAATACGAGGAAGGTTCTGCAGACGCCGGCGAGGAGAAAGCCGGAGAGCGCCCCGATCCACCCGCGATGGAGAAACCCGATCACGGCCGGCAAGACAAGCCCGGCCAGAACGATCTGAAGATAATATTGGTGTTGCCAGACGATCCATTTGTCTTTTTTGAAGGCGGCGGCGTATTTGTCGTCGGCATACGGATCTTTCAAGAAGATCCAGAGAAGATGGCTGTACCAAAACCCTTTTTGAGCATTGTAAGGATCGGCGTCTTTATCGACATTGGCATGGTGGCGGACATGGTCGGAGCACCATTTCAGCGCGGAATTCTCCAAAGCCCATCCTCCCGCGATCAAGAACGCAATCTTGACCGGCTCGGGACAGGTGAAGCTCCGATGCGAAATCATCCGATGGTAACCGACGGTGATTCCCATTCCGGTGACCACATAGAGAACGGCGAAAAGGCTCCAATCGACCCAGGTATAATCAAAGAAGTAACCAAAGAGGGGAACCCCGACCACCGTGACGGCGGAAATAAGGGAAAAAATAAAGATAGCAAAAAAATCGACCTTTCGTTTTGTGATACCCGTCGCATCGGCGACCATGGCTTGACCCATTCTCTTGTCTCTCCTTTATAGTTTTATTTTATTCACAATCCTGACGGTTTTTTGAGAGTATACCCGAAAAGATCGAACAAAGGGGTTATTCTACACGAAAGGAGTGATAAATAGCAAATATATTCAAGATGGACGCTAAGAGGTGGAAATATAACGAGGACTAGGATATTGCAGAAGGAAGAAGCGGCGCCGCAGGCCGGTGTTCGGGGAGAGACAGGGTAAAGGTGGTGCCGACGTTCAGGGCGCTGGCGACCTCAATCTGGCCGCCGAGGAAGTGAACCATCCGCCGCACGATCGCGAGGCCGAGGCCGGTCCCGCCGGTGTCTTTCCCCACTCCCCCCCGCCGCTCGTACTCTTCGAAAATCCGCTCCAGATGGGCCGGGTCGATTCCGACGCCGGTATCGGAGATTTCGAACCGAACGGCCCCGCCCTCTTCCCGGCCGGAGAGGACGAGCCGAATTCCCCCCCGATCGGTAAACTTCACCGCATTCGACAACAGGTTGGTCAAAATGCTCCGGACCTGCATCGGATCGGTCATAAAACAGGCGAGATGCTCCCCTTCCATCCGCTTTTCGATCTGCAGCCCTTTCTCCCGCAGCTGCGGCTCGAAGTTGAGGAGCACCTTCTCGGCAAGCTCTTTGAGGTTCACTTCCATTACCTGAAGCGCCATCTTGCCCGATTCGAGCTTCGCCAGATCCAAGATATTGTTGATTAGATGCATCAGGTCCCGTGCGTTGCTATGAATCCGCGCCACCGCGGTCGCCTGGTTGGGGGCGAGGGCCCCATACGTGTTGTTGCGCAGCAGCTGCGTGAATCCAACGATGCTGTTCACAGGGGTCTTGAGCTCATGCGACATGTAGGAGAAGAAGCGGCTGCGGGCCTGGCTCGCCTCCTCGATCCGCAGGTTCTTCTCACGCAGCGCCTCGTTCATCGTTCGGATCGCCTCCTCCGCCCGCTTTCGCTCCGCGATCTCCTCCTTCGCAGCGCGGTAGAGGCGCGCATTGTCGACCGCCAAGGCCGCCCGCAGGGTCAGGTCTTCGGCCAATACCAAATCGGCATCGACGTAGCGGCGTCCGCTGTCGACCGACAAAAATGAAATGACGCCGAGCGTTCTGCCGCGGGCCAAAAGGGGAACCAGCATCGCCGACTTCGGCCAAAAACAGCGGGCGATCTCCGGCGGCCCGGGATCGCCCGCAATCGATTGAAGGAGGGAATCGGAGATCTCAGGGAGGAAGATCGATTTCCCCGACCGTAAAACCTGCTGAAGGGGGTGCGCCCGCCCTGTCTCGGGGGGATAACACTGCATCAGTTCCCATCCCGCCGCCTCTCGATTGCAATGGAGGGCCGCAACCGCAACACGCCGGATCAATCCATCTTCTTTAATCACATCGACGATACAGCCGTCGGCCAGGTAGGGAACCGCCAGGCGCGCCACACGCCCGAGGGTCAATTCATAATCGAGGGAATTGGAGAGGAGGGTGCTTGCCTCGGCAAGGAAGGCCAAGCGAAGCTGCGCCTGCTCGGCGTCGGCCCGCGCCCGCTGCGCTCGCATCAGCAATTGCGCCCGCTCCGCTTCGGCCTGCTTTCGGTCGGTAATGTCGCTGATTACCGTCCGGCAGACCTCTCCCCTCGACGGATCTTCGACGCGGATGCTCTCCAGCTGCGCATCGAACGGAATGCCATCTTTTTTCCGAAGCCGAATCTCGCAAACCTGCCGGGTCTTGTCCTTGAAAACGGAGCGCCGGTGCGCATGAAAGCGTGATTGATCTTTTTTAGGGATAAAAACGGAAAAGGGCTTTCGATCGAGAAGGCCCCGCTTGATTCCCAACAGCTCCAGCCCTTTCAGATTCGCTTCGAGGATCAACCCCTCATGGTCGAGGGTAAAGTAACCGACCGGCGCGAAGTTATAAAGATCGGAGTAGCGGTTACGGGAGGCTTCGAGCGCCGCCTGCACCCGAGAGAGCGCTTCGTTCTGCATCGCCCGTTCCTGCCGTGGGTCGTTCAGCGGACGGGCCATCGACTCAATCTCAACCGCGGAAGCGCTGCGCCTTCTGTTTAACGTCCGCGCTGACGCCGGGGAACACCGGTCGAATGCCTGCTTTCTCTTGGCGGTTTTCTTAACTTCGACAGGACTCTTCATGCATTCTGCTTTCAGCCATTCGAACGGCCTGCAATCCCTCTCCGAAACGAGACGCCTTCACGGCCGCTCTACAATGAGCGAGAGGGTTCATTTCTTAAAGTTGCCGAAAGTGTGATGAAGATTTCTATTAAGAATGACATAACGAGAGATAAGGATCTATATTCTATATTACAGTTGAAACGAAATCAAGGAATCCATTTAATAGATTTCTACTTACGGATCAAGAGGGCGGGAATAAATTGAAGTGATCGGTTGGAGCGCTCCGGTATTTCTCGGCGCGGAGGCCGTGATAGAAAAGGAAACGTCTAGAGCGGGGACGTTCCGGAGAGCGGATCGTCCGGTGTCTGCTCGGGGAGAAAGAGGGTGAAGGTGGTGCCGACATCGGGGGCGCTCGACACCTCGATCTTGCCCTGGAGGAAGTGGACCATCCGCCGAACGATGGCCAATCCCAATCCGGTTCCCTCGATCATCTGAAGTCCCCCGACCTGCGCACCTTCGTGGGGCTCGTAATTCTGATGCTCGTACTCATCGAAGATTCGCTCCAGGTGCGCCGGATCGATCCCCACCCCGGTGTCGGAGACCGCCAAGACCGCGCCCCGTCCCTCCGGCGGACAATATAACCGGAGCCGAATCTCACCCCGTTGGGTAAACTTCACCGCATTCGACAGCAGGTTCGTCAAAATGCTCCGGACCTGCAGCGGATCGGTCCAAAAAAATCTTGGAAAGGCAGGCTCAATCTCTTTTTTCAGCAGCAATTCTTTCTCTTGAAGCTGCGGCCCGAAGTTGAGAATCACCTTTTCGGCAAGATCAATCAAATTGACCTCGGTGACCTGAAGCGTCATCTTTCCCGCTTCAAGCTTTGCCAGATCGAGAATGTTGTTGATTAAATGGACCAGGTCCTGGGCATTGGTATTAATCCGGCCGATCGCCTCCACCTGCTTCGGGGCGAGGAATCCATAGGTCCCGTTGCGGAGCAATTGGGCATACCCGACAATGCTGTTTACGGGGGTTTTGAGTTCGTGCGACATATAAGAGAAGAAGCGATTGCGCGCGCGGCTCGCCTCCTCAATCTGCCTATTTTTTTCCTGCAGCATCTCATTCATCGATCGGATCGCCTCCTCCGCCCGCCGCCGCTCCGTGACATCGGTTGCCACCACCAGCACCGCCGGAGATTCCATAAGGTGGATCGTCCGGGCGACGATCTCTACCTCGATGCATGTCCCATCCTTCTTTTGATGCCGCCAGATTCCCATCTGATGGACCCCGGGGGAGAGATCGGAGATCTCGCTGAGCAACGTCGGGATATCCTCCTTCGGACGAATCTCTTTCAGGCTCATCCGGAGAAACTCCTCCCGGCTGTAACCATAATGTTCAACCGCCGCCTGGTTCACGGCAAGAAACGCGAGGGTCTGCGGATGGTAAAGCCAGGTTGGGTGGGGATTGCTTTCGAAGAGGAGCCGGTATTTTTCCTCCGATTCGCGCAGGACCCATTCGGCGCGCCAGAGGTCGCTGATGTCGCTGACCGCCAGCCGGCAGACGGACCCGAGGACAGGATCTTCCACGATCTGCCGCTCGATCCGGGCATGGAAGGTGGAGCGGTCTTTCCGCTTCAGCAGAAGCTGGTTGACAGCGGCTCCTCCCCCCTCCGACCACCACTCCCGCCAACCGCGCCAAAAGACCGATCGACTGGATTCAGCCACATAGAGAAAAAAAGGCTTATTTTGGAGCCGGCCCCGGACGGTGCCGAGCTGCTCGGCCCCTCTCAAATTGGTCTCTAAGATCAGCCCCTGGGGGTTGAGGGTAAAATAGCCGGTCGGCGCGAAGTGATAGAGATCGGCAAATCGGTCGCGGGTCGCCTCCAACGCCGCCTGCGTCCGACGCAGCTCGTCGTTCTGCATCTCGAGCTCGATTTGATGGGTCTCGAGTTCCTGCAGCAGCATCTCTACCTCCTCTGGAGAACGGGGTGTGGCACGGAGGTTCCGCTCGGGCGGTTTTCTCTTCTTGAGGGGAGTCGGTAAGATCAGGCCTCTTTGGGTTTCTTTTTCATTCGGTTTCTTTTTCATTCGGTTTCTTTTTCATTCGGTTTCTTTTTCATTCGGTTTCTTTTTCCGTTCAGATTAAAACCCTCAGAGAAGATGATATCGCAAAAAAAATCGATCTGGATCAAGTTCGAACGGTCAGTATCAGCAGCGTACCGATGCCATCGATCGGCGGCGTTTTTTTGGCGCTTAACCGAAGCCGCTTCCGGCCGATCTTCTCAAACTCATCCTCAACCTCAAAGTTGTATACACTTTGATGATCGGAGAAAACCGTCTCGATCGCCTGCTTCAGCTTCGGACGGTTCCATTGCCCTCCCGCGAGGGTGAAGAGCGGCTGACCCAACGTTTCTTCTTTGCTTGCTTTACATTCTTGATAATAGGCTTCATTGGCATCGAGGACCTGCAGTGAACGACTCAGGATCAGCGTCGGCTCTGTTAATGCATTCAGCAGTGCCGCACCATATTGCCGGGCCACTTCCGCCGCCTGAAGCGCCTTTTTCAGTCCGGTGATTGGAATGAAAATAATGATCACCCCCTCGATGACATTCTCTCCTGTTCGATAAGGGAGAGCCCGCATCCTGTACCACTCCCCGCTCCGGGTCTGGAGCTCTTTTTCTTTAAAGGCGAGGGTATTGAGCACCTGCTCGGCGTCCCGGTTCAGATCGTCATACATCAGGGTGCCGGTGATATCGCTCAATGGCCGTCCGAGATCAGTGGGGATCAGATTCATGATCTGGGTCGTCGCCGGCGTAAATCGCTTGATCCGAAGATGCCGGTCGAGGAAGAGCGTCCCGACCTCGGTGCTGGCCAGGAGGTTCGTCATGTCGTCGTTGGATTGCGAGAGCTCGTCGAGCTTCATCTGAAGCTCCGAGTTCACCGTCACCAGCTCCTCATTGATCGACTGAAGCTCTTCCTTGGAGGTCTCCAGCTCCTCATTGGTGCTCTGCATCTCTTCATTCGTCGATTGCATCTCTTCATTCGTCGACTTCAACTCTTCGTTCGAGGTCTCCAGCTCCTCGATCGTCGTCTGGAGCGATTCCTTGGTCGAATTGAGTTCATTCTCCAGGCTGACGATTCGCCGATCGACCTTGGAGGGAGCGCCCGGCGGCTCTTTTTCCGCTTCGGCCTTTGTCTTTAGGGGATCGAAGACGACCAGGATCAATCCATCGGCCCCATCCGCGTTCAGCGGCTGGATGACCAGGTTAAATGCATAGGTCTTTCCATTTTCTCTGATCCGAAGGTTGGGATGGACGACCTTGCTCCCCTCTTTCGACGCCCGATGGATCGCCGTTCGCAGCTCGATCCGAAGCTCGTCTCGAACCATCTTGAGGATATTGAAACTTGCCTCTCCGCTCGGAAGCTCCAAATAGGGGCGGGTCTTCCCTTGGATGTGGACGATGTCGTGCCGCTCATTGATCACGACACTCGGGGGAGCATAGCTGTTCAACAAAACTTTTTCGGTCAGTTGCACCACGTTGTTCGGTCGACCCCCTTTGGAATTGATTTTGGGGGACGGCTTCGTCATCGGCCGGATCAGCGGGATATTCGGCAGGTCGACCATCGGCACGATGTTTTTCTTGAAAAAGATCTTCCACTTCTTGTCGAGGAGGGTGAAGAGTTCGGCGAACTCTCCGATGCTTTCGGAGGGACCGAGCATCAAGATCCCGCCCGGATTCAACGTGTAGTGAAAGAGCGGAATGATTCTTTTTTGAAGGGGTGATGCAAAATAGATCAGGAGGTTTCTGCAAATAATAAAATCCAGCCTGGAAAACGGAGGGTCTTTGATCACATCTTGCTTGGCGAAGACGACCATCTCCCGGATCTCTTTTTGAATCCGGAAGCTTCTCCCCTCTCGGACGAAAAATCTCTTCAGCCGGGCGGCAGAGACATCCGCCGCGATCGATTCCGGGTAGAGACCGGCTCGGGCAACGTCCAGCGCCGCATTGTCGATGTCGGTGGCGAAAATCTGAACTTTCAGCTCCTGTCTCCGGCGCTCACTTTCCTCCGCCAGGAGGATGCCGATCGAGTAAATCTCTTCTCCCGTGGAGCAGCCGGCGTCCCAGATCCGGATCGGCTGATCGCCGCGCTTTTGATCAAAGATTCTTGGGATCACCTTGGTCTTGAACGCCTCGAATGAATCGGGATCTCTGAAGAAGCAGGTCACCCCGATCAATAACTCCTTAAAGAGGGTTTGGACCTCCTCTTTTCTCTGCTCGAGAAAGCGGACGTAGCTCTTCAGATCATCGATCTGATGGACCGCCATCCGTCGCTGAATGCGCCGCACAATCGTATTGCGCTTATAGTGAGTAAAGTCATGTCCGGTCTGCGACCGGAGGATGAAGAAGACCCGCTCGAAGTAGTCGGGCGGCGGCGCCGCCTCGAGCGTTTCTTCCGGGACAGGGGTGAGGACGTAGGGATGGCGGATATACTTCAGCAGCTGCTGCGGCATTGTTTCAACCGGAAGGATATAATCGACCGAACCGGTGGCGATGGCGCTTCTCGGCATATTGTCATATCGGGCCGATTTCTCGTCCTGGACCATCGTCATGCCGCCGGCCTCCTTGACCGCTCTGAGACCGAGCGTTCCGTCGCTGCCGGCGCCGGAGAGGACGATGCAAATCGCCTTCTCTTTTTTCTCCTCCGATAAAGATCGGAAAAAATAGTCGATCGGCAGACGAATTCCCAACGGCGTATCTTTATCGACCAGTTGAAAGGTGTGATGAAAGAGGCCGACATACCGGTCCGGCGGGGCGATGTAGAGATGATTCGGCTTGACCTTCATCCCCGATTCGATGCCGGCCACCTTCATCTCCGTATGGCGTTGCAGGATCTCACCCAGAAGCGAGTGCCGATTCGCCTCAAGATGCTGAACCAACACGAACGCCAGCCCCTCGTTGGAAGGCATCTGATCAAAAAAGGCCTGAAGCGCTTCGAGCCCGCCGGCCGACGCGCCGATGCCGACGATGCAGAAATCGTTGGCGGGAGGCCGGGAGGGACCGATCTCCTTTTTCGTGTTCGCTGCGGACCGGCTTCTCCGCTGGGGAGGAGTCGCACCCTTTTTGGGTTTTTTACTGTTCATGGCCTTTAGGTAATAAACGATGTAAAGACGAGCAGAGGCGTTGGCCCCTTTTATTTTCTAACCATCACCCGGCGGGAAGCCGGCTTGGATTGCTTTCTGGGTGGGGACGGTTTCAGCGCCTCCACCAGGTCCTCTCCCTCCCCGTTTAAGAGAATATTCCGGATTCGCTCCCAATGCTGCTTTGCCGCTTCCGCCTTTTCATAAAAACGGGCCGACAGAGAGGCATCCGAACGGGTCGCCATCCGGCGTGCCAAATTCTCGCTTTCTTGCAGTGCGCGTACCGCCCCCCAGAGCGCCGCTTCGGTCGCCTCTCCCTGCTCCATCAGCATGCTCTCCTCGGAGTAGACATGTCCGACATGACAGTTGAATTGGAGCAGCCCATTGACCTCCGTCTCTTTGAGCGCCCCGCTGCATTCCGGGCAGGTCAGGTCGGCCACCGGCGTGCCGTTGGATTCCCCTTGTTCGTTTGGTCTCCTCATTTTCTCTCCTTTCCCCTGTATCGCAGGCTCCCGTGCCAATCGAGCCAACTGGGATGGGATCTTCAAGAGAGGCAAGACATAATCGACTTTTACATGACGAAGGGCGCTCCGCGGCATGTCGGCGCAGAATGCATCATTGGGATCTTGGACCACCGCCAGGCCGCCGCGCGCCTTCACGGAGAGGAGTCCGGCCGTTCCGCAATCGAGCGCGCCGGTCAAGATGACCCCGACGACGCGAGATTCAAAAGCACGCGCGGCGGTTCTAAAAAGCGGATCGACCGCCGGTCGGTGGCCGTTCTCTTTCGGGCCTCGGATCACCCGGACATGGTCGGGCTGAAGCATTAGATGGGCATCGGGCGGCGCCAGGTAAATCCGTCCGGTTCGGATCGTCTCCCCGTGCACTGCAAAGGCGGCCGGGAGCGCTCCATTGCGACTCAAGATCTGCGGCAAGGTACTGTCCTGAAAAGAGGCGAGATGAATCACGACAAAAACAGCCGCCGGCAGATCGGGGGGAAAGCCGCCGACCAATTCGATCAACGCCTCTACCCCTCCGGCCGAAGTACCGATGACGATGATGTCGTGATTTGGACGTCTCCCAATCGATCGAGTACGGGATCGGCCGTTTCCATTTGAATTTTTCTTCATTTTTTTCATTTTTAATTCCTCAATAGGCCGTATTTTAATACTGTCACAATTGAGAATCGATTGCAACTGATTGACAACCCCGGGAAGCCGATGTTAGAGTGCTCCGATGGAAAAAAAGAAGCTCGGGATACTCCTCTCGACGGCACCGGAAAATAAAAATCTGAAAACGGTCTCCGCGCTTGCCCAAGAGGCGGTTCGTCAAGGGATCGATACCTATCTCTACCTGATCGATGACGGCGTCCAAAACCTCGACCGGCCGGAGATCGACGCCCTCTCTCAAAAAGGGGTGAAGCTCTTTCTCTGCGCCTATGGCGCACAGCGGCGCAGCATCCCCACCAGCGACAAAGCGGTCTTCTGCGGACTCGTCGTCCTCTCCGATCTGGTGAAAGGATGCGACCGCTTTGTCACCTTCAACTAATCTGTGCAAGTAATCTGTACAATCATCTGTGATTGACCCATGACCCGCAAAATTGTCGTCCTGATTCGAAGCAATCCGCAAGAGAGCCATCGCGCATCGGAAGGGATTCGCATTGCGCTCGGACTTGCCTCGGGCGAACATGAGGTCGAGGTCATTTTAACCGGCAAGGCCCCACTGCTCTTGACGTCTGAATTGGAAGAGTATGTCGATGGAGAGATGACCGAGAAGTTCCTTGCGACATTAAAAGAGTTTATTCCGATCTTTTATATCGACAAAGAGAGTCTCGACGAGATCGACTTCTCGGCGAGCGATTACAAGCTGATGCCGGTCTCCTCCGAAGAGATCGCCGAGAAGATCGCGGCAGCCGACCGATTTGCGATGTTTTAGGTTGATTCGATGAAGAAGATTTTACACATCCTTAAAGTGAAGGACGACCCCTCCCCGCTGAAGATCATTCAAAAACAAGCGGAGACAAACGCGGTGACGGTCGTGCTGATTCAGGATGCAGGCGAGTTAAAAGTGGATTTAAAAGGGGTGACGGTCTGGAAGCTGGCGGAAGAAGGGGTTGCGCCCTCCGGTCCCACCCTCGGTTATAAAGAACTCCTCGATGAAATCTTCAAGGCCGACATGGTCGTCACCTGGTAAGCGCCGGTCTTTACGCTCCCTGGGCGTCTTTGTACTCTTCCAGCCAAGCCATCTGAACCGCTTCTAAAATCGCCTCGTTCGACTTCTTCGGATCGTCCGAAAAATCGGGAAGGGCCGTGACCATCTGGTGCAGGTCGGTAAAGCGAACCGTCAACGGATCGAGGTTGGGGTATTTCTCCGCCAGCGCAATTCCAATCTCTTCCGGATCCTGCCAACCGAATTTCATCGCCTGTTCGCTCCGTGTTCGTTGCGACCTGAAGCTTCTCTGGAATTCAGTTCCTTCAGAATGAACCGACCGCTCAGTGCTGCTCCGCCTTTCGGAACTCCTGCGTGTTCTTCGGAATTTCGACGACGACATCCCCTTTGATCCGGGCCTGACAACCCAACCGGGAGGTGAGGGTGAGCCCTTCGGCGGTATCGAGCCGGTCCTCTTCGTCTTCATCCATCTCGGTGAGGTGGTTTATCCCCTCCCGGACGATGACATGGCAGGTGGTGCAGGCGCAGTTCCCCCCGCAATTATGCTCGAGGTCGATCTGATGGTCGAGCGCCACATCGAGGATCGATTGGTTTTCCTTCGCCTCGAACGTGACCTCTTTTCCTTCTATTTTAAATGTGACTTTCGGCATTCTAAAGTTCTCTACCTTTTCATTCGTTAGACATCTGCGTTAAACATCGGAGAGCTTCTTTTCTTGAAGGGTCTCCTTCAGCGTTTGATTCATCAAGGCTTCGGCGAGATGCTGCGTCGCCTGATCGAGCTGATGGAGCGCCTCGCGCACCCGGTTGTGATCGGATCCGCTCATCGTCTCTTTCAGCGCGGCGACGCGGGCCTCGATCGTCCGCTTCTCCTCCGCATCGATCAAGGCGCCCCCTTGTGCCAACGCCCGCTCGGTATGCCGCAGAACCGTCTCCGCCTCGTTGCGCGCTTCGATCAACATCCGCTCGCTCAGGTCGGTCCGGGCATGCTCGATCGATTCCGAGATCATCTTCTCCACTTCCGGATCGGTCAGGCCATAGGTCGGCTTCACCTCGATCGACTGCGCCTTGCCGCTCCGGAGCTCTTTCGCGGTGACGTTTAAAATCCCGTTCGCATCGATCATAAAGGTTACCTCGATCCGGGGGATGCCGGCCGGCATCGGGTCGATCTCGGTCAGATTAAACTTCGCCAAACTCCGGCAGTCTTTCACCAGCTCCCGCTCCCCCTGGACGACATGGATCGAGACCGATTTCTGGCCGTCGACGAACGTCGTAAACATCTCCTTCGCGTTCGTCGGGACGGTGGTGTTTCGGGCGATCAGCCGGCTGACGACCCCCCCCATCGTTTCGATCCCGAGCGACAGTGGTGTGACATCGAGGAGGAGCATGTTGGTGATGCCGCCCGACAAGATGTCGGCCTGGATCGCCGCTCCGAGCGCGACCACTTCATCCGGGTTGAGCTCGCTGTGGGGTGTCTTGTGGAAAAGTTCTCCAATCTTTTTCTTCACCAGCGGAATCCGGGTCGACCCGCCGACCAGGATCACCTCATCGACCTGTTCCGGCGTCAGCCCCGCATCGGAGAGCGCCTGGCGGCAGGGGCCGAGCGTCTTTTCGACAAAGTCGGAAATCAGCGTCTCGAATTCAGGTCGCGCGATCGGCCGGCGGTAGTCGATCTTCTTTTCCGGGAAGGAGAGGGCGATCTCCGCCTTCTCTTCAAAAGAGAGCCGAGACTTGACCTCCTCCGACTTCAACCGGATCTCCTGAAGCGCCTCGGGCGAGGTGGAGAGATCGACGCCATGCTTCTGACCGATCTCGCCGACGATCAGCCCCATCAACGTGCGATCAACGTCATCGCCGCCGAGATGGGTGTCGCCGTTGGTCGAGAGGACTTCGAAGATCCCGTTTTTGATTTTCAAAATCGAGACGTCGAACGTCCCGCCGCCGAGGTCGTAGACGACGATCACCCCTTCCTTCTTTTTTTGAAGGCCGTATGCGAGCGAGGCGGCCGTCGGCTCGTTGACGATCCGGAGGACTTCCAGCCCGGCGATCTTTCCGGCGTCTTTCGTCGCCTGCCGCTGGCTGTCGTTGAAGTAGGCCGGTACCGTGATCACCGCTTGCCGGATCGGCTCTTTGAAGAAGGCTTCGGCGCGGCGCTTGAGCTCTCTTAAAATAAAGGCGGAGACTTCCGGCGGGGTATAGAGCTTTCCACCGACGGCGATCCGGATCACCTCTTGCTGGCCGCCGGAGAGCTGATAGGGAACGAAGTTTCGATCGGCGCCGACATCCTCCCCCCCTTTCCCCATGAAGCGCTTGACCGAGAAGATCGTCCGGTCGGGATGGGTGATCAGATGTTTCTTCGCCGCTTCTCCGACCACCACGCCGTCGGGGGTCCCTTCCCATCCGAACGAGACAACCGACGGGACAATCGCCCGCCCCTGTTCATCCGGGATGACCCGCGGGGTTCCCTGGTCCATGTATGCGACGAGGCTGTTGGTGGTTCCCAGATCGATTCCGACGACTCTCGGCATCTACGTCCCTTTCTCTCCCTTCAACTTTTCAATCCCCGCCTCGAGATTATCGATGACCCGTTCCAAATAACCCCGGTGCGACAGAATCCGTTTGATCTCGGCCAAGATCCGCTTCTGCTCTTCGGAAAGATCGGCGTCGCCAGGGTTGTGCCGGGCGTCCTGTAAGCGGTCCCACTCCGAGGAGAATTGATCGAGCGCCTGCCGCCCCTCCTCCTGACGCGCTTCAAACTTCACTTGCGCCTCCCGCAGCGCCCGCAGGAGCCGGTCGCGCTCAGCCGGGTCGGATGGGACCTCTTTTGCTTCTTCCAGCAGTTCCTGGACCTCAAAAATCTCATCAAAGAGATCGGCCGGCGCCTCGGTTGAAATCGCTCCGCCTCCTTCGACGCGCTGGATCAGGTACTCCGCCCGCTGCACCGGATCTCTCAACGTCCGGTAGGCTTTGTTCACGATCGCCGAATTCTCCAGGCTGATCGCCTGCTCCTCCGCCGACTTTTTTTGATAAAAATCAGGATGGAACGCTCGGCTCAGCTCATAAAATTTGGCTTGAAGCTGGGGAAGATCGATCTTGAGCTGTGCGCCGAGATGGAAGAGGGTGAAATAATCGGCCTCTGCCGGAATCGGCTGCAAAGCCGCACACCGATCACAGAGAGAGAGAGATTCGATCTCCGCGCCACACTTCCAGCAGGTTCTTTTTGTCAGGAGTTCCGTCCTTCCCACCCGATTTATCATCCGTCGCAGGCCTATAAAAATAGAACGGCCCCTCACGGGGCCTTTATTACCGTCGCCATCTATTCAGCCGACTCCGCGTAAGCATCTCCACCGATCAGCCGACGCGGAAGAGCCCTCCTGCCTTCGTTGCTGAAGATTAGGCCGAAAAGGATTCGCCGCAGCCACAGCTTCGGGTGGCGTTGGGATTGTTGAATTTGAAGCCTCCCCCCACCAGCTCTTTGCTGAAGTCGAGCGTGGTTCCGGCCAGATAAAGAGCGCTTTTCTGATCGATGATGACGCGGAGCCCATCGACCTCAAAGGAGAGATCGTGCGGGGTGATCTCCGTTTCGAAATTGAGCGTGTAGGAGAGCCCGGAGCATCCCCCTCCCTGGACGCCGACGCGAAGGGCGGCATTCCCGAGATTTTTTCTCTCGATCATCCCTTTGACTTCAGTGACGGCGCTCGGGGTCAGGGCGATCGGCTGTTCTGTTTTTGTGGTGTTTTCCATATTTACCTCCCAGCCTTACGAAAGGCCGTTCTTCTTCTTATAGTCGCTGATGGCCGCCTTGATGGCATCTTCCGCCAAGACCGAACAGTGGATTTTCACGGGGGGCAGATTGAGCTCGCTGACGATATCGGTGTTTTTAATCCCCATCGCCTCATCGAGGGTCTTCCCCTTCATCATTTCAGTGGCCAAGCTGGAGCTGGCGATCGCGCTGCCACAGCCGAATGTCTTGAACTTGGCATCTTCGATCACGCCGTTGGTGACCTTCAGCTGAAGCTTCATCACGTCACCGCACTCCGGCGCGCCGACCACCCCGGTTCCGACATTGGGATCTTGCTTGTCGAGCGACCCGACATTTCGCGGATTGTTATAATGATCAATGACCTTACTGCTGTATGCCATTTCTCTCTCTCCTCACCTATTTAAGACCTTTAAGAACCTACTTTAAGATCTTTAAGATCGTTGCCATTGAACATTCTTGATATCGATCCCCTCTTTGGCCATCTCATAAAGAGGAGACATCTCTCGAAGCCGTTGAACGGTTTCAATCACACGCTGGGTAACGAAATCGACCTCTTCTTCCGTGTTGAACCGGCCCAATCCGAAGCGAAGCGAGGAGTGCGCCAAATCGCTTCCGACCCCCAAGGAGCGAAGGACGTAGGACGGCTCCAAGGTGGCGGTGGTGCAGGCCGACCCGGAGGAGAGGGCGATCTCCTTCAGACCCATCAGCAGCGATTCCCCTTCGACATAAGCAAAGCTCATATTAAGGTTGCCCGGAAGGCGGTCTGTCGGATGTCCGTTGAGGTAGACTTCATCGAGCCCTTTTTGGATTCCTTCTTTCAACTTCTCTCGAAGGCGGTTCAACCGGGCGGTCTCCTCCGGCATCTCCTTCTCGCAGAGCGCACAGGCCTCCCCGAAACCGACGATCCCGGGGACATTCAACGTTCCCGATCGCATTCCCCGTTCGTGCCCGCCGCCGTCGAAAAGTGGGGCGATTCGGACCCGGGGATTCTTCTTTCTCACATAGAGCGCGCCGACCCCTTTCGGACCGTAGATTTTATGGGCCGAGAACGACATCAGATCGATTCCCATCGCCTGAACATCGACCGGGATCTTTCCGACCCCTTGGGTGGCATCACAATGGAAGACGACCCCTTTTTCTTTGGCGATCTTTCCAATCTCCGCCACCGGCTGGATCACGCCGATTTCATTGTTGGCCATCATCACCGAGATCAGGATGGTCTTTGGGGTGATCGCTTGCTTCAGCGCCTCAAGGGAGACCTTTCCCTCTTTGTCTACCGGAAGATAGGTCACCTCATAGCCGACCTTTTCAAGCCGCTTGCAGGTATCTAAAATCGCCTTGTGCTCGGTGACGACCGTGATGATGTGGTTTCCCTTCTCCCGGTACATTTCAGCGACCCCTTTGAGGGCCAAATTGTCCGACTCGGTCGCACCGCTGGTGAAAATAATCTCCTTCGGATCGCAATGGATCAGATGGGCGATCTGCTCACGCGCATGATCGACCCCCTTCTCCGCTTCCCAACCGAACGCATGGTTTCGGCTGGCGGAATTTCCGAATTTCTCCGTAAAATAAGGGAGCATCGCTTCCAGAACGCGAGGGTCCATCGGGGTGGTCGAATGGTTATCCAGAAAAATAGGAAATTTCAACATAAACTCCTCAATTATAGTAGATGACCGACAGACGATCAACGCTCGCCTTGGCAATCAACGGACCGTGATCTCTTCGATCACTTCCTCTGCATACATCTGATCGATCGTGAACTGATCCAAAAGCTCGATAATCCGACCCTCAATCTTTCGAAGGGGGCTGCGGACCGTACAACGTTCCGATTGTAAACAGGCGGTCTCCCCCTCGTGACATCGGACGATTTGGACCGGCCCTTCGATGGCACGGATGATCTCTCCCACGGTCACCTGCGAAGGATGCTTGGCCAATGTATATCCGCCCTTAGGCCCGTTTTGGCTGACAATGATCCCTTTTTTTGCCAGCCTTTGGAGTATTTTTGCCAATAATTCCAAAGGGATGTTATATATCTCCGAGATGGTTCGGGTGTTGGCGACGGAATCGTCCTTTTGGCAAGACATAAAGTTAATCGCCATCAGGGCGTAATCGGTTTTTTTGGTTAGCTTCAGCATAATAAATCCAAAATAAGGGCGACCTTTTCTGTCTCCGACCATTTCAATCGGAGACTTATTTAGTCGGATATAAACATAACATACGCCCTAACCCATGTCAACACTAAAAACAGTGGATAACGCGATGATTTTGAGGGGTTTTATAGAAGGGGTCTATACACGGAGCTTTTCGACTTCGGCCTTGGCGACCTTGTTGTCGGGATCTCGCTTGAGCACCTCTGAAAAGGCGGCAAGCGCCTTTTGGGTCAATCCCGTCTTACTGTAGACCCGTCCTAATTCAAGATAGAACTCCGCACGGGTCGGATCGAGCATGATCCCCTGCTTTAAGACATCTGCCGCATCACGAAGCTTTCCCGGAATTCGAGCCAGCACCTGTCCGTACCGGAGGTAATACACCGCCTTGTCGATCCGCTCGGGCATTTTGTTGATCGCTTCTTGGAAAAAATAAGAGGCATCGCGAAGGTCCCCCTTTTCAAAGGCAGCCTGACCGCGGGCGAAGAGGTCTCTTGGCGAAGGCGCAGCCGGCTCTTGCGACCGCTTCCCACTCGCCAGGTCGGCATCGTAGACCCTCCTCTTTTTCTCCGTCAGCAGGGTGTCATACGCCTGCGTGATTCGGGTAAAGAGACTCTCCAGCTCTTTTTTCACCGACGCCATGTCGGCTTCGAAGTGCCGATCGGGATGGTACTCCTTCGCCAGCCGGAAGTATGCTCTCTTGATCTGCTCCCGGCCCGCCGTGGAAGCAACCTTCAAGACATCGTAATGATTTTGACTCTCCAGCTGCAGATAGGCCTCTCGAATCTTCTGAACCGTGCTGACCTCTTCCTGCGCGAAGAGGGTCTCTTTGACCACCGCCTCTTCTGCCGCCGGGCTGGGCGCCGCGATCTCCTCCGAGCGTTCCATTCCACCGATCGGCGGGTCGGCCTCCGGGAGCGGGTCGGCCGGGGGGACCAGATTCAGGATTCCAACGGTAATAAAAAAATAGAGGAGCCGGGCGCAGTCGATCGACGGCATCGAGGCGTCAGAGAGAACCGCCTTCAGGGTCCGTTGGCCGTCGATCAGCCGGAGGATTTCCCTTTCATCCGGATTGAGGGTCACGGTCTGAAACAGAGACCGCGCATCGGTCGAGAGGTGCGGCACCTGCGTCAGCGGGGGGAGGTCGTGGATCAAGCGGTGCCAGTCTTGAATCCGCTTAATCCCCTCTAGGATCAAATCTCCGGTGCTGATCTGCAGGGTGATCAGCTCTTCAGAGGGAAGCGGACCCTCTGCAAACGCATACTCCCCTGCGATCCAGGTAAAAAGACTTAAGATGATCTCCTTCACCTGAAAAACGACCCCCTGGAAGAGCTCCTTCGGGGCGATGAACCCCTGCTCGACCAAGATCGTTCCCTGTCTCTTTCCTGTTTTCTTCAGGAGATCGACGGAGCATTCATACTGTTTGAAATTGATTTTTCTATTCTTGAGGAGGATCTCCCCGAGGCGGTCGTCGGGATAAAGAGAGGTCGCGAAGATGATGTCGCCGTCCTGCAGATAGATCGATTTGTTCAGGTCGTTTCGCTTGAGGGTCAAGACGCCGGTTTTCCCCTCCTTTCGGAGGAACTGGAGCAACACCGGCACCCGAACATCGGAGATTCGGCCCGAAAGCGAAATGGACGGCTCTGGCATGAAAATCCTGTTTAGGCTCTTTTCAATACCCCCACCCGCTTTCTCCAGAGGAGGAGAAGCGGGCTTGCGACAAACCAAGACGAATACGTTCCGATAATGATCCCCAGGATCATCGCCAGGGCAAAATCATGAATCACCTCTCCGCCGAAGAAATAGATCGCCAACACCGCCAAAAAGACGGTGACCGACGTATTGAACGTTCGGGAGAGGACCTGATTGATTGAATCATTGATCGTCTGATCCAACGACTCTTTCCGCCGGCCTTTGAGGTTCTCTCTGATCCGATCGAACACCACAACCGTATCGGTGAGAGAGTAGCCCGCGATCGTCAAGAGCGCCGTCACAACCAATAGATTGATCTCTTTATTCAAAACGAAGAAGATGCCGAGGACGGCGAAGACATCGTGGAAGGTGGCGATGGTCGCGGCAATTCCGAAACGGAATTCGAAGCGAAGCGCGATGTAAACAACGATGCAAAACATCGAAATCAGAACCGCCACCAGCGCATCGCTCTGAAGCTTCTGTCCCACCGTCGGTCCGATCTCGGTGCTGCTCTCCACGACGAATTGGTTGTCCGGAAAGGCTTTGGAGAAGACCTCTTGGACCCGCTCCCGGACGTTCTGCTCCACCACATCTTGTTTCTTGATTCGAATCAGCAGCTTGTTATCTTCCACCACCTGCTGCAGCTCCGCATGTTTGAGTCCGTTGTCGTCAAGCGCTTTTCTCGCTGCATCAATATGGATCGGCTGACTGAATTTGAGTTGGATCGCAGCGCCACCGGCAAAGTCGATCCCCAAATTCGCCTTGCCGCGAGAGATCTGGACCAGCGAAAAGAGGCCGAGGGCCACTAATAATGTCGAGAGGGCAAAGAAGAAATATCGCTTGCCGACGAAATCGATCTGTGTCTTTCCGAAAACTTCGAACATAGGCCTCCTTATGAACCGTCCCTGTCTATTCTCTCCGTGCGGCGCTTCAGATGCTCAACCGCTCCACCTTGCGTCGGTTGATAACCAGATCATAAACCACCTTTGTACCGACCAAAGAGGTAAAGAGGTTGATGATCACGCCGAGGGAGAGGGTGACGGCAAAACCTTTGATCGGCCCCGTCCCGAAAATAAAGAGAACGAACGCCGTAATGAGTGTGGTCACATGGGAATCGACGATCGTCAGGAAGGCTTTGTCGTAGCCGGCGTTGACCGCCAACCGGACCGGCTTGCCGGCCCGGAGCTCCTCACGGATCCGCTCGAAGATCAACACATTCGAATCGACCGCCATTCCGATCGTTAGAATGATCCCGGCAATTCCGGGAAGGGTCAGTGTGGCATTCAGGGCGGCCAACGCGCCGATCAGCAATATTACGTTGAGAACCAGCGTGAAGTCGGCGACCAGTCCCGAAAACCGATAATAGAACGCCATAAAGACCACTACCAGGGCCGTGCCGATCACCCCCGCCTTGAGCCCCTTTTCGATCGAATCTTGACCGAGCGAAGGACCGACCGTCACATTCTGAATGATCGTGACCGGCGCCGGAAGGGCACCGGCCCGGAGGACAATCGCCAGATCGTTCGCCTGCTGCGTTGTAAAAGAGCCGCTGATCTGGGCCCGTCCGCCGGAGATTTTCTCATTGATCACCGGTGCCGAATAGATCGTGTTGTCGAGGACGATCGCCAGCCGATGCCGCCGGTTCTCCTCGGTGACCTTCTCGAACAACTTGGCCCCGATCGGATCGAAGGTGATCGCAACATACTTTCCGTTAAACTGATCGATCGAAACACGGGCATCGCTCAACAGGTCCCCCGATAACGCCGCCTGACTTTTCACCAGGTACGGACGCTTCGTCACCTTGCCGGTCTCCGAGTCGACGACCCGTTCAAAAAGAATCTGATCAGTCGGCGGGATCTTCCCCTGATACTCTTGTAAAATCTTCGCCTCTTCGTCTCCTTCGACGCGGGGCGGCAGCTGGCGCGCGATCGGGTTCTCATCGTCGAGGAGCTTGAACTCGAGCAAGGCGGTCCGTCCAATCAACGCAATCGCCCGCTGCGGCTCTTTGATTCCTGGGAGCTGGACCAAAATCTGGTTGGCCCCCTGCTTCTGAATCAACGGCTCGCTCACCCCGAACTGGTCGATCCGGTTTCGGATCGTCTCCAACGCCTGCGAGGTGGAGTTGTCGAGAATCCGCTTGACCTCCGTCTCCCGGAGGGCGAGGACCACCTCCCCGGCCCCCGACTGCTTGATGACGAAGTTCGGGTAGTCCTGGTCGACCACCTTGGAGACCGCTTCTTTCGACTCCGGAGCAAAGGAGAGAAGGATCTCCCGTCCCTCTCGTTTAATCGATTGGACCGCGACCTTTTTCGCCTCCAACGATCCCTTCAGCGATCCGACCGTCCGGTCAACCGTGTTGTCGACCGCCTTCTCCCCCTGAACCTCCAGGACCAGATGCATCCCCCCCTGAAGATCAAGCCCCAAGGTAATCCCCTTGTTCGGGAGGTATTTTCCCCACCAGGGGGGAAGCTTGGAATAAAGCGGCGTCGAGGGGAGAAAGAAGAGAAACGAGACGAACACCGTCACCAGTATAAAAATGATCCTTCCACGAATTCCCTTCTTCATTTCGCCCGCTCCTCGGCCCCCTCTGACTCGCTCGTGCGAACCTCTTCGATATAACTTCTCACTACCTTCACGCGAACTCCTTCTGCGATCTGAATGGTGACGACCTCCGGGGAGAGGTTGGTCACTGTCCCGATCAATCCTCCCATCGTCGTCACCCGTTCCCCTTTCTTCAAGGCATCAATCATTGCCTTTTTCTTCTTGGTCCGCTTTTGCTGCGGCAAAACCAAGAGAAAATAAAAGATTACAAAAATTAAAATAAACGGGAGAAAAGAAATCAGCGGATTGCCGGCAGGTCCCGCAGCCCCTCCCGCTTGTGCCCACGCGTTTGACTCAAACCATTCGAACAACGCCACCTCCATCATAAGGGCGGTCGGATTACCGGTCCCTTTCCGGCTCCCGCTTCGCATAGAACTCTTTTCGAAATGCATCAAGGGTGTCGAATTCGATCGCGCTCCGCATTCCGTTCATCAGGGCCAGATAATAGTATAAGTTATGCAAGGTATTCAACCGGATTGCCAAAATTTCTTTCGCCATAAAAAGATGGCGGAGATAAGCGCGCGAAAAATGCAGACAGGTATAACAGCCGCAATCGGAATCGAGCGGCGCATCGTCCTCCGCATACTTGGCGTTTCGAATATGAATCTCGCCGGTCGACGTAAAGAGCGATCCGGTCCGCGCATGTCGGGTCGGCAGAACACAATCAAACAGATCGACCCCTCGGCAGACCCCCTCCACCAGATCTGCCGGCGTCCCCACCCCCATCAGATAACGGGGAGCGGTCGCGGGAATCAACGGAACCACCTTCTCCAGAACACCGAGCATCTCTTCCTGCGGCTCTCCGACCGAGAGACCGCCGACGGCGATGCCGTCGAAGCCAATCTCCAGAAGGCCTTCGATCCCTTTTTTTCTCAGATCGTCGTAAAAGCCTCCCTGAACAATCCCATAAAGAAATTGATCCGGACGGTGATGCGCCTCCTTACAGCGCCGCGCCCAGGCGAGCGTCCGGTCGAGGGAGAGGGCGGTTTTGGCATAATCGGACGGATAGGAAAGGCATTCGTCGAAGACCATGATAACATCGGCCCCCAGACCCGCTTCAATTTCGATCGCCTTCTCCGGCGTGATGAAATGCCGGGAGCCGTCGAGATGGGATTGAAACGACACCCCTTCGTCGGTCACCTTCGTCAGGACGTTTAAGCTGAAGATCTGATAGCCGCCGCTGTCGGTGAGGATTGGACGGTCCCAGCCGATGAACGAATGCAAGCCACCCCGCCGCGCGACGAATTCATGTCCCGGCCGGAGATAAAGATGATAGGCATTGCAAAGGATCATTCGCGCGTCGAGCCGCGCAAGGTCTTCGGGGCTCATCCCCTTAACGCTTCCATGGGTTCCCACCGGCATGAAAGCGGGTGTTTCGATCTCGCCGTGGCAGGTCCGCACCACCCCGCGCCGGGCGGGGCCGCTCGCGCGATGGCGAACCTCAAAATGCCGGTCGGGCCGCACCCGCTTCTCGTCTATCACAGGACGCATCGCGCGCACAGGACGCATCGCGCGCGTTGTTGCACCCGTCGGCCCCCTCTCGCTGATGCCTGTCTGCTCCACTACATCCGCTCCGGCGCCCGAACCCCCAGGAGGTCGAGCGCATTCTTTAAGACAATCTGGACCGCCGCCATCAAAACGAGCCGCGCCCGCGTCCGGGAAAGGTCCTCCGTCACGACCCGATGCTCGAAATAGTATCGATGAAGCATTCCGGCGAGCTCCTGGAGATAGAAGGTCAGGCGGTGCGGCTCCAGCGCCTCCGCCGCGGTGACGAGCAGATCGGGGTAGATCGAGAGCTGCTTGATCAGCGCCTGCTCCTCCGGCAGATCGAGCACCGAGAGGTCGGACGGGGTCGCTTTTCGGATCTCTTCTTCAACGGGCCATCCCCGTTCGGCCGCCACCCGGAGAATGCTGCAGAGCCGGGCATGAGCATACTGGACATAGAAGACCGGGTTTTCATTCGACGCTTTCTTCGCCAGCTCCAGGTCAAAATCGAGCGAGGTATCCGATCGGCGCATCAGAAAAAAGAAGCGGGTCGCATCGACCCCGACCTCGTCCATCACCTCCCGCAGCGTGACGAAATCGCCCGAGCGTTTCGACATCGCCACCGGCTTCCCCTCGCGCAATAGATTCACCAGCTGGTGAATCAGCACATCGAGCCGATCGGGGGCATAGCCCATCGCGGCGACCACCGCTTTGACCCGGGCGATATAGCCATGGTGGTCGGCCCCCCAGATATCGATCAGCCGGTCGTAGCCCCGCTCAAATTTATTTCGGTGATAGGCAACGTCGGAGGCAAAGTAGGTCATCTGCCCATTGCTCCGCATGACCACCCGGTCCTTGTCGTCCCCATAGCGGGTGGTGGCGACCCATTGCGCCCCCCCCTCTTCATAGAGAACGCCGGCCGACTTCAGGAGCGCCAGCGCGGCATCGACCTCCTTTTCTTGATAGAGACTCTCTTCGGAGAACCACCGGTCGAACGGAACGCCGAATCGTTCGAGATCGGCTCGAATCCAGCTGAGGATCTTCTGATAGGCATATCGGGTGAAAAAAGGGAGATGCGCCTCTTCGGCGCCGCGCAGGTAGCGGTCTCCCTCCGACGCTTGAATCTCTTTGGCAATGTCGATGATGTAGTCGGCCCGGTAGCTCTCTTCCGGTAGAGTGACCGGCTCGCCGGAAAGCTCCCGATACCGCAAATAGGTGGAGCGGCCGAGCAGCCCCATCTGGTTTCCGACATCATTAATATAATATTCCCGATCGACCTGATAGCCGACCGCTTGAAGCAGGCGCGCCAGCGCATCCCCGAGCGCAGCGGCCCGTCCATGCGCCACATGGAGCGGACCGGTCGGGTTGGCGCTGACGAACTCGATTTGAACCCGCTTTCCCGCGCCGATCGATCCGCGGCCGTATCCCTCTTTTTTCTCGCAGATTTCCAGAAGGGTCTGGTGCCAATAATCTTTCTTCAGAAAAAAATTGATGTAGCCTGGGCCGGCGATTTCAATCTTCTGAACCAACGGGGAGCGTCCCTGGAGCAACGAGACCAGGTCGGAAGCGATCTGCCTCGGCGGCCGGCCCTCTTCTTTGGAAAGAGAGAGGGCGAGCGTCGTCGCGAAATCCCCCTGCTCCTCCCGCTTGGGAACCTCTAAGATAATCGGGACCTCTTTCCCCTGCTTCAGCTTTCCCTGCTGCCGGGCCTCTGCGATCACCTCCCGGAGCAGCGCGGTCAACGCTTCTTTCATCGATCCGTCCATCATTCCGTTCTCTGGCCGTTCAGGGCACAACGAGGGCCGCCATGGAACGACGGCGGCCCGATCAGACGCGCTTCCGTCGTCCTTATTTTCTATTTAGACATCCCGGCGTGAAGCGCTGGACGCGAGCTCAGCGCGGCGCGACTTGACCGGCCCGGCTGAGCGCCGCTTTGGCACTGCTTGGCACTGCTTGGATAGAAAAGTAAAAACAAGCTTTTGAGTATAACGGATCTATCCGAAAAGTCAACTCTGTCCCAGGGTTCTTTCAGGAAACCGGTCTCTGCGGGCCGAGGAAATTTCGAGCGGCGGCGAGCTGGCCTGGATTCCCAAGAAGGAGAAGCTTATCGCCGGCCCGGAGTTCTTCGCTCGGATCGGGATTCGTCATCCGGTCGCCATTTCGCTCGATGACGATAATGCTGGCGCCCGTCCGGCTCCGGAGCCGAAGCTCGCTGATGAGCTGACCGGTGGCGGCCGATCGATCGTCAATGAACACCGTCTCCAGCACGACCTCTTTTAGATTCGCCGGCAGCGGGAGAGCGCGCCCTTCGGAAAAGGGAAGCGGCGACGGCTGCCACACTTCGTCCAGAGCGATCTGAGCGCGGTCGTGGATTCGGATGAGCACCCGCCAGAGCAACCCGGAAACCGCCGCAATCAAGATCAACGAGACAAACAAAATCGGCCAGGGAGGGAGAAAGGTCAGGCTGATCAGAAAAATCCAAACCGCCATTAGGACCGTTCCGGCGACTAAAATACTGTTGGAGATCACCGTTCGGATCGCCGGCGCCCGGACACCGGCCCCGCTTTGCCGAACACTGATTTCAGAGAGGAGAAAACCGAACGATTGAAGCTTCCGAAACGTGGCAAGAAGCGGCACCAGCGTCACCAGAACGGTCACCCACCAGACCAGCGCTTTCGGTCCGCCGACCGATGCGGGAAGCCATGGCGCATCGATCCCTTTTGCCATATAGGCCGCCACCGTGAAAGCGGCGGTAATCAATACCATATTCAGCCCGATCTGCCATGCCAGCCGCCGGGCCAAGCGGTTCGCCTGACTCTGTCTTCCGCTGCTCTTCAATCGCCTGATCCAATCGGTATAGAGGTTCAGCCAGACAACCAGCGTCCGCGGCGCCCTTTGATCAAACCGCTGCACCAGACGGTCGGCGAGGCCAATCAGAAAGGGGGTCAGCAGCGTGGTCACCGCCGAGACGGTCACCGCAATCGGATAGAGAAACGGAGCGGTGACATCCAGGTTGATCCCAAGCGAGGCGATGATGAAAGAGAACTCTCCGATCTGCGCCAATCCCATCCCGACCCGGAGGGAGGTCCGAAGGTCGTTTCCGGCAATTAAGGTCCCGAGGCTGCAGGTGACGACCTTTCCGATCACCACCACCAGCGTAATCACCACGATCGGTATCGTATATTTCACGAGAAGCGCCGGATCGATCTGCATTCCGATGGCGACAAAAAAGACGGCGCTGAACATGTCCCGCACCGGCGCGACGAGATGCTCGATCTTCCCGATCTCGCGCGCCTCCGCGATGATGGCGCCGATCAAGAAAGCCCCCAGCGCGATGCTGTAGCCGAACCGGGCCGCCAACAGCGAGAACCCGAAGCAGAGCGCCAGCACCGTCACAAGGAGCATCTCGTCGCTCTTGTATCGGCCGACATAGCGAAGCAGCCGCGGCACCGCCAGCAGGCCGAAGACGAGGACGGCGACCAGAAAAATCCCAAGCCGTCCGGCCGTGATCACCGCCTCTTCGAGCTGTAAGGAGCCGGTCATGGCGACGGTCGAGAGGAGCGCGATAATCAAAATGGCCAAAACATCTTCGACGATCAAAATCCCGAAGATCATCTGGGCAAACGGCTCTTTCGTTTTCCCCAGCTCCTCCAGCGCTTTCACGATAATGGTCGTCGAAGAGATCGAGAGGATCGCTCCGAGGAAAAGGCTATCCATGACGCTCCAGCCGAAGAGCTGTCCGGTCTCATAACCGATCCAGACCATGAAGACGATCTCGAGCGTCGCGGCCAGCAGCGCCGCGGCCCCGACCTCTTTCAGCTTGCGGAGGTTGAAATCGAGCCCCAATGCGAACATCAGAAAAATGATCCCCAACTGCGCCAGCGTTTCAATCGAACCCTCATCACTGATGAGCGGAGAAGGAGGGGTATGCGGGCCGATAATCAAGCCGGCAAGGATATAACCGAGGACCACCGGGAGATGAAATCGATGGAAGAAAATGGTCACCCCCCCCGAAACGATCATGACCACGGCGAGGTCTTGGAGAAGAAGGGTATCGTGCATGCGCTCCACATCCGAATTTAAAATGGCCAGCCTATCCTAACAAGGGGCTCTTGCTTTTTCAATCAGAGATGCCGCGGCGGGAGGGGAGCGCTCTCTTTCGAAACCATAACATTCTAAATCAAAGACCTGGGAATGGGCGCTGCTCTTGACCTGACGGCCTAAGGTCGTGGGATTTTACCCCACACTCTAAGTCAGGCAATTCCCCCAACCAACCCCACTTCTCCCCAGGCAGCGCGCTTTCTTTTTCATCTCGGTTCTGATAAAATCCGCTGCTGTTAAACTGTCTCAAATATAAGGAGGAAAATGAAGCAGACATCGATTGGGGTTCTCTTTCTCGCCCTTGTTTTGATCGCGAATGGAGCGCTTTGGGCCGCTCCGCCCGACCCGAAAGCGAAACCGCCGGCCAAAACCGAAAAGGCGCCGGAGAGCAAAGAGCCGGGGACCGCGGTGCCTTCGCTTGGAAACGATCATATCCAATCGATCGAGTCGCCTCATCCTCCCTATAACAGCAAGCCCCCCACGTCGGGTCCGCATGTCCCGTTTGTTGCGCGGTGGGGAATTTACGACCGGCAGATTCCGAATGAGCTCCAGGTCCACAATCTGGAAGATGGCGGGGTCATCATCCAATACGATTGCAAAAACTGTACAGAGATGGTTCAGAAAATTGAGACACTTGCCAAGGAATACCTTCAAAAGGCCCAGACGGAAGGGCAAAAAAGCCGTTACGGGCATCTCCTCGTCGGTCCCTACGCCGGACTCGACACGCCGATCGCACTGACCGCTTGGGGAAAGATCGACAAGCTCAATGAGTTCGACGAAGCTAGAATTCGTCGTTTTATAGAGGCATACATCGGGATTGACCACCATCCGAGTCACGAATAAAGCCGCTATATTCGAGGTGGCCCCATCGGCCGCCCGAGGATGGCGTTTCCCTGTCGTTCCATTGACTCTTGCAGCCCTCTCCGGCTTACTCCTCTGTCTGAGCTTCCCAAGATGGGAGCTCTACCCGCTCGCCTGGTTTGCGTTGGTTCCCCTTTTCTACGCCTTGGAGGGAACCTCTCCGAAACGGGCTTTTTTGATCGGCTGGATGGCAGGGCTCGTTTACTTCGCCGGGACCCTCTCTTGGGTGACGATCAGCATGAGCCAATATGGAAAAATCCCCGGACCGATCAGCTATGCCTTGATGCTCCTGTTGGTATCCTATCTGGCGGTCTATGTCGGCCTCTTCGCGGCGGGAGCACGACTCGCCTTTCGACGACACGCCGCGGCCCTTCTCCTCATTCCTTGTCTTTGGACGGCGCTGGAGCTGGTACGAGGACATCTTCTCACCGGCTTTCCCTGGTCGGCGCTCGCCTACTCGCAGTATCGTTTTCTCCCCGCGATCCAGATTGCAGACCTCGCCGGCATTTATGGGGTCGGCTTCGTTATTATATTGATCAATGTGGCCCTTTATCAAATGATCCGCGACGGCCTCCGGCGGCGCTGGCGGGAGGGACTCGTCACGGCGGGACTCCTGCTTCTGGTCTTCGGCTATGGATGGCTGCGGCTCTCTCAGCCGATGGGAGAGCCCCGGGGGATTCCGGTCTCCGTCGTTCAGGGGAACATCGATCAGGACCAAAAATGGGACGTGCGGGTGCGCAATGAGACGATCGAGAAATATAAACGGCTCTCCCTCTCCCCCATCGTGAAAGGAGAGACCCGGCCGGCCTTGGTCGTCTGGCCCGAATCGGCCGCCCCGTTCTTTTTCCAGACCGAGCCGGTTTATCGAGAGGAGCTCCTTCATCTCGCCGGCGAGGGGCGCTTCTATCTTCTGTTCGGCAGCCCGGCCTTCGAGCCGGCCCCGTCCGGACAGCTGCTCCTCCTCAACAGCGCCTATCTTCTCTCACCGGCCGCCCAGGTGGTCTCCCGTTACGACAAGATGCATCTGGTTCCCTTCGGGGAGTATATTCCCCTCTCCTCGATTCTCTTTTTTGTAAATAAAATGGTCGAGGGGATCGGCGAATTCATCCCCGGCCGCGACGCCACAGTGATGGAGGCCGACGGCGCCCGGATCGGGACGGTGATCTGCTTCGAGGTGATCTTCCCCGAGGTGGTCCGCCGCTTCGCCCAAAACGGCGCGACGGTGATGACCACGATTACGAACGACGCCTGGTTCGGCGACTCGGCGGCCCCTTACCAGCACTTTTCAATGGTCGTATTTCGGGCGATTGAGAACCGGGTTCCGTTCGCCCGCGCCGCCAACACCGGGATCTCCGGTTTTTACGACGCGAAGGGGCACATCCTTCAACAGAGTCCCCTCTTTGCGGAGGCAACCCTGACCGAGACGCTTCATCCCGGTATTCGTCGGACGTTCTACACCGATTACGGCGATCTCTTCGCCTTCGGTTGTGTTATAATCGCCGTCGGATTCACCCTGATTTCTTTCCGCGAAAGGAGAAAAACCGATGCTGATTGACCTGCAACAGACCCTTGAAGCGATCCGGCAAGAGATTAATCAGCTCCGGAGCCATCTTTGACCTCCCACACCTTCAAGATCAAATCGATCAACTCACCGCCGAATCAGTCGATCCGCTCTTTTGGAAAGAGCCTGCAAAAGCCCAAGCCCGTTTAACGCTCAAAACACGCGTTGAAAAGGAGCTGAAGCGCTGGAAGGAGATCGAGGGCCGGTTCGAAGAGACCGCGTTGATGGTTCAGCTGTCGAAGGAGGAGGCCGACCCCTCGCTCGAGAAAGAGATCGAGGCGAACTTACGCCAGCTCCGCTCCGAGATCGACCGGCTGACGATCGAAACCCTCCTCTCGGGCGATAAAGACTTTAACAACGCCATCATGACGATCCATCCGGGCGCCGGGGGGACGGAGTCTCAAGATTGGGCGCAGATGCTGACACGAATGTATATCCGCTGGGCCGAGCGGAAGGGGTATCAGGTCGAAACGCTCGATCTGCAGCCGGGAGAGGAGGCGGGAATCAAGAGTGTCACCTTCTCGGTGAAGGGGCCTTACGCCTACGGATATCTCAAGGCTGAAAGTGGTGTCCATCGGCTGGTTCGAATCTCTCCCTTCGACGCCAACAAGCGGCGCCATACCTCCTTTGCCTCGGTCTTTGTCTCACCCGAGATTGAGGACGATCCCGATGTGGTTATCAACGAGAAAGATCTGCGGATCGATACCTACCGCGCCAGCAGCGCCGGAGGACAGCATGTCAACAAAACCTCTTCGGCCGTCCGGATTACCCATCTTCCGACGGGGACCGTCGTGCAATGCCAGAACGAGCGATCGCAGCTCCAGAATAAGGCGGTGGCCATGACCGTGCTTAAATCGCGTCTGTATGAGATGCAGCAGGCGGAGAAAGTGGAAGCGATGTCAAAAATTACGGGGGAGAAAAAAGAGATCGGATGGGGTCATCAGATCCGGTCTTACGTCTTCCAGCCTTATCAAATGGTCAAGGACCACCGGACCGGCACCGAGAAGGGGAACGTCACAGCGGTGATGGACGGAGAGATCGATCCCTTTATCGAGGAGTATCTGAGACAGCAGAAGCGGCCTCACCGCTCTTGAAAAAGCGATCGAGGAGCGACTTGACCTCTTGAATCGTAAAAGGCTTTTGAAGGTGGAGATTTCCCGCCCCTTTTAAAAAGGAGACGGTGTCGGGGTTGGCCACATCTCCGGTGACGAAAACAATCCGCTTGGCCAACTCCGGAAACTGCTGCTTGATGGTGGAGTAAAACGCCTTCCCATCCATCAGCGGCATCTTCATATCCAGAAAGATGGCGTCATACGTCTGGTCCTTCAACTTGCCGGCCGCCTCTTGGCTGTCCAACGCCTGATCGACCTCATAGCCGATTTTCGAGAGGAGGTGTGTGAGCAGATCAAGAAGCAGTTGCTCATCGTCAATGATCAGGATCTTCTTGGCCATACCCTATTTCCGCATTTCCGCGACAGGGTGATCTCCGCTACAGCTCTTTGTCCAGTTTGACCAATCCCTTTTGAATCGCATATCGGATCAGTTCGGCCAAATTGCGAAGCGCCAATTTATTCATAATATTGGCCCGGTGGGTCTCGACGGTCTTGATGCTAATCCCTAGCGTTTCTGCCACTTCCCTGTTTTTGTAACCATCTGCCACAAGGCGCACGATTTCGGTCTCACGCTTGGTTAAAGATCTCTTCTCAGGCATCTCTTCCTCTTCTACCTATAGCTTATCAGTTCAACATGAGTGAGGCAACAATCCGAGGGGGGACACACTTGGAAACCGAAGGGGCGGAAGTGAATCGGCGACGATCCTTGTTTGCGTCCGCAATGATTCGATCACATCTGGTTCGCTCAGGATGATCTTCCGTCTTCTGCAACAAACGCCACCTCGGGTATAAAACGGACGACCTTCTTTCCGGACCGGATTTAAAAAAGGACTGCCCTGAATTCGATAATGGGATATTCCGATAAAGGGCAAAACAGCTAATATTTATAACTGATTGCGTCCGCTTTGTAAATCGGGGGGTTCCCTGACACGCAGTTGATGAGGGGATTCTTAGGGGGGTGCGGCCTCGGAGGGGAGCGATGCGTTACGATTCGGCCGACGGGGCGATCCCGACCCATCCTTTTTGGATGGCATACCGGATCAGACCGGCGGCATTGTGGATGTTCAGTTTTTGCATGATGTGCGATCGGTGGGTCTCAATCGTCTTGGAGCTGAGAGAGAGGCGGCCGGCGATGCTTTTGCTGGTGTGGCCCTCCGCAATCAGGCGGAGCACTTCCCGCTCACGGGTGGTCAATGACTGCGATTTCACGGCGGTCTGGGCCCTGACCCCTCGGCCGGTGACGTAGCTTTCGATAATCGACTTGGAGACCGGCGGGCTCAGATACGATTCTCCCCGATCGACGGCGCGGATGGCGGTCACCAGCTCCTCGATCGGAGAGCCCTTGAGAAGATAGCCCGACGCCCCCGACTGGAGGATCTGAAAGATATATTCCTTCTCAGCATGAACGGTCAGGATCACGATCTTGATCGCCGGATATTTTTTCTTGATTTTCCGGGTCGCCTCCAAACCGCTGAACCCCGGCATGCTGATATCCATGATGACGAGCTCGGGGGCGAGCCGCTCGGCCGCCGCCACCGTCTCATCTCCATCCTGCGACTCCCCCACCACTTCCAAATCGGGATAGCCTTCCAGCAATCTCCGCATCCCTTGGCGAACGATGGTATGATCATCGGCGATCAAGATCTTTATCCGTCTCATCAGGACCCCCTTTTTACGATGGGAACCTTGATTGAAATTCGGGTTCCCTGCCCCGGATCCGAGTCGATAAAAAATGTTCCTCCCGCCAATTCTACCCGCTCTTTCATTCCCAAAATACCGAGTCCCCGCCGGCCCATCGGAGAGGATGAAAAATAGCGTTTGACCTCAAAGCCTTTTCCGTCATCGGTGATGTACAGATGCACGTGGACATCCTTTTTTTCTAAGGAGAGAACCACCGATTCGGCCTCTGCATGCTTTGCGACGTTCGTCAGTGCTTCTTGGATGATTCGATAAAGAAGGATCTCCGTTTTTGCCGACAGACGCTTCTGCAGACCGCTCGTCTGGAGATGAACGGCGGTGCGGGTCCGTTTGTTGTATTCTTCGATATACCATCGCAGTGTTGGGACCAAGCCGAGCTCGTCGAGAATGGCGGGCCGCAGATCGTAGGAGAGCCGCCGGAGCTCCTCCATGATCTTTCCCACCTGGGTTTTCACCGCCTCGATCCGCTCTTTGATCGCTGTTTCGGCCGGGTTGAGCTCCTTTTCGACCCATTCCAGATTCATCTTGATCCCGGTCAGCACCTGTCCCGCCTCGTCGTGAAGCTCTTGGGCAATCCGCCGGCGCTCTTCTTCCTGGATATTGACGATCGCCGACGAGAGGGTCTGGAGGCGCTCCATGTGCTTCGTCACCGCTTGATAAAGCGTGGCATTCTCGATGGCGATGGAGACCTGGTTGGCCAGCGTGATGATCTTTTGAATTTCCTCTTGGGTGAACTGCCGGAAATAACGGGTCTCATCGAGAAGAAGAACCCCGATCACCCGCTCTTTGATAATCAGCGGGACCGACAGAAGCGATCTCGATTTAAACAGGTCGATCCATTTCTTGCTGACCCGCGGATCTTGCGGCGCATTCTCGATCATGAACGAATGCTGCTCCCGCGCCGTCAGGGGGATAATCGCATTCTCGTTCATCTTAATCTCGACCTTTCGGACCGCATCGGCTTTCTGGTCGGAAGCGGCGACGCCATAGAGCAGATTTCTTTTGTCGTCGACCGAGAAGATGTAACAATTGCTCGCTCCGATCATTTTGGTGAGGCTGTTGGCGACCGAGGAGAGGAGCTGATCGAGGTGGAGGCTCTTTGTAATCGATTGGCTCACCTCGTTCATGATCGTCAAATCTTCCACCCGCTGGCGGGCCTGGTCGAACAGCTTCATGTTCTCGATCGCAAAACCGATCTCTCTTCCAATGAAACCAAGGATCGCCAGATCCTCGTCGGTAAAAAGGCGCCTTCGGCTGAACAGCGAGAGGGTCCCCCAAATCTGTCCGGACGACTGGATTGAAATCCCCATGTAAGACAGGAGCCCCTCTTCCCCGACCAGCCGCTTCTTTAAGGAGGCCTTTGGGTCGTCGGAAATAAAGAGGGTCGGTGATTTCTTTTCGATGATCTTTGCGATAATATTCTCACCGACCTTGATCCCCTGCTTCTCCAACCGCTGGGCCTTGTCGCCGGAGAGCCCCTTGTGCGCCACCAACGAGAAGCGTTGCTTCTTCTCTTCAAATTGAAGAAAATAGCCCCCCTCCACATTCGTTAGAGAGAGTATCTTTGCGAGAACCGACTGGAAGAGGTCTTGTTCTTTAAAAGACCGACTCAAGCTCGAAAAGAGCGACTCCAAGAGCTCAAGCTCGATTTTCTTGTCGGAGAGCGCCTTCTCAAAAACGCCGATTTCAGTGGCATCTTTCGCCGAGATCTCGACCCCGGTCATCCTCCCCTCTTTCAAATAGGGAGAGAGCTGGGCGTTCAAGACCCTTTTCGACTCGCCCCGCTTCAGCACCTCCAGCTTGATGGAAGGGAGGTTCCTTTGACCCGATCGGAGCGCTTCGACCTGCTCGGAATAGGCGGAGACGGCGGAGGGGGTGAGAAACTTGGAAAGCGGAACCCGATGCATCTCCTCTTTTTCATAGCCCAGAAACCGGTTAAAATCGGCATTGCTCGAGACGATTCGCCCATTGAGATCGACCCCAATGGCAAGCTGAGGCGCTTCCGCAGCCGCCGGCGCGGCCACCGGCTGCGAGGAGGGCAAGACAAAAGGGGTGATCAGATTGGCGATCATTGAAAAGAGCGCCTGCTCTTTTTGCGTGATCGCGTGCGGCTTTGCCATTCCAATCGAGAGCGATCCCAAGACCTTTCCCTCCGATTCCAGCGTCGCCCCGGCGAAGGATTGAATATTCATCCCGCGAATGATCTGTCCGATAAAAATTGGATCTTTGGAGATTTCATGCGAGAAAAGACGCGGGCCGTGCTGAAGCACAATAGAGGGAAGCGACTGCCAAGCGCGGGGGATAAAACCGTTTTTTCCAAAATCCTTCGGCATCCCGCGATGGAAGAGAAGGGTCCACTCTTTGGTCGTCTCATCGCGGCTAAAAAGAAGGAGAACATCCGCGCCGGTGACTGTAACGACTTCGTCGAGAAGGAAGCTTAAAAATTTAGGCAGATCGCGGACCAACAGGGCATGGTTGGCCATGACTTGTAATAGGGGGGCTAACTTTTCAGATGGAGAAGGTATTTCATGAATCTCGGCGGGAGGAGGTTCATGACCGGTCGGCTTAGTGAAAAGCTCTCCTCTCTCCTCCCCCATGGGAACAGGCATTTGTTCTTCGGACATCCTTTAATCCTTACTCGCTCACACCCTTGACCCTTCTCAATTCAATAAATGTATCTTTGGTAGTAAAGGGATAGAACCTTTTCTCATGGCTTAAATTTAAGTGTTAAATCGCTTGGAACTTGACTCAACCTAGGGGACTAATTGGAGGTTTCATGGGCCGGCGCCCACTCTAACACAGGGATTAAAGAATGTCAAAAAAATTTGAGGAACGGGCCTTCACAGCCCCGGTTCACCTTCATTTATCTATCGAAAGCTCCCGCGCGAAAGCTCCCGCGAAAACTCCCGACCGATCAGGCCACCTCTTTTTCTTCTTGATAGAGAAAGGAGCGCTCGCGCGCCTTTAGCCACTGCTCTTTCGGAATAGAGGTGAAGATCCGAACGATCTCGGGGTCAAATTGAGCCCCGGCGGCACGGATGATCTCGGCTCGGGCCGCCTCAAACGGGAGTGCTTTTCGATAAGGACGATCGGAAGTCATGGCATCGAGGGCATCGACGATCGCAAAGACACGCGCGCCAAGCGGGATCTCCTCCCCTTTTAGGCCTCTGGGATAACCGGTTCCGTCATACCGCTCCTGATGGCTATAGACGATCTCGGACGGCTCTCTTAAGAAATCAATTCGGGAGAGGAGTCGTTTTCCCAGTTCCGCATGGGTCATCATGATCTCCATCTCCTGCTTGGTCAGCTTTCCGGGGCGAAGGAGAATGTCATCCGGGATTCCGATTTTCCCGATATCGTGGAGATAGACCCCACGTTCCAAAATTTCAAGATCATGCCCAGGCATGCCGAGCGCACTTCCCAAAAGGAGCGCATAATGAGTGACCCGCTTCGAGTGGGCGTGGGTGCCGATATCCCGGGTATCCAGTGCCGAACCGAGCGCTTCCAGGGTGGCGCGATAACTCAGTTCAATTTTCCGAAGCGCCTGTTGGAGCTCCTGGGTTCGGTCCTCCACCATCTTTTCCAGATGGAGCTGATATGCTCTGTTCTCGATTACCAGCCTGCGGCGGTGAAGCGCTTTCTCGACGCTGAGAATCACCTCATCCAAATTAAACGGTTTAATAAGATAGTTATCGGCCCCCAGCCGCATCGCCTCAATCGCGGTCTCGGCGGCATGAACGGCGGTGACCATCACGAAGGCCAGGTCGGGGTCTGCCACCTTCGCTCCCTTTAATAAGCCGATGCCCGAGAGGCCCGGCATTAAGATATCGGATAAGACCAGCTGAAACGGCCGCTGCTTTAGAAGAGCGAGCGCCTCCTCGCCCCCTGCAGCGCGCTCACATTGATATCCTTCATTGGAGAGGACCTCAAACAAAATGTCGCGAATGTTCTCTTCATCATCCACGATTAAAATCTTTCCTTTTTTACCCATATCCCCAAACCGAAATTACGTTAAATTATAGAACATGCTGATATTTTAGAATAAAAGA
This sequence comes from Candidatus Manganitrophaceae bacterium, assembly GCA_016200325.1. Lineage (NCBI taxonomy): Bacteria > Pseudomonadati > Nitrospirota > Nitrospiria > Candidatus Troglogloeales > Candidatus Manganitrophaceae > Candidatus Manganitrophaceae bacterium. The sequence goes on from JACQEZ010000019.1 coordinate 120,442, forward strand.
AGATCAACTGTCAAATGACCGGAGCGTAACAGCGACCCAATGATCCTTCTTAAAGGGTTTAAAAGCGCCAAGGTAACAGGCGATTTTTAAAATAGGGATTAAAAACAAAAAAGGGAGCTTTCGCTCCCCTTTTTTTGCTCCAGAACAGGCTGGAAATCTACTTTTTTCGCCCAAGGCTTCTCTCATAGAGAAGCACCAGCCATGCTTCGTCTTCGGTAATCACACTTCCAACCATCGGCATCATCGCTGTTGCGGGACTTCCGTGTTTGATCACCCAAAAGAGTTCCCCATCTGTTCGCATTGCGTGAAAAGCGGGGTTGGTGAAGTTACGGGGAGGGGGGTCGAGCCCTGCGGCTGCGAGCCCCTCCCCGTTTCCTTCTTTTCCATGACAGGTGAAGCAGGTTGCTTTTCCCTCGAAAAGGGTTTTCCCTTTCGCAACATTCTCCGGCGTCGCCTTAAACGGATTCTTAAGACTTTGCGCTTCCTTCAATCGATCCGAAGGAACCCTCGGCTTTGACAGCTGCTCTTCGGCCGCCATGACCGAAGAAACAATCAAAGCTAAAAACAAAAGAATCGGAAAAAGCTTTCTAAACACGCTTACAACCCGTCAGACAGACTTATGGCTGGGTCGCGAGGCTCCGCTCGTAGAGGATCACGAGCGCCATTTCATCTTCGCTGATCACCCCAGGAGCATACGAGATCATTCCGGTGCCGGGGCTGCCATTTTTGATTACCCAAGCCATTTCACCTTCGGTCTTGGCGGTGGGGAATTTCGGATTGTGGAAGTTTCTGGGTGTGGGATCGAGGGCCGCTCCGGCCGGTCCATCTCCGCGTCCTTCATTTCCATGACAGGTGAAACAGGTTCCCTTTCCGGTAAAGATTTCTTTCCCCTTGGCGATATTCTCAGGAGTCGCCTTCTGGGGGTTCTTCCAGGCCTTTGCAGCTGCCATCTGGTCTGCCGGAACCCGGGGTACGAGGGGATCTTTCTCTGCCGCGGAGCCGACGCTCACGCTAACTGCTGCTGCAACGAGCACTGCCAAACCGATCCGTCCAAATTTCATCTCTTCCTCCTTATTTTCCTTTTATCCACTTCCGAAATAACTGACATCCACATTTTAGAGATTACTGACTTCTTCGGTATTGCTTGCTGGGCTATCACATTGAGTAGGAACATGAGAACACTCACTCTCAGCGCCTTTAGCAAACTCCCGCGGGGAGAGACAAGTGACCTTTTTGGAATACAAGCGATAATATATCGATTGGCACCGGGAGTGTCAAGTATTTTTTGCATGCTTGACACTCCTTCGCCGATTCAGTAAGATCGGTTCGCTCCAAATAGGACCGACCGATGCGCTCGCTGCGAAACACGATTCTTCTCATTCTTCTTCTGTATTTCCTTAAGGCCTGCTCTCACCGTCCACCGGAGGGGATGGTCCTCGTCCCGGCCGGCGAATTTATGCTCGGCACCGACGAAATCGACGAGACCCACTATGCGGAAGAGCAGGGGATCGTCAAGCCGTGGTTGGTGGATGAAGGACCGGCGCACAAGGTTTATCTTCCCTCGTACGACATCGACCGGACGGAGGTCACCAATGCCGACTATGCGAACTTCGTCCGGACCGCCCACCATCCTCCCCCCAACTATTGGGAGAATGGCGCCTATCGAAATGGGAGCGATCGTTATCCGGTGGTGATGGTCCGCTGGCAGGAGGCCCAAGATTACTGCCACTGGAAGGGAGGACGTCTGCCGACGGAGGCGGAATGGGAGAAGGCGGCGCGCGGCACCGACGGCCGGCGCTATCCCTGGGGGAACGACTTCGATCCGAAAAAAGCGAACGTCGGCGGACAATCGCAGGACCTGGCCCCGGTCGGAAGCTACCCCGACGGCCGGAGTCCTTATGGGACCCTCGACATGATCGGAAATGTCTGGGAGTGGACCGCCGATTGGTACCGGCCCTATCCTGGAAGCCGCCATCAAAGCCGGGAATATGGCCGGCCGCTGCGGGTCATTCGCGGCAACTCCTGGTCGACCATCGGCCACTATCCTCCGGAGGTTCAAAAAGAGCTGGTCAAACATCACTCGACTGCCACCTTCCGCCTCTTCGCCCCCCCCGATTCGACCATCGCCGACGTCGGATTCCGGTGTGTTCGCCCCGAATAAGTGAGTCTCAGGAGAAAAGAGATGACTGCGCGCGACCGACTGATCCTCGCCCTCGATCTCCCCGATCCGAAGGAAGCGATCCAACTTGTCGATGCCCTCTCCGGACAGATCCGACTCTTTAAGGTCGGATCGACCCTCTTCACCGCCGCCGGTCCGGCGCTCGTCCAAGAAATTCAGAAACGGGGAGCGGCCGTTTTTCTCGATCTGAAATTCCATGACATCCCAAATACGGTCGCCGGAGCGGTCCTCCAGGCGGCGCGGCTCGGCGTTCGGATGCTGACCCTCCACACCCTCGGCGGAAAGGAGATGATGCGGCGGGCCGTCGATCAACTTCGGGAGACCGCCCAGCGCGAGCAGACGGCTCCCCCTCTTCTGCTCGGCGTCACGATCCTCACCAGCTTCGATCCGCCGACCCTTCAAGAGACCCTCAGCACCCCCTCCTCCGTCGAAGAGATGGTCCTTCATCTGGCGCGGTTGGCCGAGGAGACGGGAATGGATGGCGCGGTCGCCTCGCCGCAGGAGCTCACCCTCCTTCGAAGCGACCTCCCCCCTTCTTTTCGGCTGGTGACCCCCGGCATCCGTCTCTTATCCGGCGCGCACCACGATCAGAAGCGGCCGGCCACCCCGCAGCAAGCGATTGCAGCGGGCGCCGATTATATCGTGGTCGGCCGGCCGATTCTGGAATCAAAAAATCGAAGCGAAACGATCGAGGCCATTCTTCGTGAGATGGAGCCGCCCCGATGACCGGGACCCGCCCCGTCGACCCGATCGAAGCGAAGGAAAAACGCGCCTCAAATCGGCCGGCGCCCCTTCTCATCGAGACGATTCCCCTGGAAGGGAGAGAACCGCGCGCGCTGTTCGATCGGTTGCTTGCACAGACCGGGTGGAAAGGGAGTGCCGCCCTCTTGGAAGGAATGCCCGGCGGGTGGTTTGACGGTCGATTCTCTCTTCTCGCCGGCGACCCTTTTGCGACCTTCGAGAGCAAGGGGAACGTTGCGCGATTCACCCCGCTTGAGGAAGAGGGAGAAGCGGTGGTCTACCGGTCGGGAGAGGTCCTTGCGCATCTGCAGGGATGGCTCGATCGATTCCATTCGTCCAAACCGGAAGGGGCCCTTTCGGAAATTCCCTTTGCAAACGGCGGGACAATCGGTTTCTTCAGCTATGACCTGATCGCTCAATGGGAGCGGATCCCAGCACCGCAATCCGAAAACCGGTCCTTTCCTGACCTTTTCCTCCTTTTCATCAATCACTTCGCGGTCATTGACCATGAGACGGAGCGGATCTACCTGGTTTACAATCCTCAGCCCGATCTGGCGATGGGAAGAAGCGCGGCATCGGCGGATAAGAAAGGCCGGGAGAAATTAGCACACCTTCGAGCAAGGCTGGCAGGCTCGCTTCCGACCGGAGAGCGGGACCTCCTCCCTGCTTCACCGGTCATTCAGCACGATCTCTCCCGTGACGATTATGTCCGGCTGGTGATCCGGGCGAAGGAATATATTGCCGCGGGAGATATTTTTCAGGCGAATCTCTCCCATCGTTTTCGGGTCGCCTCCGCAGCACCTTCCGTCTTTTCTCTCTATAAGAGGCTTCGACAGATTAACCCTTCCCCTTTCTCCGCCTATCTTGATTTGGGGCAAATCGAAATCGCCAGCGGCTCCCCGGAACGGTTGGTCCGGGTCACCCCGGTTGAAGGAGAGAGAACCGTCGAGACCCGACCGATCGCCGGAACCCGCCCTCGGGGCCGCGATCCGGAGGAAGACCGTCAGCTGGTCGATGCGCTCCGTCGCAACGAAAAGGAGCGGGCGGAGCATTTGATGCTGGTCGATTTAGAGCGGAATGATCTCGGGAAAATCTGCCGATACGGATCGGTCCAGGTCGACCGGTTGATGGGAATTGAGAAGTATTCGCATGTGGTCCACCTTGTCTCCAACATCGTCGGCGTGCTCCGATCGGAAGTCACGACCGCCGAGGTGATCAAGGCGCTCTTCCCGGGAGGAACCATCACCGGGGTCCCCAAGATCCGCTGTATGGAAATCATCGCTGAACTCGAAAAGAGAGCGCGCGGCCTTTACACCGGCGCAATCGGATACATTGACTTTGCCGGGGAGATCGATTTGAATATCGCCATTCGGACCTGGGTTCGACAGGGAGAGGAGCTGAGTTTTCAGGTGGGCGCCGGCATCGTCGCCGACTCCGACCCGGAAAGGGAGTACCGGGAGACCCTTCAAAAAGCGGCGGCCCTTCTGAAGGCGGTTGAATCGTGAGGTCGCGAAGCAACGTCCCCCTTTGCCTTGCTGCTTCCGCCCCTCGGATCTAACCATGTGGATCTACCTTCAAGACCGGTTCGTTCGAAAGGAGGAGGCAAAGGTCTCGGTTTTTGACCGCGGCTTTTTGTATGGAGACGGTCTCTTTGAAACCTTCCGTGCGTACCACGGGCGGATCTTTCTCCTCTCGCAACATCTGGAACGGCTTGCGCAGGGGGCCGATCGTCTCGCCCTCCCCCTTCCAACCCCCTCTGAAATTGAAACGATCCTTTATCAGACGCTGGAGAAAAATGGACTCGAAGAGGCGCTCCTCCGCTTAACCCTGACCCGGGGCGAGGGGGAGGGCGGATTCGACCCGGAGCGCTGCGAGCATCCGACCCTTTTGGTGACGGCGCGCCCGTTTACCGGGCATCCCCCGGAACGCTACCGCAACGGGGTTACGGCCGCCATCGTCCAGATCCGGAGGAATGCGCCGGCGACGCTCGACCCGGCCTTAAAATCGACCAGCTTTTTGAACAATGTAATCGCAAAGCTGGAAGCAAAAAAAGAGGGGGCGTTCGAGGGACTCCTGATGACACTGGACGGTTATCTTTCGGAAGGAAGCGTCAGCAACCTTTTTTGGGTGCGGCAAGGGACGCTCCAGACCCCCTCCCCCGCGGTCGGACTCTTGAGAGGAATCACACGCGAGGTCGTCATCACGCTGGCGCATCAAAAAGAGATTGAAGTTGAAGAGGGTTTCTATCGACCTGAGGCGCTTCTCAACGCCGACGAAGCTTTTTTAACCAACAGCAGCTTTGAGCTGATGCCGCTGACCGAGGTGAACGGCCGTAAAATCGGCTCCGGGGCGCCCGGCCCGCTGACGCAGGCGCTTCATCAGGCCTTTAGAGAGGTCGTGAGGGAGCGGTAAACCGCCTCTTTCAGTGCGATCATGCCGAACGGCTTCGCGAGGAGGGTCTGGTTTCTCTCTTCCAGTAGACGGCGTGCTTCAGGATCGATCCCCTCCTCATACAGAAATAAAAGGCGCTCCGCCACCGCAGGATGCTCCTTTAGAATGAGGTCGTGGAAGAGCGGACCGGGCAGACCCGGAAGTCCGGCGTTGATTAAGACCAAGTCATACCGGCCCAGCCGAAGATGCTCCAACGCCGCCTGACCGCTTCCAACCGCATCGACATGGAAGCCCTCCGCCCGGAGCAGGTAGGAACACATCTCCAATACAGATTCGGTATCGTCGACAATCAAGATCTTCTTTCCGACATAAGCGCCTGGCCGGTCCGAACGACCGCTCTTTTTCCCCTCTTCCGGCTCATTGAGGGGGAAGGTCACGATGAAGGTGACCCCCTGGCCATAGAGGTTTTCGATCAAGATCTCCCCGCCATGCTCCTTCACGATCCCATAGGAGATCGACAACCCAAGGCCGGTCCCGACCCCCACCTCTTTGGTTGAGAAAAACGGCTCAAATATTTTCGGCAACACCTCCGGCAAAATCCCCGTACCGGTATCATGGAAGGAGACCGAGACATTTCCGTTGCTCAGCGTGCTGGAGAGGGTTAAACACAACGGACCGGCGCTTAACTTCTTCTTTTCCAGCAGCGCCTGATGGGCGTTGTGGATGATGTTGAAGAAGACCTGCTGCATCTGATGCGGATCGACCCAGGCGGGAGGAATCGCGTCGGAGAGGCGTTCGACCACCTCGATTCCGTCGGTCTCCAGCTGATAGAGCTTCAGCTCCAACGCTCTTCGAAGGAGGTCGTTCACATTGTTGAAACTCTTCTCTGCCGGATGCCGCCTGGCAAAGGTCAGCAGGTTTCGGATGATTTCGGAGCAGCTCATCGCCTCGCTGAAAATTTTCTCAAGAAAGTCTCGATCGCGGGGATTCGTCGTCGTCTCCAACAACAGCTGGGTGAAGCCGATGACGCTCGTCAGCGGGTTGTTGATCTCATGCGCAACGCCCGAGACCAGCTCCCCGATCGCCGAGAGCTTTTCCGTCTGAATCAACTGCCCCTGTAGTCGTCTCAGCTCCGTGACCTTCTGTTCCAGATCTTGGTAGAGTTTTGCATTGTCGATCGCGATCGCCACCTGGGAGGCCACCGTGGTCAGAAAATCGAGCCGCTCTTGGTGAATCTGTCCCGCTTCGACCGATCTCGGCGAGAAGAGGCTGAGGACCCCGATCGCCTTCCCCTTTACCATCAGCGGAATCCCGATTAAAGAGGTGATGCCGCAGAGCGCCGCCTCATCTCGATAGACCAGACGCGGGTCCTTTCCCATATCGGGAACGACAATCGGTTTTTCTCTCTGGAAAACTTCACCCAAGATCCCTTGACCCGGGCGCAAGATCAACGCATTGAGGGGAACCTGCTCGGAGAGACCCCGTGCCGCGACCATCTCTAACAGTCGCTGGGTCGGATTGTAGAGCATGATCCAGATCGCTTCGGAGTCGGTGATTTCAGCAACATGGTTGAGAATAATTTTAACCACGGCATCGATCGACAAGGACGATGTCGCCGCCTGACTCAGGTGAAAAAGGGCCAGGGCCTCTTTCTCTCTTCTCAGGTAAACCCCCTGAAGCCGGATTCGCTCCAGCGCCAACCCCATTTGGTCTCCGACCGCCTGCAACCACTTCTGCTCCCGGGGGGTGAGTCGCCCGGACCGGACCGGCCCAAATGCAAAAACCCCAAGCACTTTTCGATTGTAACGAAGGGGAACCGCGCCGCAGAAGAGCCCCTTGTCGCTCAATGGAGGCGACGCTTCGGACGACGCACCAAAGGAGCCGGGGTCACTCTGTGGATCTTGAAAAAAAGCGTTCCCGCTCTTTCCGACCGGCTCAATCACTTCGGATCCGAGTTGGGGCGCGTTCTTTTGAAACGGGTGGATTGCCTCCGGGGGAAGCTGGAAGGAGGAAGCGAGTTCGAGGGTGCCTCTCTCCTCGCTAAAGAGGAAGAGCGCGCCGATGGAAAGGCTGGGAAGATGCTCTTGAATTTTCAAAAATGCTTTTGAAAATAAGGCATCGATCTCGATCCCCTGTGTCATCAGGGCGGAAATTTCGTTAAGTCCCTCTAAATCGTCCATTGAGAGTTCGGCCTTCCTGCTGCTGAAGTGTCATCCAAAGAAGATCAACCGCCGGAAAAGAAGGACCCGGTGGGACAGAGAGGGGCGAAGGCAGCCTGGGGTTGCCCTAAAGCAAGCAAAAAAAGGCAAACCCCTGAAGAAGAAGGCTGAAGGAAATATTCGGAGATCCCGGCGTCAGGCTTTATATAAGAAAATCTATCTTATTTGTCAATCTTATTTGTAAGGTTATTTGTCAGCCGATACTTTTTGAGGAATTTTGTTCATGGCGGGTTTTTTCTCGACCTTCAACTTTGCGATCCGACGGCCATCCATGTCTACAATGGTAAATTTATAGTCACCGTACTGAATAATCTCTCCCCCTTTCGGCATGTTTTGAAGCTGGGAGAGGGCAAACCCTCCCAGAGTTTCATACTCGGCCGAATCGGGAATCGGAAGGCCATAATCGCTTCGAAGATCCCGGACGGAGAGGGAGGCATCGATCACCCAAGAGCCATCCTTAAGACGCTCCACCGGACGGTCTTCAATATCATATTCGTCCTGAATCTCCCCGACGATCTCCTCGACCAGGTCTTCCATTGTCACCAGCCCTTCCACACTTCCATATTCGTTGATGACGACCGCCATTTGGATCCGCCGCCGCTGCAGCTCTTTCATCAAGCGGCTGACCTGCATCGTCTCCGGCACGAAATAAGCAGGATGCAGAAGCTCTTTTAACTGGACCGCTTTGTTCCCCTTGTCTTGGATCATCGCCGACATCAGATCTTTAAAGTAAAGAATACCGGTGATGTCATTGATATTCGTCCTGTAAACAGGATAACGCGAGAATTTATTTTCCGTTACGTACTTTAAAATTTCGTCGAACGGGGTGTCGATCTGGATGGCGTGGATTTTCGGCCGGGGGACCATGACCTCTTTTACTGATATGTCATTAAATTCAAAGACACTGTGAATGAGCTCCTGCTCGGTTTGATCAAAAACACCCTTCTCCCGTCCCTCCTTGAGAAGATATTTGATCTCTTCTTCCGAGATGAAGCTGCCGGGAATGATCTTGCCGCCGATCGGCCTTAAGAAAAACCGAACCGACATGGTCAAAGTTTTAACAAATGGACCGAGCGCCTTCTCCATCAGCCCGAGCGGTTTCACAAGTCCCAAGGCGATCTGTTCGGGGTATTTTAGTCCGAGCGATTTCGGAACCAACTCGCCCACCACCAGGGTCACGTAAGAAATAATAAGAACCATTGTGAAAACAGAAGCGGCCTCGCTGATTCGGTCCAGCAAGGGGATACCCTCGAAAATCGGGCGGATGTACTCAACGGCAACAATACCGCCGACGGCTGCGGCAGCGGAGCCGACCAATGTGACCCCGATCTGGACCGTCGCCAGAAACCGTTCCGGCTCACTTTGAAGTTGATAGAGGAGACTGGCCCGTTGATTTCCCTTGTCTGAAAGGCTTTTGATGTTGCTCTTTCGGGCGGTGATGACTGAAATTTCTGCTGCGGAGAAAAAGGCATTGAGCAAAATTAAGCCGGCAATCAATATGATTTCAAAGACCATTAAAGAGGAACCTCCATGGGGTTAAGATAGCATAAAAGCCCTGTACGAACAAGGATAAGAATTTACTTGACAGGGTGAATCTCATCCTCTATATTTCAAAATACTTAATCCCTATCGGAATAGTCGGATTTATGATCCACCTCTCTGCAAAAAGTGAATACGCTGTTTTAGCCCTTTTGGCCCTCTCCCTCCATGCAGGACCCGGTCCGCTTCAGGTTAAAATGATTGCCCAGCGTGAGAAGATTCCGGCGCGATTTCTGGAACAAGTGATGAATCTCCTTAAAAAACATGGGTTTGTTGAGAGTGTCCGAGGACCTTATGGCGGCTATCGTTTGACCAAGCCGCCTGAACAGATCCGCCTAGGAGAGATCTTACAAGCAATCGAAGGTCCTTTTGTCGCCATCGATTCCATTTCCCGCCGGCAGAGCGATTCGCTGGAGCCACCAGAAGAGGGGGAAAACACCCTCCTCAAAGAGGTCTGGGATGAGGTCGGAACCTCGCTGAGAGAACATCTCGACTCGATTAACTTCAAAGACCTCTCCGAACGGAAAAAAGAGATGGAGAGAAAACAGGTATTGATGTTTCATATCTAACGAATTCATTTTCGATTAAATTCAATGAAACACCGGGTATTGATCAATAAATCTCGAACCACCTGAAAGGAGCTTATGGAACGAAAGGTCATCGACACAGACATCCTCATCATCGGCGGCGGAACGGCCGGCTGCATGGCGGCGGTGGAGGCGAAGGAGCGCTATCCGCAACTCTCCGTCACGATTTTAGAAAAGGCCCACATCGATCGAAGCGGCTGCCTTGCCGGCGGTATGAATGCCATCAACGCCTACCTGAACAAGGGGGAGACGCCGGAGAGCTTCACCCGTTATGTTCGGGCCGACTCCTGCGGGCTGATTCGGGAAGATCTGGTCCAGTCGATGTCCGAGCTCTTTGAATATTGTGTGAAGAAGGTCGAGAAGTGGGGACTGCCGATCCTCTGTGACGACCAGGGAAACTACCTGCCGCGAGGTCGATGGAACATCAAGATCAACGGCGAGTCGCTGAAGCCGATCCTGGCGAAAGCAGCCCGCTCGGCGGGAGCGCAGGTCTTCAATTGGGTCGTCGTCACCAACCTCCTGACCGACGGAGAACGGGTGGCCGGCGCGGTCGGCTTCTCGCTCCGAAATGGCATCTTCTATGTCGTCAAAGCCAAAGCGACGATCATCGCCACCGGCGGCGCGGCGGGACTTTACCGGCCGAATAATCCCGGCGACGCCTCCCACAAGACATGGTATTGTCCCTACAACACCGGCGCCGGGTATGCGATGGGAATCCGCGCCGGGGCCGAGATGACCTCCTTTGAAATGCGCTATGTCGCCCTTCGGACGAAAGATACCATCGCGCCGACCGGGACCATCGCCCTCGGCGTCAAAGCGCCGCAGGTCAACGCCAAAGGGGAACAGTTCATGAAAACCCGCTACGCCCACCTCGGCGGCGACGGCGCGCCGACCCCCTATCGGACCTATGGCCCGCTGATGGAGATTAAGGAGGGACGCGGGCCGGTCTATCTCGACACCCGCGGCCTCACCGCGGAGCAGGTGCGCGAGCTGAAGTCAGCGTATCTCGATATGTATCCTTCGATGGTCCTTTACTGGGCCGCCAACAACATCGATCCATCAAAGGAGCCGATCGAGGTTCAAACGACCGAGCCGTACATCGTCGGCGGTCATTGCCAGGCCGGTTATTGGGTCGACGGCGATCGCCGGACCACTGTCAAAGGGCTTTATGCCGCGGGAGATGTCGCAGGCGGCGCTCCGTATAAGTTCGTCTCCGGCTGCTGGGCGGAGGGGGTTCTTGCCGCCCGGGCCGCCGGGACCGATATCGCTGGCCTGCCGCCGATCGCTCTTTCGGAAGAACAGATCGCCGCCGAAGAAGCGCGCGCTTTCGAACCGATTAAAAGACAAGGGAAAGTCCGCTATCCGATCGCGCCCACAGACATGGAGGCGCGCCTTCAAAAACTGCTGGAGCAATACGCCGGCGGCGCCTCCACCTATTATGAGATGAACGAAGAGATGCTCCAGATCGCGCGGCAGCGGCTCTCCAAATTCCCGGAGGACTTCGACAAGCTCGTCGCAAATGACCTTCATCAGTTGATGAAAGTCCATGAGATCATCGATCGGGTCGATGTCGCCCAAACGCTGGTCGAGCACCTTCTCCACCGGAGAGAGACCCGCTGGCCTTCCTACCAGACAAGAACCGACTATCCGGAGCGGGATGATGTCAATTGGCTCAAATTCGTGAACACCCGACGGGACCCCAAAACGGGGAAGATCGAGGTGCTGACCCGCCCCTACGAGCAGTTGATCCCTGGAGATCGGTATAAGCCGTAGCGACCACGCCGATCGGCAGAATCGTTAGATCATTTATTGATGTTAAGGAGGTTGAAATGCCGGTTTGGGTAGATCCAGAGAAGTGCAACGGCTGTTATGGCGCCAGCCAGCCCCCCTGTCTTCGAATGTGTCCGGGCGACCTGATTGTAAAAGACCATACCGCCAACAAGGCCTATTTAAAGTATCCGGAAGATTGCTGGGACTGTCTCCCCTGCGTCAAGGTCTGTCCGGAAGAGGCGATTGAGTTCCACCTTTCTTATCAATTTGGCGGAAAGGGGGCCAAGCTGATCCCCCATATCCATAAAACGCACGATCAGATCTCCTGGGAGCTGATCGATACGCAAGGGAACAGCGAAACCTTTACGATCCGGACAAAACTGATGCCGGTGGCGCTCGATGAGAAGGTCGAGGGAGGAACGCAGACGCTCGATTTTTCAATCTAACGGAAGCATTCAACATTCAGCCATCATTGGAATATTCTGAACTTAAACTGAAAACAGACGGCTGAGCGCTGACCGCTTTTTCATCCATCATTAAGGAGTCAAAGAATGGCGATATCCGTTCCGCATGGCGGCAGGTTGATCAATTGTTTTGTCGATTCGAAAGAGGTCGACCGGCTGACACAGAAAGCCTCCCAGCTGAAAAAAATCGAATTGACCCCGCGCGAGATCTCCGACCTGGAATTGATCGCAGCCGGCGTCTTCTCCCCGCTGGAGGGGTTCATGAGAAGCGCCGATTATCAGAGTGTGCTTGATCGGATGCGGCTCGCGAACAATCTCCCCTGGAGTCTTCCGATCACCCTTTCCGTCACTGCCGCAGAGGCTGCGGGGCTGAAAGAGGGGATGGAGGTCGCACTCGTTCAGGAGACCGGATTAGCGCTCGCCATTCTGAAAATAGAGGAGATTTATCCTTTCAATAAAGAGAAAGAGGCGGTCGCCGCCTATGGGACGAACGACGCAAGCCATCCCGGCGTCGCCTACACGCAGACGCTCGGCGATTTCTATCTCGGCGGGAAGATCGAAATGCTCCGCCGCTCCCCGATTCAACGCTTTCATGAACACCAGATGGACCCGGCCCAAACGCGCAAGCTCTTTGAGGACAAAGGCTGGAAACGGATCGTTGCCTTCCAGACCCGAAACCCGATTCACCGTGCCCACGAATATATTCAGAAATGCGCGCTGGAGATCACCGACGGTCTTCTCCTCCACCCGATCGTCGGTGAGACCAAGAGTGACGATGTCCCCGCCGACGTACGGATGCGCTGCTACAAGGTCCTTCTTGAGAACTACTATCCGAAGGACCGAACGATCCTGTCTGTCTTTCCGGCGGCGATGCGCTACGCCGGTCCGAAGGAAGCGATCTTTCACGCCATCTGCCGAAAAAATTACGGGGTCACCCACTTCATCGTCGGCCGCGATCACGCCGGCGTCGGGAACTTCTACGGCTCGTTCGACGCACACCATATTTTCAACAAATTCGCCGAGGGTGAACTTGGCATCCAGCCGCTTTTCTTCGACCATACCTTTTACTGCAAGCGCTGTTTGGGAATGGTTTCAGCCAAGACCTGCCCGCACGATGCTTCGGAACATATCGCCCTCTCCGGGACCAAGGTCCGCGAGATGCTCCGGGCCGGAACCAAACCTCCCCCGGAGTTCAGCCGCGCCGAGGTTGCCGAGATCTTAATTGAAGCGATGTCGGATCAGGCGAAAGCGGGGAAATGATGAATCGGCGACGCCCGGGACACGGCTCCAGGGTCACGATTTAAACCATTTGACACCCCAATGCCATTATTATAAGATCAGTTTTACCTTCGCTGGGAGAGTCCCTTAATGGCACCCGAGAAAGACCTAAAAACCATCCTCAAAAAGATTCATTTCACCGATGACGCCCAGGTGATGAAACAGCTGGTCGACCAATCGTTGCAAGTGAAAATCCGGATGGGCCAAATTCGTCGAAAAATCGTCATCATGAGCGGAAAGGGGGGGGTCGGCAAGAGCATGACGACCGCCAACATTTCACTCGCCTTTGCCCGGCAGGGCCACAAAGTCGGCATCCTCGACGTCGATTTAAACGGCCCCTGCATCCCGAGAATGCTCGGCGTCAAAGGACGGTTTGAGTTTACCGCCGAAGGGGCGATTCCACCGGCCGGCCCCTACGACACCAAGGTCGCCTCGATGGACTTCTTTCTCCGCCAAGAAGACTCGCCGGTCCGCTGGAAGGGCCCGATGGAGCTCTCACCGGTCTGGCTGGGCTTGATGGAAATGAACGTCATCCGCGAATTCCTCGGCGACGTCAACTGGGGCGAGATCGACTACCTCTTCACCGATTTGCCTCCCGGCGCCGCCGCCGACAAGCCGCCGGTCATCGCCGGATTCATCCCGGAGCTCGACGGCGCGGTCGTCGTCACCACCCCGTCGGAGGTCGCCAAAACGGTCGTGAAGAAATCAATTGTCTATGCCCGCGATCTCGGCATTCCGGTGATCGGATTGGTTGAAAACATGAGCGGCGCCCTCTGCCCCGAGTGCAAGGCTGCCGTCCCCTTCTTTGAAGGAGGATGCGAAGACCTCTGCGAAGAGCTCGACGTGCCGCTCTTGGGCAAAATCCCTTTCGACCGCGAGATGTCGCATGCCTGCGATTCAGGCAAGCCGCTCTCACCGGAGCACCCGATTTCGAGACGCTTTGATGAAATTGCCAATCGGATTCAACAGCTGTTGGATTTTAAAAAGATCGTTGCCGACAAATTGTAACGCGCCACAAAATCGGAGATTTCGTGGCGTGCCCTTTTACGGAGGAACCCTATGAAGTTCGTTTGTATGAAATGTGAAAGTTTCATGACCTTTGAGAACGTCCAAACGCCGGGAGAACAGTCGCTCGGCGTGACCTTCGCCTGTCCCACCTGTAGCGCCAAGGTTGCGATGGTCACCAACGCGGGAGAGACAGCGATGGTCCAGGCGCTCGGCGTAAAATTGGGCGGGCGCACCGCTCCGGCCGAGCCGATGGAGCTGACCCGCCAGACGTTGAAAGAGGCCCCCGACAGCTTCAGCAAACCGGCCCCCTCTCCGGCGGCTCAGAAAGAAATGCTTGCCGCCGAAATGGCCAAAGCCTCTTCTACCGGGGGGGGAACCTGTCCCTTCTCCAGCATGGTGGCCCAAATGCAGGGAGGCGCCAAGGAAGAGTCGATCGGTGAATTGACCTGGACCAAAGAGGCGCAAGAGCGGATCGAGAAGGTTCCTTCTTTCATGCGTCCGATGATTCAGATGGGAATCGAGAGCTATGCCCGGCGAAACGGCCTCTCGACCATTACAGAACAGGTAATGGATGCCTCCAAGAACGATCAGGGAGAAATGGTCTGGTCGAAAGAGGCCGAACAGCGCCTCGACAACATCCCCTCGTTCATCCGCCCGATGGCGAAGAAAGAGATCGAGCGGATCGCGAAAGAGCGGGGAGAGAAAGAGATCTCCGCCGCGCTGATGGAGGAGGCCAAGTCCAAATTCATCGGCATGGGCTATTAAAAAATGAATTCCTCCAACGTCATGGATGCGCAGGCTTTCATCCACTCCCTTGAGGAAGAGATCCTGCATCACGAAGCGGTGCATCATCCCTTCCTCAAGCGCTTTGCCTCCGAAAAGTTGACGGTCGAGCAGATCCAGACATTCGGCTTACAGCATTATCAGCTCGTCAAGATCTTCGTAAATTACATGACCAATCTGCTGCCGAAGATTCCGGATAAGGATGCGGCCGATCTCTTCCGGACCGTCTTCGACGACGAGTTCGGCCAGCACACGATCTTCCGAAGCCACCCCGCCCTTTATCGACATTTCCTGAAGACGCTCGGCCTGCCGGACGAGGCGTGGGGACGGGTTAAGCTCCTCCCCGAAACCGCCACCTTCGTGGAGGGCCACAAGGAGCTGACCCGGGGAAAAGATTTCCTCTTCGCCCTCGGCGCCATCGGGCCGGGACATGAGTTCTCCATCCCGACGATGTTCGCCTACCTGATCGAGGGGATACAGAAGAATACGAACCTGACCGATGAGGATGTCGAATACTTCTCCCTCCACATCGTCGAAGATGTCGAGCATGCCGTCGTCTTCAACAAGCTCATCTCCCGACATGTCGAAACCGAAGAGGGCCAAAAACGCCTTCGCGACGGCGCCCTGCAGTCGCTCGCCTACCGGAAAACCTTCTGGGACGGACTGCAGCGGGCGGTCTTCGGTCGATAACTCTTTTCTTCCGCCCCCACAGGCCAATCTCTCCTTAACACTCTCCCGTTTGAGCTTTTCTTGACCACCTCGCGGAACCCTCTTCAGAGAAGCGTTCCTCTTTTTCCCACGTTCATTCCCGCTCATCAAGCCATCATCCTCATCGATCGAGATGGAGGACCTCTTTAAAGATTTCTGTAAGGCACCCATCTTGCTGTTCAGACCGGCGTTACATCTAAACCTCTCAATTTAATAAACCGACTTTGAATAGTAAGGAGCTTGATATGGCAATGAATCCATTCAAAGAGAAGGGAATCCCTTTAGAAAAGCAGATCCGGAATTGGAAGCAGATCGCGGTGCTTCCTTATCGGAAGCAGTTGGTCGATGCCTATACCCGCTGTCGAATTATTTTAATGAACGGCATCGAGAATGAGTCGTTCATCTTCTCCCACTCATTCGCCCGGAACATCGACAACATGGAAATTAAAGGACGTCTGGCAGAGGTGCGTCGGATCGAACAGCAGCAGCAGACGACCATCAATTGGCTCAATCCGGCCGATCAGACCGTACTGGAGACGAGCATCGGCTATGAGCAGGTCGCTATCGAGCTGACCGCCTATCTCGCGCGAACCGAGCCCGATCCTTATGTCAAAGAGGTCTTTGATTTCGGCCTCCTTGAAGATTTTGATCATATGTTCCGTTTTTCCCAAATGCTCGACCTCATCGAGGGAAAAGATCCGGAGGAGATCACCCAGGGAAGGACGACGATCTTTCCGGGAAGGCCGACGCAAGACCACCATAATGATCCGATATTGCGGCTGCGGAGGCATTATGAGAAAAATGAAGCCGATCCGATTTCAAAGGCGAATATCCTCACCCTGCTCTCTGGAGAGCAGCAGACCTATAACTTTTACAAAAATCATGGACTGCAGTATGGGAGCCCCGATTTGAGAGAGCTCTATGCTGAAATCGGCGAGGTGGAAGAGGAGCATGTCACGCAGTATGAATCGCTGATGGATCCGAATGAGACCTGGTTCGAGAAGTGGCTGCTTCATGAATTCGTGGAGTGTGCAAATTATTATACCTGTTATACCACCGAAATCGAACCGAAGCTGAAACCGGTCTGGGAGATGTTCCTCGGTTTTGAGCTGGAGCATCTGAGGATTGCAGGAGAGATGTTCAAGAAGTATGAAAAACGAGATCCGGAAGAAGTGGTAGGGACCACCCTTCCTACCCCCGCGACCTTTGAGGAAAATAAAGCCTATGTCGCGGAGGTCCTCATCAACACGGTGGATAAGCGATTGATGCCCGACGGAGAATTTGCGAGGCTCAACGAGCTCCCGAAAAATTGGCCGAGCTATGCTTATCAGCGGATCGTCAATGCGTCCGGCTCCCCCTCGGAGGAGGTCGTTCGTTTGAGGATGGAATCGGTGGGCCAAGAGCTGTTGCGCGCCGATGAGGCGTTGGCCGGGCGGAGCGCCGAGTTCCGCCTGAAATCACTCGACGCCGAAAAAGCCCCCAACACGGCGCCGGAGAGCGCGGAAGAGATCCGGCCTCAGTACATCGCACGGGCCGCGTAAATACGGTTTCGACAATGAAGAGCGTCGTTTGAACGCCGCTGCCGTTTCCAGCAACTCGGGACGGCAGCGGCTGAAGCGGGTTATCTCGATTTGGAGAGGGCCCCGGGGATGATTTTCCCCAGGAGCACCGGATGCCGGGCCCCGGTGACGGAAGGAATATTGGTCGGCTGTAAATGTAATGTCTGATAGGCGAGCAATGCGAAGGTCATCGCCTCGATCGCCCGGCTCTCCTGATTGACCGCCTCGAACGGTTCCACCGGGATTGGATCGAGCGCTTCGGCCAAGCGGCCCATCAAAACAGGATTGCGGACCCCGCCCCCGCCGACGATCACCTCATCGAGCCCTCCCTGGCTGAGAAGAAAGCGTTGAATGTTCTCCGAGATCGCCGCCGCGGTGAAGGCGGTTGCGGTCGCGATCAAATCCTCCGCAGGAATGCGCTGCCGCCGGCTTGCCTGGAGAATGAATCCGACCATCTCTTGCCCAAACATCTCCCGGCCGGTGCTCTTCTGCGGCTTCCTTCGGATAAACGGATGGCGCATCAACTCGGACAACAGCGCGGTATCGACTTTTCCCCGCCGCGCCATCGTCCCCCCTTTGTCGATCTCCTTCCGCCCGCCGGTCAAGGTCCGAACCAGCCCGTCGATCAGCATGTTGCCCGGCCCCATGTCGAAGGCGAGCGTCTGATCGAGCGACGCCCCCGCCTTGAGATAGGTCACATTGCTGATCCCGCCGATGTTGACGATCGCCCGGGAGCGCTTTGTATGAGAAAAAAGAAGCGCGTGAAGGTACGGGGTGAGCGGCGCCCCTTCTCCTCCGGCCGCCATGTCGCGCGGCCTGAAATCGGCGACGGTCGTGATCCCGGTCCGCTCGGCGATGACCGACGGCTCGCCGATCTGGAGGGTGGAGCGGATCTCTCGCTTCCCCTCCCGCTTCGGAACCGGAAGATGGTGGACGGTCTGGCCGTGCGAGCCGATGAGGGCGATCTTTCGAAGAGAGATCCGATATTTTTTGGCAATCTCGCAAGCCGCCTCGGAAAACAACTCACCGACGTAGAAGTTTAAATGACAGAGCGCGGCGACCGAATGCGGGAAGCCGGAGGCAAGATCGATCAGTTGCCGCTGGAGCGATCTCGGATAGGGATAGACCTCAAAGGCGAGAAGCTTCATGTCGATCCGGCCGCGCCGCTGTCCGATATCGACCAAGGCCGCATCGATGCCGTCCGACGAGGTTCCGGAAATCAATCCGATGACTTTCATGAGGACGAAGGCTAATTGATTTATACAAAAAGGTCAAGCAGCTTGCTCTGCCGAGAGCCGCCATGTTATCTTGGTCCCTGTCCACCACTGAATCTGAATCACGAAAAGAGAGGTCGATGATGGCGAGCGAATTGGCACAGAAGGAGTGTATCCCCTGTAAAGGGGGGGTCCCCCCTTTGAAGGGAAAAGAGCTGACCGATCTTCTCGATCAGTTAGACAACGGCTGGAAGGTGATCGAGGCGCATCACCTGGAAAAGGAGTATTCGCTCCCCAACTTCCGGCAGGCGCTCGACTTTACGGTTCGGATCGGCGAGTTGGCGGAGGCGCAGTTCCATCACCCCGATATCGCTCTCGCCTGGGGAAAGGTCAAGCTGACGATCTGGACCCACAAGATCAACGGGCTGACGGAGAGCGACTTTGTCTGGGCGGCCAAGGCCGACCAAGCATTCGAAAAGATGCCGAAGTAAGATTCGCCAAAACCGGTGCAGGATTGGACCGGCAACACCCGATTATAAATTGACTTACTCTTCCCTTTAATGTATTTATTTTGGATGCCCCTTGCCTCTCGCGACAACCGCGACAAATGGATGCGCCTGACCGTTCTTTTTTTCCTCTTAATCGGCCTTCTCTGCTTTTCCGCCGCGCTTTATGCCGAGGACAAAATTCCGATCGTGGTCACCCTGCCGGTCCTCAAAGATTTCGCCGAGCAGGTCGGCGGCTCCCATGTCGAGGTGAAGTCGCTGATCACCGGCCTCGAGAGCGAGCACACCTATACGCCGAAACCGAGCGACATTCTTGCGGTGAAACGGGCCGGCTTGTTGATCAAAATCGGGTTGGGGCTGGAGGTCTGGGTAAACGCACTGATTAAAAATGCCGACCGCCCCGATTTGAAGGTGGTAACCACATCGGACGGGGTGGGGCTCATCCGAGACCACCGGGAGCGGGAGGAGCCGAATTTTTTTGAAAACGACCCGATCGACCGTCAGCACGCTTTTAAAGAGCAGCACACGATGGGAAATCCCCATATCTGGCTTGATCCGGAAAATGCTAAAATAATGGTCAGGCATATCACGGAAGGTTTGATCGGTATCGATCCCTCTCACAAAAGCGACTACATGGCCAATCAATCGCGCTATATCATGGAGTTGGAATCGCTCGAAGCGGAAATGAAGCAGAGGGTCGCCCGGCTGCCAAACCGGAACATCGTCACCCACCATCCCGCGTGGCCCTACTTCGCCCGCCGGTTTGGATTTGTGATCAAAGGAGACATTTTGACCCAGGTCGGCGCGGAGCCTTCGGCCAAGCACATCGGCGACTTAATCAAGCTGGTCCAACAGGAGAAGGTCAAGGTGATCGTCTCCGAGCCGCAACTGAATCCAAAAGTTCCACAGACCCTGGCCGAAGAGACCGGCGCGAAAGTCGTCGTTCTTTCACCCCTTCCGGGAGCGATCCCCAAAACAGACACCTACCTCGACCTGATCCGATACAATACCGAGACGCTGGTTGGGGCGCTGGGGGGGTCGTGATGGCCCACCCCGCCTCGCAGGTGCCGTCTCCACCGGCGGCCACCAAGCCGATCATCCACTTCTCTCATGCCACCTTCGCCTTCGCAAATCGGGTCGCCCTGGAAGACATTGGTTTCGACCTGATGGAAGGAGAATTCGCCGGGGTGATCGGACCGAACGGTTCGGGAAAGACGACGCTGCTGAAGGCGATCCTGGGGCTCGTCCATCCGACGTCGGGGACGCTCCAAATCTTTGACTGCGCCCATCAAGAGCTCCGCTGCGAACACCGGGCGCGGATCGGATACCTTCCCCAAAAAGAGCTGGTTGATCCGCACTATCCGATCACCGCCTGGGAGACGGTGATGATGGGGCGGTATGCCGCCATCGGGCTCCTCCGCCGCCCCTCGAAGATCGACCGGGAGATCACCCTCGAATCGCTTCAAGCGGTCGGGATGGAGACGTTGAGGGAAGTTCCCCTCGGAAGCCTCTCCGGAGGCCAGCAACAACGGGTCTTCATCGCACGGGCGCTGGCGCAACGCCCGCAGATCCTTTTGCTCGATGAGCCGACGACTGGCCTGGATGCGACCTCCCAACACAACCTTATCGATTTAATCCGGCGGCTCCATCAAGACTTCGGCCTTTCGATCGTCTTTGTCACACATGACATCAACATGATCAGCCCCTTCGTCGATTCACTCATTCTCTTGAAAACCCGTCTCTACGGAAAGGGACCGCCCCGTCAAATTCTCCGGCAAGAGATCCTCTCCGATGTCTACGGAAAGGAGATCATCCTTGCCGAGCGGGAGTCGGGACCCTACGTCATCATGAGCGATCACCACCACGGATAGAGGACAGGAGCCATCGGGGGAGGACGCCTTCCAGCATTCATCCTGATATCCCTTCTAAATTATGACTTCAATATCTGGACCCTTTGTAGAATCGGATTGCCATCATGTTTGAAATGTTCACATACGGCTTCATGCAGCGCGCCTTCATCGCGTCGTTTTTGATCGGACTGGTCTGCTCTGTAATCGGGGTCTTTGTCGTTTTGAAGGGGCTCTCGTTTATCGGGGCGGGGACGGCGCACGCCGCCTTTGCCGGCGTAACGCTCGCTTTTTTGATCGGCGTCAACCCGCTGCTGATGGCGGTGATCTTCGGCCTCTCCACCGTCTGGGTCACCGGTTTTTTGCAGCAGACCGGGAAAATGAAACCTGATGTCTCGATTGGAATCTTCTATACGCTGGCGATGGCGCTCGCCATCCTCTTCATCGGGCTGATGAAGGCGTACAATCCGGAAGTCTACGGCTATCTTTTCGGAAGCATCCTCTCGGTGACGCAGACCGATTTGAAGGTGATCCTCATCCTCTCCTTCGGCATCCTCCTGACCATCTTTCTCTTTTTCAAGGAGTTTCATTTCATCTCGTTCGATCAAGAAATGGCCGAGGCGAGCGGCATTCCGGCGAAAAACCTCTTTTTCCTGCTGCTCAACCTGATCTCACTGACGATCGTCATTTCGCTTCAGGCGGTCGGCGCGATCCTCGTCTTTGCACTGCTGGTGATCCCGGCGGCGGCGGCTCAACAGTGGGCGACGAAAATGCGAACGATGATGGCGATCTCCATTCTCATCGGCATCTCCTCCTCCTGGGCCGGGGTGATCCTCTCCTATTGGTTTGACCTCCCCTCCGGCTCGACGATCGTCCTCCTGGCGACGTGCCTCTTTATCCTCTCCGTCCTCTTTTCTCCAAAGCGGAGAAAAAGCCGGCCGGCGAAAGCAGCCTAAAACGAATTCATCGGCCCTTTAGATGTAGGTCCCGCCTACAGAGAAAGCGCCGCTAATCGTCACAACGGAAACGGAGGCTCCCCATCTATTAAGGGATCCGATACCTCTGCCTGTCCGAAAGGGACAGTAAAGTTCGCCGACGTCCGGATGCCGGGCGGGACACCGGCGGTCTCCTTGTTAATGCCGGAGATCGTGACCAGTTTCACCGTGATCGCTTCCGTCCCCACGCTCACCCATCCGAATCCATGCCCATCCGTGTCGGCGTATTTCAGATGCCGGTTCACCTCGGGACTTTTCGCCGCCCCGATCGCCGCTCTGGAATGGGTCTCGGCCGCCGCGAGACCGGCGGCGACGCCGTTGAGGAGCGTATTGTTCAGATTGTTCACGATCGGATTTTCGCCCACCTGATCCATCGGGGTCGCATCATAGCGAATAAGCGTTTGCAATAATTTTTCATCCGCCGTCGGATTCTCCCTCTCCGAAAGCTGTCTGCCGACGGCGAAGAGGGAGACTGAGCTGATTCCGCCGCAGACAAACTCGGTCATCGCCGGCGACCCGGTTTCAGGCGGTTTCACATCATAGTTATCGAGGACCGTTCCGGCGAAGTGGGCATGATAATCTCCGGAGAGCGAGACGACATTCTGAATATGGTTCGAGCGAAGAAACGCCATCAACTCATTTCGCTCGGAGGCATACCCGTCCCAGCTGTCGGTCGACAATACGACATCGGGCAAGCGGGTTCCGAGCGCGCTGAGATTAATAAGAAAACGCATCAACGGGACCGAGTTTCCCCAGATTTTCCAACGGGCCTCCGACTGCAACCAAAGCGCCTTCCACCAGGCTTTCTGCTTTTTCCCCAATATCGTACCGGGCGGCCGGTTAAAGCGCGGATTGATCAGGAGGCTTCCCGCAAAAATAAAACTGTTCGGATCTCCGCCGTTGGCTGTTTTGCCGGCATCGAGCAGGTTGACCAATTCCAGCGGCATCACCATCCGAGAGTGGACGAAGACCGACCGGTCGGAGGTAATCTCTTCCGGCGCCGCATGGTCGCTTCGGTAGGAGCGATTGTCGGTCACCGCCAGCTCCAGCATCATTCCAAACCGAAAACTCCGATAAATTGAAATTGTATCGATCGCTTTGATATTCTCTCCATTGTCAGCAAAATTGGAGTCATCGACATGGACGTTCGGCGTCTCGTGAACCTCCGCGAACTCAAATGCTTTCGTCTCCCCCAGGTCGGGATCAATGTCACCTTGGTGCAGGAGATTGACCGGCGTATATTCAAACCACGCCTGACTGGCCGCCACCCTTCGCGGCTGAGAAGGCTCGTCGGTGCTGCTGGCATCATTGTAATTCGCTTCGCTCTCCCAGCAGTCGTCTGAGAATTCATGATCGTCCCAGATATAGATAAACGGCCAGCGGGCGCGCGCCTCCTGCAAATCGGGATCGGCCATATACTCTTGATAGACATGGCGATAGTCCGCCACGGTCCGCGCATAGGCGATGCCGTCGGGCGTGGTACCCCCATCCGGAAAGGGACCGACTCCCCGTCTTTGTCCATTTTGATCAATCAGGCCGCCGTCGATTCTATTAAAAGTAGAATTGAGCGGCCGCATTAATGGATCATTGCTGGTCTCATAAATAAAATCGCCCAAATGCAACACGAAACGGATCCGCTTCTCGACCGGCTCCTTCCGATCCTCCTCGATCATCTGGCGATACGCGCCGTAGAATCCATGCTCCCGATTCTGGCAGCTGACAAACGCAAATTGGATCTCCCGGCTGTCATCGAGGGCCGGCGCCGTTAAGGTTCTCCCGGTCGGAGACACCTGCCCGGTAGTATGAATAAACCGGTAGAAATAAAACGTATCGGATTTCAGATTATTGACGACGATCTTGAGCGTGTAGTCGCTCGCGGCGGAGACATCAAACGTTTTCTGAAGGACCAGCTGGGTGAACGCTTCATCGAGCGAGACTTCGGCCGTCACCTGCTGCTTTTGCTGATTTTGAATCGGCAGCGCACGCGTCCAGATCACGACCGATTCAGGCCGCGGATCGCCCGAGGCGACCCCTTGGGGAAAACCGTCAAAATCGGCGCCACTTTTATGGCCGGAATGGCAAGCGGTCAGCAAACCGGGAAAGCCGGCCGCGGCAAGAAAAACACCGGAGAGTTTTAAGAAGTCCCGTCTTAACACAATGACAAATTAACAAAAACCCAAATAAAAAACCGCGAATCGAAGTCTCCCCCAGCAAAGCTGGAGGAGACCCGATCTTCTCAATCACCAGGAACAACGACTTACCTGCCAACACAGGTGATCTTATTTCTTGCTACCACTGCTGGGACAGGGCGTATCGACAATGGATGCCCCTAAATTTGGTGCCAAAGTGAAACAGGTATTCTCTGTATGTGTAAGATTTACCGAGCCAAACTCCCCCGTGCTGGTGCTCGTGACCGAACCACTACTGACCTTAAATAGAGGCGATCCGGTCGTGCTGTCGAGAAGAGTCCATTTGGCGGCTGACGGTATTAACACATCATAGGTGCCGGTCTTCCCGTCGACCAGCCCAAGCGTATCCTTCTGGTCATAATGCCGGTGGAACGCTTGGTCGAAGGTGATGCTGCTATCCGCCCCATTGATTGTCACCCCAAAGGTATCGAGCGAGAGTTTAAAATCGGTATCGGGCGATTCGGTTGCATCCAGAGTCGCCGGGACGCCGCCGATGCCTAAATTCGTGACGATCAGCTTGTCCGGGGTTAATTCTGCGTGCAGGGTCAACTGATTCAGATTCAGTTTCGTTGGATGCTTTGCTAAATCCGAGCCATCCAGAGGGAACCCTGCAGCAAGCGCGCCGAGATTAATGGAGGCAGACCCCGTCCCGGCAGGACCATCCGCGATCAGGTCAACCACGTTCTCTGCGGCAGCAAGGGTGATATTGATGTTGGTCGCAGCATCTACAATGTTAATTGCTTGCTTGATCGAAAGGGCGATCTCGCCATGGTCCGGGCCGAGATCTGTAAAGGTGGTCCTTACAATTCCTTCCAAGGTCTGTGGAAGACCGGCGGGAGGAAGATTTGCGGTATCAATAAATCCCTGCGCCACCAGGGCTGAAGCGATGACTTTTAACTCCGCAAGATCAAATTGAATGAAGGCGGTGCTGGGAGCATACCCGATTGTCACCAGAACGTGCCCATCATACGTGATATCAAGGGTGCCGTCATCCTGTGTGCTGCCGGGTGTCAATACCGCTCGGACGTGGCTATAAAAATCGACACACTTTCCCGTTCCGAGGCTGTCCAATGCCTGCTGAATCTGACTGAGTACTGGATCACCGCAGAGGGCTGCTTCATCCGGGTCGAATGTGACAGTATTTCCGGTTTGAGTCCCATTCGTTAAAATTAATGGGATGGCGGTGTCTAGTTGTTGACCCAGTTGGGCCGTCGGATCGGTGCCGGGGTCCGGCGGCGTCATACCGAGCGCCTTAAGAACGGACCCACTCGCCGACGAGTTGGCTGCAACTTTGCCGAGGGCGCCCACAATGCTTTTTGAAGTTCCCCCAATATTTTTAACCGCGCCCGCTTTGGCCTGATCCGGCGTTTGAGGCGTCGGATTTGGATTGTTACCCGCCTGGCCTCCCCCCCCTCCGCTGCCGCATGCCACGAGAATTCCGGCGACGACGAAAAATAAAAATCCGAGCAGGTCCCGCCGCAGAGAGGGTGACCCCAGCCGGTCCCAGCTGCCGCTTGATCGCTTTACGCTCTTTTCCAGATCGATTGAATCTTTCTTTTTATCGGTTCTCCAAAACATGATTGTCTTCCTTTCTCGCTATTGTCAACAGTTGAGGTGCCTGTGCTCCCACCCTCCCAATGCAGCCCGGAGCCGGGTTGCGTCATCTTAATGATCGAATCCAAGATCCTTTCACTCATTCCAAAACAGGTCGCATCCTTGCTGACAAAAGCGGCAATCACTTTCGTTCCTAAGCCGAAAACGAGGGTCTCGGTCCCCTGAGCACCCTCGATGATCGGCTAAAACGCCCTTTCTTTGAGTTGCAGATTGAGCGGTATATCTTAAAAAATGGTTCTATACCAAAATGGTTTTTCAGGGGGCTTATTCTATAGAGGTTTCCCTTGACAGAGTCAACCCCCTCTTTGGAGGGGGGGACGCTTGACAAGAACGAGGGGTGCGATGGGAAGGAGAAAAGCGGCTTTCATAGGCCAACCAGACGGTGGGTCGAAGTCGATTTCTATTCGAGTTTTATTGCGACCGAGCGCCATCTGAAAATGGCTTCGGCTAAGACGTCGGCGGGAGCTGCTCTCAGGAGGTGGACCCCAGGAACATTCGTTCAAGGCCGATATTCGCATGAAAGGCAAAATGCAGGAACAATTGATAATCTTCCTGGCTGATCGTGTCGTGGGTGACGGCCTTGTCGGCGTAGAAAAACCCGATGACATTCCCCTTGGCGTGAATCGGGCTGATCACGAAGGAGCGGGAGCCGAAGAAAGCAATGAAGCGCTTGGAGATCAGCGGTCGCGTCGGATCACTGCCGACATCTTGGACGAAGACCGCCTTTTTATCCGAATAGACCTTTCCGAAAATATTATCGGCGGGATCGTTGGGAAAGCTCAACCGACTCGCCAGATCCTGAGACATCGCGCCGAGACCGTACCGTCCCATAATTTGCGTTTTCGAAGGATTACAGAGGATGAGAAGCGCCCGATCAAATCCGATCCCGCGATGAATCCCCTCTAGAATCGCGCTGAAGAGAACATTGATGTCTTGGCTTTCGGCAATGTGGTTGGAGATGTCTCGCAGGAGTTTCAATTGAAGCGAGGGCCGGTCGATCTCTTCCGGCTTCTCCGGCGCTGCTGTTTTCCCCGTCTCTTTCTTCTCCGTCACTTCCGGCTCAGCCGTCGCTTCTTCCACCTGCGCGGGAGCCGCCGGCGCCGCCGCCTCGGCCGCCTCGGGGGCTTGGAAGATCTCTCCCAGACGCTCCAGCAAATCGCTCCGGGGGGAGGCTTTCGACTCGGACGTAATCACCGGCGGCTTGAATTTCTCCGCCTCGATCTCAAAGCTGTCTGAAACCTCCCTGATATTTTTATAGGCCTTCTGGATCAGACCGACCCCCTCCTCCGGCGGAATATTCAAGCAGACTTCCATCTGTTGCATCAATCCGTCCATCTCTTCTTGGGTCCCTTTTTCTTTGAAGAGATTGCCGACCACTCTGTTTGCGAGGTACGCCACCGCCCAGAGCTGCTCTCGAGGGGTGTGCGCCGGAGAAAAAAGGATCTGGTCGGAGGCGGCCAACGGCTCCACCAGATGATCCGGAACCCGGCACTCTTTGGCCATGGTGATTCCGAGCTGGTTGACGGAGGCCCCCAAGACCTGTTGTTCCGCTTTCCACAAAGGGAGCCCCGACTTTTCCACCAGCTCCTGGATCTCAAGATGCGATTCGGGAAGATAATAGGCGAGCGAGATCGGCCCGAGGTTGTAAAAGAGCGTCGCGAGAAAGAGCTCTTCCTGTTTCG
Source organism: Candidatus Manganitrophaceae bacterium (assembly GCA_016200325.1). NCBI lineage: Bacteria > Pseudomonadati > Nitrospirota > Nitrospiria > Candidatus Troglogloeales > Candidatus Manganitrophaceae > Candidatus Manganitrophaceae bacterium. The sequence continues at coordinate 147,715 of JACQEZ010000019.1, forward strand.
GATAGTGAAGGCGCTCCCCCAATTCTCTCGCCAAGGTGGCCGCGATGAAGGAGTCGGCAATGATCTTTTTTAAATCGACCTTCGGGTGCTGTTTCTGGAAGAGCTCCACGAAGGAAAGCCCGAGGCTGACCGAGCGGATCATGTCGAGCCCCAGCACCACGACGGCCCTGGAGACGGTGAAGACCTCTCCATATCCGGAATTGAAGTAAGCCGAATTGGCCACCTTCAGGACCTTGACGGCAAATCCCTGATCCTGCAAGATGCTCCTCGCCACATCGGCGGCGCCGGACACTTTGTCTTCCGCCGCCCGAAGCGTCTGAATGACCGTATCGCGCAAAACGGGAAGATCTCCTCGGGCCTGAATCCGCCCTTGCAACCTTTCGAGGATCGGTGTCTTCGGCGTGGAGACCGGCTCTCTCTTCGGAACCTCCGGTTTGGGACGGGCGGGGGCCGCTCTTAAAGAACCCAAAGAAGAAGATCCGCCATTGCGTGGGACCGGCGCTTTTTCCGCGGTGGCCAAGGCGGCCTTTTTCATTCGGGCCCGCTCTTTCTCAATCTCCTCGGTAAAAAGTTCATGGAGCGTTTGCGCCAGCGCTGTTTGAATCTCGCTGAGCGGCTTCGACAAACAGCGCTCCAGCTCCTGCTGCATCTGCGCCGCTGAGGGATACCGATTCCCCGCCTCCTTGGCGAGCGCCTTCGACATGACCCTTTCAACCGGCTCTGAGATTTCAGCATTGAATCGGCGCGGCGGATCGAATTTCGCTTCTCGAACGCGATCGAGCGTGTTGATTTCGCTCTCCCCCTTAAACAGCCGCTTGCCGGTTGCACACTCGTACAAGACGATGCCGAGCGAAAAAAGATCCGAGCGATGATCGATCCCCTTTCCCCACGCCTGCTCGGGCGACATGTAGGCGATTTTTCCTTTCAGGGTTCCGGTCCGGGTCTCGTTCTCTTGAAGGGCGACCTTCGCGATTCCGAAGTCGACCAGCTTGATCTCTCCATCGTAGGAGATCAAAATGTTTTGCGGGCTGATGTCGCGGTGAACCAGGTTCAGCTCTTTTCCGTGGAGATCTTTCTTCTTGTGCGCATGCTCCAACCCGCTGCAGACACGGCTGACGATGAAAAGGATCTGATCGATCGAAAGGGGCCGGTTGCGCTTCCGGCTCTGCTCCAGGATGGTCCGAAGGTCCCGTCCGGTCACATATTCCATTCCGATATAGAGCGACGCTTCGACCTCGCCGAAATCGAACACCTGAGCGATATTCGGATGGGAGAGCTGGGCCGCGACCTTCGCTTCGTTGATGAACATTGAAACGAACTCGGCGTTTTCGGTAAAGTGCGGAAGGATCCGTTTGATCGCGAGTAGCCGCTCGAACCCCTTCGATCCGGTCTGCTTGGCGAGGAAAACTTCGGCCATGCCCCCTTTGGCAATCTGATCGATGAGGAGATATTTTCCGTATTGCGCGGGGAAATCGGCCGGCATTTCGGGTCGCCCTCTATTGATGGTCGGGATACGCGTTATGAAGCGTTGAGGAAAAAAGGAAAGAAGATCTATAAGCAAGTAAATCGTACGGTGCCGAACTTGTCAAGGAAAGGGCGAACTGAAGGAAGGGGGTCGCGTCCGCGAAGCGATCGAAGACGCCGAACAAATGAAGTCATCGATGCGCCCTCAGGCTGGACGCTGAGGGATTTTTCAACCGCTTGCTCACGCGGGGTCTATTCCGGGTCGTTTGTAATCTTCTTTTCCCGACGGGCCACCCCGGTCTCGGTCGCCGCTGTCGCCACTGCCTGCGCCACCGCCTTTGCGACCTTGTGATTAAAGACGCCGGGAACGATATAATCTTCGGAGAGTTCATCCTTGCGGATCACCGAAGCGATGGCGTGCGCGGCGGCCAAATTCATCGCATCGTTAATTTCGGAGGCGCGGACATCGAGCGCGCCGCGGAAGATGCCGGGGAAGGCGAGGACGTTGTTGATTTGGTTCGGATAGTCGGAGCGGCCGGTCGCCATAATCCGGACGATCCCTTCCGTCTCCTCCGGCATGATCTCCGGGGTTGGATTGGCGAGCGCGAAGACGATCGGATCGCGCGCCATCTTCTTTACCGCCGCGGCGCTCAAGGCGCCAGCGACTGAAACACCGATGAAGACATCGGCCCCCGCCAACGCATCATCCAGCTTTCCCTTCAGCCGATTCGGATTGGTCTTTTTTGCATAGTCGCGTTTGACCGGGTTCATATCGCCCCTCCGGCCGGCGTAGATGATCCCGGCCCGGTCGCAGCCGATGATCTTCTTCACCCCGGAGGAGAGGAGGATCTCGCTGATGGCAACCCCGGCCGCTCCCACCCCGTTGACAACCACCTTCAGATCTTCCATTTTCTTTTTGACAATCTTCACGGCGTTCAGCAGGGCGGCCAATACAACAACCGCGGTTCCATGTTGATCGTCGTGAAACACGGGGATGTCGAGCGTCTTCTTGAGGCGCTGCTCCACCTCGAAGCAGCGGGGCGAGGAGATATCTTCCAAATTGATCCCGCCGAAACCGGTGGCAATCCGCTGGACCGTCTCGACGATCTCGTCGGTCTCTTGCGTCGCCAGGCAGATCGGGTAGGCATCGATTCCGCCGAACTCTTTGAAGAGCATCGCCTTCCCCTCCATCACCGGCATCGCCGCCTCCGGCCCGATGTTGCCGAGCCCCAAGACCGCCGAGCCGTCGGTGACGACGGCGACGCTGTTCTTCTTGATCGTCAGCGAAAACGCCTTGCTCTTGTCTTCATGGATCGCCATGCAGACCTGCGCCACCCCCGGCGTGTAGACCCGGGAGAGGTCGTCGCGGGTCTTGATCGGAATGCGGTTGGCGATCTCGATCTTTCCGCCGAGATGAAGCAGGAAGGTCCGGTCGGAGAGATGGACGACTTCGACCGCCGGGATCTGCTTGACCGCATCGACAATCCGGGCCGTGTGCGCTTCATCCCGGGTGCTGACGGTGAGGTCCCGGGTGATCACCCCGCGATCGACGCTGACGATATCGATCGCGCCGATATCGCCGCCGGCCTTTCCGATCGCCGACGTGATCTGGCCGAGCATGCCGATCTGGTTTTTGAATTTAAGCCGGAGGGTGACGCTTCGACTGGCGCTGGGATAAACCATCTTTGACCTCTATCCTTTACTTTGCCTTTATTTTGCTTTCAGCCCATTGATATCAATAAACGGCGTTGCGCCGCCGGAAACCTGCGGCAGCTTGCCGTCCCACTTTTCGATCGCGCGAAGCTGGAGCAAAATCGGCGTCAGGGTCTCCCGCTGCAGCCGCTGGCCATCCGCCTCGGCCCGCGCCTGGGTCACCCGCTGCTCCGCTTCGATTCGAATCCGATCCAGATCGCGCTTCGCCTTCAACGCCGACTGCTCGGCGGTCTGCTTCGCCTCGATGGCGACATTGAACTCGTGCGAGAAGTCGAAATTGACGATCGAAAATTCATCGACGATGATATTGAACTTCACCAAACGCTGGGAGAGGTTTTCTTTGATCGCATCCTTCACCTCGGCCCGCCGGGTGATCAGCTCTTCCGCCGTGAAGTGGGCCGTGACCGACTTGACCGCCTCCTGCACCGCCGGATCGATTACCCGCTCCTTAAAGCTCAGTCCGATCTCCTGATAGACCTTCTGCGCCCGGCTCGGATCGAGGTGGAAATTGACGGCGATGGTGGAGGAGACGTTCTGAAGGTCTTTCGAGGCCGCCCGTGCATCGGTCTGAGACTTTTGTACTTTGACATCGATCGGAACAATCTCCTCGATGAACGGAATCTTGAAATGGAGCCCTTCCCCGAGCTGCACATCTTTGACCCCGCTCAGCTTGCTGAAGACCACCCCCCGCTCCCCCGCGCCGACCACCTGAAATGAGCTGAGCAATATAATAAACAAAAAGAGAATCACCGCGGCTGTAACGATCAGGCGGGGCAGCCGGGAAAGCCCGGGCGGAATCTTCATTTCATAAATATCAGCCATTTATTTTATTATCCTCCGTGGAGTTGAACACGCATCGCGCATCGCATCCCTCGCAATTTGTTGCGAGGTGAGACGCGCGAGTATAAATTGAGTCTTCTATCTTCTCGGGTCGAAGCCCCCCCGCCGCAAGCTGCGGGGAGCTTCTATGCGCTCTTGGCGCTCTTGGGTCCAGTATACCCGCTCAATCGCCAAGAGTCTCCTCTTGATGTCGATTCCCCCGGTGTAACCGCCGAGGGTGCCATCTTCGTGGACCACTCGATGACAGGGGAGGATGATCGGAAGCGGATTTCGACCGCAGGCATTTCCGACGGCGCGCGCCCCCCGCCCGAGTCCCAATCGATCGGCGATCCACTGATAGCTTCGGACCTCGCCATAAGGGATCTCGGTCAATGCCTTCCAGACGCGCCGCTGAAGCAGGGTCCCCGTCAGCCAGAAGATCGGCGCATCAAATTCCGGTTTCTGGCCGTTGAAATAACAGTCGATCTGCCGGCGCCAGGGCGCGAACCGCCCGGGATGCCGCTCCGGGAGCGCTCCGACGCGGCGCGCGATTTCGTTCAGGAGGTCTGACTCGGTGTCGCTCCGGAGAAGATAGGAGAGCCCCTCCGGATGGGCCACCCTGCCAAGCAGACCGAGGGGAGAGCGGGTGATGTCATAGAAAAGCGGCTGAGAAATCTCTTTCATCGATTGACCTCTTCTAACACATTCCCCGGTCGATGGCAAGAATCGCCCAAGGAACTTTGAGGATCTTCATTGACTGGAAGCCCGAATCTCGCTATCATAGAAAGCAACCGGAGAGACCGATGACACGAACGATGCTCAAACTCTTTTTGCTCTTTTCCCTACTCCTCTCGATCACGCTGGCAGAAGCCCAAGAGGGAACCCCGATCCAGAAGATCGAGCGCTACTTTCCTGATGAGGTTGGAATGAAGTGGAGCTATCGCGGATCGGTCGCCGATCAGGTCCAGCGGGTCGCCTCTTATGTCAACAATGCCGCCGTGAAAGGAACGGTGGAGAAAAAAGGGGTGCAGGTCAAAGTCTTCACCGAGAGCAATCAGTCAAACGAGGGGCCGGCCGAGAGCTATTTTTTCCGGGACAAAGAGGGGATCAGCTATTATGGAGGCGATCCGACGACCCCCTTTGAGAGCCAGCTCGTCCCCTACCGCGTTATTCGATTCCCCGTCTCCCTTCAGAAGCCGTTTTCACAGCTCGATAAAAAAGTGTCGTTTGGAAAAGATCTGGATGAGGACGGCACCGAGGAAGAGGCCGAGGTCCACGCCGAAATCATCGCAAAAGGATTCGAGACGATCTCCGTCCCGGCGGGAACGTTCAAAGACGCCCTCAAACTGGAGGGGACGATGCTGATCCACATTACCCTCTCCGGCAGCCACAAAGTCGTCTTGATGACCGACAAAACCACCAACTGGTTTGCCCCCGACGTCGGGATGGTTAAGGGAATCGAGCGAACCGAGTTCCCCTCGATCGACGGCGGCAATCCGACCGGGACGATCGTTACGGAAGAGCTGACCGAGTTTATCAAGGATCGGTCGTCCTCACATTGACCCGCTACTCTTTTCCGACCATCTCATCGACCAAATAGAGCATGATCTCCGCCAGTGACGGATGAATGTGGCTGATCTGGGCATACGCTTCCAGCGTTGATCGGAAGTGCATCGCCACCGCCGCTTGGTGGATGAGGATCGACGCCTCCGCCCCGACGATTTCCGCGCCTAAAATCTCCCCACTTTTGGGGTCGGCCAAGATCTTGATGAACCCTTCGGTTCGGTCGGTAATAATCGCCTTCCCGAGATCGCTGAAGGGAAATTTTCCGACCCGCACCGCAATCCCCTGTTCCCGCGCGTCGCGCTCGGTCAGACCGACCCGGGCGAATTCCGGATCGGAGAAGATCGCGCGGGGGAACACCCGGTAATCGGCCTTTCGGACCGGTCCCTTCATCATGTTCGTTCCGGCCAGATCCCCTTCATAGGTCGCCATGTTGACGATCTGCGCGCCTCCCGTCACATCGCCCGCCGCGTAGATGTTTGGGTTTGTCGTCTGAAGGAAGTCGTTTGCGACAATCCCGAGCGGGTGGGTCTCCACACCGGCCGCCTCCAACCGCAACCCGTCGACATTCCCGGTCCGGCCGGTGGCGATCATGATCAGATCGGCCTCGATCCGCTCGACCCGTTCGTTCTCTTCAAAAGAGATCCACTCCCCTTCCGAATCCCGCTCGATCATCACCTCGCGAACGCCGGTCCGAAGGTCGATCCCATCTTTTCTCAGAATCTCCGCCAGCGCTTCGCTGACATCTTCATCCTCGTGGCTTAAGATCCGCTCGCTCCGCTGCAGAAGGGTCACCCTCACCCCCATCCGAACGAAAAACTGGCCGAACTCGGTCCCCTCGACCCCCCCGCCGATAATCACCATCGATTTGGGGAGCGATTCCAATGTGAGCGCCTCATCGCTGGTGATGTAGCCGGCCTCCTCCAAGCCGGGGATCGGCGGAATCATCGGCCGCGATCCGGTGGCGATGAGAAACTTCTCGGCGACGTAGTGCTCCTCGCCGACCTGAATCTCTTTCCCCGACAGGAAGTGCGCCCGGCCGGAGAGGAGGGTGATGTTCGGATGGCGGATAACTCCTTGATAGGCATCATCGGCCATCTCCGCGATCAGCTTGTCTTTCCGCTTTTTAATCTGATCGAATCGGATGTCAACCGGTTTTCCCGGATAGATGCCGACCTCCGGCGCTTTCTTGAGCAGCCCCATCAACTCGGAAGAACGGAGATAGGCCTTCGTCGGCATGCACCCCTTCAGAATGCAGAGTCCCCCGAACGGTCCGGTCTCAACCAGTCCGACCTTCGCCCCAAGCTTCGCCGCCGCCTTGGCCCCATACCGCCCCGCGCTCCCGGCTCCGATGACCATGACATCAAATTGTTTCATACTGAACGTATGATACCTCACTTTCTCTGTGACCTCAAGAACGTCCGCCGATCGCGGCGTCTTCTCATTCTCATACAGTAACTGTCTAAGGTCGTGGGGTTTCGCCCCACGACCTTAGACAATAGGTTTGGGGCAAAGGCTCATTCCAAAGGTGCATATGGCACATAATGATTATGCGACCCCGACGCGGGTCGATCAACCACTTCTCTCACAACTAAGACACCCGAAACGCATCAACCACTTTTTTTCGAGAGGCCTGAACCGCCGGAAGAAACCCGCCGAACAAACCCATCACAAGGGAAAAAAGGAGCGATTCAACGATGATCGACGGCGAGAGAATAAAACGAAAGGCGATTTCGGCAAAGGTGGCGAAATTGGTGGTTGAGATCGAGAAAAATTGGAGAACGGACGCGAGGAGGATGCCGACCCCGCCGCCAACGAATGCGAGGAGGAGCGACTCAAACAGAAAAGCAACGAGGATGCTCCGCCGGGGAAAGCCGAGCGCCCGCATCGTCCCGATCTCGGTCGTTCGATTGGCGACCGAAGCATACATCGTAATCATCGCCCCGATCATCGCACCCAAGCTGAAGATCACCGTGACGAAAAGGCCGAGCACCCGGATGAACGTCGCCATCATCTCCGACTGCTTGGCATAGTATTGCTTCTCCCGCTCCACCGCCACCGTCAGCCGCGGATCGGACTCCAGGCGCGCCTTGAGCGACAAGAAATCGCCGGCGCTCGCCAAGCGGACCGTGATCGAGGAGAAAACCGGCCGCCGGAACGCTTGAACGAGCTGCTCGGCGTCGGTCCAGATCTCCGATTCGAACCCCGCCCCTTCCGCCTCGAAAATGCCGACGACCGTCCAATCACGCATCCCGAAGCGGACCGTCTCCCCGAGGGCAAGCCCCTGGAAGCGCCCCGCCACGGCGCGTCCGACGACGACCTCGGAGAGCCCCGGCCGCCAGAGACGCCCCTCCACCAGCTTGACCTGCGTGCGCATCGAAAGCGACTCGGGGGCGACCCCGCGGATCTCGATATGAGAGGGCTTGTTCGTCCCCCGCTTCAGCAGATTGATCAGGACGACGACCTCGGCGGCGGCGAGCCGCTTCCCGTCCCGATCGGCGGCGATCTCCGGCTGGCTCTTGATGATGTTGACCGCCGTCCGGTCGAGCATGCTCATAAATTCCGAATCGGCGCCCCGCCGGACGACGATCGCATTTTTATCCGACCCGGTTCCGACCAGCGTCTTCTCCAACCCGTTCGCCAGCATCAACACCGCCGAGAAGACGAAGATCACCAACGCGATCCCCCCCGCCGTCAAGAAGGTGGTCGTCCGCCGGGTCCAGAGATTCCGGAAGCTGTAATTGAGAGGAATAATCATGGCAATTTCGGAACGCGGAATGCGGATTGCGGAATAGACAGCAAAAGGTTTTTTCGGTTTTCAATCCGCAATCGGTTCACCCCACCCTCCTCAACCCATCCACAATTCTCACCTGCACCGCCCGCCAAGTCGGAAAGGCGCTGGCGGCGAGGCCGACGGCTACCGCCATCAGGGCACAGAGGATCTGGGTCGTCGTCGCCACATCAAATGCCGGGAAGATCGCCCCCATTGCATCTCCCATCGCCCGCTCGAACCCTTTCGCCGCCGGATAGGTGATCAGAATCCCGACGAGCCCGCCGGTCGCGGCGATCAAAAGCGACTCGCCGACGATCAGGAAGACCAGATGCCGCGCCCCGAAGCCGAGCGTTTTGAGGACGGCATATTCGGAGAGGCGCTCGCGCGCCGTCATCGCCATCGTGTTGGAGAGGACGAGGAGGATCACCCCGATGATCACGAGCGAGATGATCCGAAGGGCCACCAGGATCGTCTCGCTCATCGAGATGAAGCCGAGGACAAACGCCCGCTCCGTCTCGGTGAGGGTCTCCGCAAGGGAATTCTTGAACCGAAGATCGATCGCCTCGGCCACCTCCGCCGCCTGTCTCGGGTCTTTCACCTTCACGACATACCAGCCGACATTCCCCGCCCGCCACGGCTCGGTCTGCTTGAGCTTCTCGTCCAAATATTGGTAGTGAAAAATAAACTGCGTCTCGTCAGTCGACTTCTGCGCCCCGGTGTAGATCCCGCGAATCGTAAACTCCCAATCGCCGGGAAAGATCATCCCCCGCATCTGGATAACGTCGCCGACTTTCCAATTAAAGCGCTCCGCGAGCTTCCGCCCCACCACCGCGGCATTCCGCTGCTGTTTAAAGACCGCTTTCTGCTCGGGGGGGAGTTTAAACTCGGGATACATTTCGGAGAAGTTCGTCGTATCGACGGCGAACTGAGGAAATTGAGAGTGCTTCTCGTCGATGTAAATCCCACCGAACCAGTGGGCGTAGGTCACATCGACGACCCCAGGAATGCCGCGGATCGCCTCCCGGTAGGCGACCGGGAGCGAAAAGCCGAGCGAGACGGCATTGCGGGTGATCAGCCGGTTCGGCGCCGACGCCTCCACCCCCGAATACCAGGCGCCGATCACCGTCCGAATCAATCCAAACGCACTGATCGCAATCGCAATCCCGAAGACGGTCAAGATCGACCGGAGCGGATGGCGCATGGTATTTTTAAGGATGAGGCGGAATAATTCCATCAGGCAAACGTTCCTTTATCGAGTTGGACCACTTTTCTCGCCCGCTCCGCCGCGCGGGGATCGTGCGTCACGATGACAATCGTCTTCCCATATTCAGTATTCAACCGGCCGAGGAGATTCATGATCTCTTCGGCGGAGGTGCGGTCGAGGTCGCCGGTCGGCTCGTCGGCGACCAATAGCGGCGGATCGGTGACGATGGCGCGTGCGATCGCCACCCGCTGTTCTTGTCCGCCGGAGAGCTGTTTGGGGTAGTGCTGGAGCCGCTCGGCGAGCCCGACCAGCTCCAGCGCCACGGCGGCATGCTCTCGGCGTTGCTGCTTTGAAAGCGGGGTTAAAAGGAGCGGCAGCTCCACATTTTCGAGCGCCGTCAAGACCGGGAGCAGATTATAGAATTGGAAGATGAAGCCGATCGTTCGGGACCGCCACCGGGCCAGCTCCGATTCGGTCAGTGCGGCGAGCTCGGTCCCGGCGACGCGAAGCACCCCCCCCGTCGGCCGATCAATCCCGGCAATCAGATTCAGGAGGGTGGTCTTTCCGGAGCCGGAGGGCCCCATCAGCGCGAGGAACTCTCCCTCGGGGACGGTCATGTGGATGTGCTGAAGAACGGGGATCTCGAGCGCGTCGCGGCGATACGATTTGGAAACGTCGATTAATTCAATCAGCGGATCGGCCAATGCAATTTCCTAACCGCCTCAAAGGGCGCTGTCTACCTTCGACGTCGCTTCGACGTCGGCCAGGGTCAACAGCCCTTTCCGCCGTTCGTGCCGAGCCGGTCGAAGCAGACGACGATCTTTTATTGTTGAACCTGAACCCGATCGCCGGGGGCGAGATTTTCCGAAGGGTTGAGGACGACCCGGTCGCCGGGGGCGAGCCCCCGCTTCACCTCGACCTGGCTTCCGATCGGATCGCCGGTCTCCACCGGGATTTCCTCCACCCGATCTCCCTGGATACGAAATGCCACCTTCCGGTCTTTCCGGGTGACGATCGCCCCCGGCTGGACCGTCACCCTCGGCTTCGCCCCCTGATCGGCCTGCGGCTCCGAGAGAAAGGCGACCTTCGCACTCATCTCCGGAAGGACCCGGTTGTCGCGATGGACAAAGCGGATCTTGGTCAAGACCGTCGCCTTGGCCCGGTCGGCGGTCGGAACGATCGTTTGGACCACCCCTTCATATTTCGTTTCAGGATAGGCATCGAGCGCGATCTCAGCCCGCTGATTGAGATGGATCTTCTCGATGTTCGATTCGGAGACGTCGGCTTCGACCTGAAGCGACGCCATGTCGGCGATGGTGACGACGGCCGCTTTCACCTGCGTAGACGAACCGAACGGCGCCACCACCTCTCCGACTTCCGCATTTTTCGTCAAAACGGTTCCGTCGAACGGCGCCCGGATGAAGGTATTCTCCACATCGACCTCGGCCGACCGGACCGCCGCTTCCGCCGCCTTCACTCCCGCCTCCCCCGAAGCGAGCGATGCCTTGGCACGCCGAAAGCGCGCCTGCGCGATCTCAAAATCGGCCTGGGGGACGAGTCCCGCCTCCTGCAAGCTCTTCCGCCGCTCGAAATTGGAGGTGGCATCATCGAGCTCCGCCTTCGCCTGATCGTTCGCCGATTGCGCAACGTTGAGGTTCGCTCTCGCACGGGCCAACGCCGCCTCCACATCGGCACTCTCCAGCCGGCCGATCATCTCTCCCTTTTTGACCGGGTCCCCCTCCCGTACCCGCAGCTCCACCAGCCGTCCGGTCCCCTTGGAGGCGACGGCGGCGCGCCGTTGCGCGACGACATACCCGCTGGCGTTGAGGAACGGAACCGATTGGGAGGGGCCGATGGAGGAGACGGTCACCCCCTCTACCACCTTCGCCGCGCCGCTGAACGCCCGAACGCCGATGACGGCCGCCACCGCTCCGACCAGGAGGAGGGCAATCCAAATTACGTTGCGACTTCGACGGGGGGGAGATCCGGCCCCGGTATTTTTCCAGTCGATCTTAAGGCGAGAGAGATCGGAGGGTTTGGTTTCGATGATTGCGTCCTTTCATTTCGACAATATCGTCCCATTGTAATGGCAATGTGAGAATTCTTCAAGGTACGATTTGTTTGGGGCGGCTTTAAAGAGGATCAAGCGCGAGGAAATGGTAACGGCACTCAATCTTCCCTGCATAGGGTCGTGGGGTTTTACCCCACCCCCCACCGTAGGGGCCGACTGCCCCGCCCCCTCCGGCCTCCCCGTGCAGCGGGGGTTACACCCCCTGCCCCCCCACGGTCACAACTTGTACCACACGCGGAAGAGCACCGCGGATGGTACTTCGACACGGTGACCTAAAGCGGTCGATGAACCGTCTGATACAAAACGCGTGGAATAGCGGGCACAGGACGCCCATGCCGCGCAGGCGCTTACGACAAGAGTACTGGATTTAATCTCCTCGGAGGGGAGATGCGCCGCAGCGGAAGGGCCCCACTGGGGGATGGGTGGAGCGAGGACGCAGCTCCCCTCCGCTATGATGAAAACGTTCCACCTACCAAATCAGGTCACCCGTCGCAGCAGTCCGCGCGGCTCTCTGCGCGGTCGCTGCAGCGTGTGACCGTGGGGGGGCAGGGGGTGTAAACCCCCGCTGCCCTGGGGAAGCCGAAGGGGGGTGGGCACGCATCCCCCGCGGCGGGGCGTGGGGCGGAACCCCGCTCCAATGCTTCTTTAGCCTTCTATCTCCCCTCACATCCTGCCGGGGCGCAGGCAAGGGAGGGGGGAAATTGGAACCCCCATCAACCCCAAATCCAGCCCACTACTATTCAGTTGATTTGAATCTCCTCTTCTCCTATGATTCTCCAGATCAGATGCTTATCCTCAACGAGATCCGATGGCACGACTGAGCCTTCCCAACAATGAACACCTCGACTACATCCTGACCGCCCCGGCGCAACCGACCGACACCCTCTTCATCTATATTCATGGATTCGCCTCGCATCAACACGGAGAGAAAGCGCTCTACTTTCGGGATCGGGTGGTCGAGCGGGGGTTTGCCTCCCTCGCGGTCGACTTGAGAGGGCACGGAGACTCGAGCGGAACGATTGAGACGATGACCCTCACCCGCGGGCTGGAAGACCTCGCCGCGCTTTTGGCCGGACCGGCCGCGCCTTATGAACGGATCGTCTTCATCGGCTCGTCAATGGGAGGGCAGCTTGCCGCCTGGACGGCGGCGCGCCATCCCGGGCGGATCGCCGCCAATTTCCTCATCGCTCCCGCCTTCTCATTCTATGAAAACCGGCTGCGCGACCTCGGCGAGGCGGATCGGCGACGGCTCGATCAGGGGGGAGACCTTCGGGTCAAGAATGAATGGATCGATGTGACGGTCGGACGCCGGCTGATCGACGACGCGAAACAGTACCAGATCGGTCGGCTCCTGCCGACTTATCGGACCCCGACGCTGATCGTCCATGGGACCGCCGACACCACCGTCTTCCCGGAAGGGAGCCTCGACTTCGTCCGCCGCGCCACCGTCCCGCCGGTCGATCTTCTCCTCATCGCCGGCGGCGACCATCGCCTCACCCGGCAGAAAGAATACCTCTTCGAGCTGATGCTCGCCTTCCTCCATCGAATCGGTTTTTTATCTTAACCTATTTCCGACGAAGTGCGCCCCTTTTGCCACCTGACCCACACGCCACGGGAAAATATTGCACGAAATAAGAATAAGGAAATGCCGGAGTCGGTCTAGCAAGCGCTCTATGTAGAGGTTGGGCTGAGGTCTTGATCTTGCACCGTATGTCGGTTGGGAAGCGTTCAATATCCAATGGGAGGGAAGAACGATGATTCAATTCCAAGCCGAATTTAAAAAAAACTTGAAACCAAAACCGATACCGGGACTCTCCGACAAACAGCTTAACGACCATTTCGACGTCAAATACAAAGGGTACGTCACCAAATTCAATGAGATCCAAAAACAGCTGCAAGAGGTGAACAAGAGCAAGGCGAATCCGAACTATAGCGGTGTTCGCGAGCTGCTGGTCGAGCGGCTCTACTGTCACAACTCGATCAAGCTCCACGAAGCCTACTGGCAATGCCTCTCCGGCGAGTCCGATCCGCCCGATCAGATCAAGCAGATGATCTCGGAAGATTTCGGCTCCTATGACAGCTGGAAAGAGGAATTCAAAGCGTGTGGTCTTTCGGCCCGGGGCTGGTCGGTCTGCGCGTTTGATCTCGACAGCGGCCGCATCTTTAATTTCCTCACCGACACCCACTCAATCGGCGCCTGGAACGCCACCCCGCTCATGATTATGGACATGTACGAACATGCCTACTACATCGACTACGCCTCGTCGGTCAAGACCTATGTCGAAGAGGGCTTTCTTCCGAATATGAGCTGGAACTATGCGGCTCAGGTCATTGAACGATACCGCATCACCGATCTCCGCACCTCTCTGGGAAAAGCGGCGTAAACGGCGAAAAAACGTGTAAATGAATCAGATGCGGGGTGGGAGAGAAGCAGGCATCCACCCCGCATCGACCGCCGGGCGCCATTTTTTATATTGACGAACAATCCCCCACTTGTGTATTCTCAATTTTTAGTTCTTCTTCATCTGAAACCGCCTGTTTGTCGCCGGTTCAGTCCACTCAAAAACCCAATATTACTGAAGACCTCAGAATCAAGGAGAGACGCAATGAAAAATCCTCTCGATACGCTGACGGGCACCGTGACCGCCGGATTTGTGCTGACGCTGATTCTCTATTTCATCGTTCGGGCCATCGTATAACCCTGTCACCCTGCGACCGGACTGATCACTCTACTGAATAAATGAATGAAAGGAACGAAAATGAACCCAATGGCGCTTGAGCTCTTCTTTCGGTGGGGACACTTCCTCGCCGGGATTATGTGGATCGGACTTCTTTATTATTTCAATTTTGTCCAAGGGGCATTTATGAAAGCCGCCGGCCCGGAAGCGAAAGCCGACGCTTCCAAACACCTCATCCCGCGCGCCCTCTTCTTCTTTCGCTGGGCCGCCGCGCTCACCTGGTTCTTCGGAGCGGCGATTCTCGGCTCCAGAGGGATACTGGGCGATGCGTTCATGCTCCGTGGCGCCGCCGCGATCATCGGAATGGGCGCTTGGCTCGGCACGATCATGCTCTTTAATGTTTGGGTGATCATCTGGCCGAATCAACAGAAAGTCCTCGGCCTCGTTCAGGCAGCACCCGAGCAAAAGACCAAAGCGGCGCGGATTGCCTTTCTCGCCTCGCGCACCAACACGATGCTCTCGATCCCGATGCTCTTCTTCATGGCGAGCTCCAGCCACGCGCCGGCGAGCCTCTTCGGCGCAGGTTAATAATCAGATCGCGGCGTGACCCTGTGGGAGAAGGGAGATCACTCTTACCCTTCAACTCGTCGGGCATGCCATGGGAACGGAAAGTATGGTCAGTTCGGAAACGATTCTTCCCCTTCTGTTTCGCTGGATCCATTTTGTCGCCGGGATCACCTGGATCGGCCTGCTCTACTACTTCAACCTCGTCCAGGTCCCCTTCATGAAAGAGACCGACGCGACGACGAAAGGGGGGGTGGTGTTGAAGCTCGTTCCCCGCGCCCTCTGGTGGTTTCGTTGGTCGGCGCTGGTGACGGTGCTGGCGGGCGTTTTCTTGCTGATGACCGGCCGGATCTTCAACACGGCGATCATGATCGGCGGGACCCTCGGCGTGATCATGTTCCTGAATGTCTGGCTGGTGATCTGGCCGAACCAGAAGGTGGTCATTCGGATGACCGGCGACGCCGTCGCGACCAAAACCGCCCCGGCGCCCGAGATGGCCAAACACGCCCGGATCGCCTACCTCGCCTCCAGAACCAATTTTTACCTCTCCTTCCCGATGCTCCTCTTCATGGGGATGTCGGCCCATTTCCCGCAGTTTTAGCCTGCCCCATTAAAATTCCAAATACACCCGCGCACCGAAGATCGAGACCGGTCCGCGGGCCCGGTTGTAGGCCGGATGCGCGACAAACTGATCGTCGAGCGCGGCCTGCAGCGCCGACCGAATCTGAACATTGTAATAGGTTTCAAGAATGTGGGGGATCGTTCGCATACCCGTTGTTGTCGAAGAGATCCTTCACATTCATTTTTCCAACCGTGATCGTGATCCGGGAGATGGCCCGCTCTCCCGCCAATTGAAGGGTGACCGGAGGCGCGTTCTGAAAATGCCCGGCCTCTTCTTTACAAATCCAGCTCACTCTTCATCGTCCGCTTCGACCGGGAGGCCCGACACCGTAAACGGTGGGGTGCTGGTCGCGAAATCGGCGTTCACCACCAGATAGAGGTCCCGTGCGCGGGCGATCGTGGAGGGTCCCCGGAGGGTCGGGTCGGTCCGTCGCGCAACCACCGTGCCAGCGAGTCCTCCTTGCCTCAGTTGGACGAAAGCGAGGGTCGGCGGGACCCCTTGGATGACGATCAACCGGCCGCGGTCGAGAAGGAGACCGTCGCCGCCGACCAGCGGCTCGACATTGATCGGCTGAATCGTCCGGCCGGTCGGGGTGCCGGGTGTGATGTCGATGCGGAACAGCTTCCCGCTGCTCGTCTGGACGACAATCAGCTCCCTTCCCCCCTTCTGCGCGACAATCCCGTTGAGGTTAAACGCGCCGGCCTCGTATTGAATTTCCGGCCCGACCGGAATCGCCTCCGGCGTGCCGCTCCCCGCAGCCACCTGCGCCGCGGTCACATGCCAGAGGGTGGGGCGGAATGAATCGGTAACGAAGACGTCGCCGGTTTTTGTGACGACGAGGTCATTGAGAAATCCCCCCGCGCCGGTATCGAAAGAGGCGATCGGTTGCTTCGTCGCGAGGTCAAAGACCGAGAGGATGCCGGTGGCGGCGCCGGCGACATACAATTTTCCGTGGGACACCTTCATCCCGGCGGCCGATTTTCCACTGGCGCCCGGGATAAAAGGGGTCGCTGTCGGGTGATCGAGCGTCCCCCGGTAGATCGTGCCGTCGCCGACCGTCCCGACGAAAAACGCCCCAGTCCGCCGGTCGAAGGCCACCCCCTCCGGATTGCCATGCGTCGACGGCTCAAGTGTAAAGACAACGGGGTCGGTCTCGACCGCCTCCGTCGCGCCGACGGCAACCGACCCTCCCCCCTCAAACAGTGCAAAAATAAAAATGGCGACAAGCATCCTTACCGAAGATATCCCCCGCTTCATATCGGCCCTCCTCTGAATGTAATCCCTCTTAGGATAAAAGAATCCTGGGCCGCAATGCAATCGTCCGGCAGGTCGGTCGCACCCGGACCGGTCATTCAAGAAATGGAAAAGGGCCCGGCGCGTCTCGGAGGCCTTGCATCCCGCTCTCCCGTCTCTCTTTCTATCCGATCGCCAACAGAATCCAATAGAGTAAAACCGGAACGGCAAACAACAATCCGATGGAAAGGGCCGCCCTCCCCCACTCTGATCGAATTTGAAACAGGGTGCCGGTCAATATTTGATAGACGACATAGAGAAGCGGGATCAATGTCAAAAAAGGAAGGACGATATAAAGGAGGGAGAGAAGATGGAGCATCGTCTCGGCATACCCGCCTCCGAGCCAATGATAGGAGAGCGCCTCCGCAAAATAGGGAAGCCAGGAGGCGATCATCTCGGCATAGATAAAAAAGGGAAAGAGGATCCAGAAGAGATGTCTCGGATCAATCCCGAAGACCGTCGTCTCCGGGAAATACGCTCTCTGCACCCGCTCGCCAAACTTTCCCCCGTAGGCGGCGATCAGAATCGTCAATGGGATCGCCGCCAGGCAGACCGCGCCGGAGCCGAGCGGCCCGGTAAAGAGGGAGACAAAGAACATCTCCGTCCACCACAACGTAAGCGGAATCGCCCCCTGGGCGGCGACCACCCCGCCGGGGCGCTTTGCAAGGGCGCCGGCCAGGGTGGCGGCGAATGCGGTCGCCATCAAGCTCAGGAGCAGAAATGAAAAAGAGCGATAATCCCATTGGGGCCCCTCTAAACGAAGGACCGACGGCGAGGGGGGTGCGAGGAGGTCGAGATGGAAGGTCTGGGGAAGCGATTGATAAAACGCAACGAGGATGCAAAGCAAATAGACATTGAATGCACCCAATGCCGCGAACTTTCCCCGCATAGGAAACGCCATCGTTAACCGGTCGCCGACCGACCGAAAGGGACCTTTTTCATGCCTGGCTCTCCTGTATAGTTCAGTCCGTTCAGGAAGTCAACATCCGATCTGTAAGGGAGGGAGCCGGCGGCTTTTTCAATGCGGCTACTGCGACGCTCCCCGCGCCGAAGGTCCGGCGCGGCGGGGGGCCGGGAGGTATTCCACGCCGGGTTGGCGCCGGACCGGCTGTGGATAGAGACTCATCAGCTGCAAGATCTCGGAGGGCATGTCCGAGTGGACAGGGAGTCCCAGCTGCTGCGCCCCCTCCAACGTAATCGGATAGTCGTGGGTCCAGGTCCCCGTGGTGAGGAGACAGGAGATCTCTTCGGCTTTCTCCAACGTCAAACTCCGCATCAGCAGCCCCTTGGCGCTGTCGCGAACTTGGTTGATCGCCTTCTCCGAGATGTCGGCGAAGATAATCGTCTGGTCATCGATCCGGGCGATCGGCTTTTTCTCCACCACCTTGAGCAGCGAGGCGGCCGGGTATTGTCCGAGTTGTGGGTCGATCGGCCCCAGCACCGCATGCGGCGACATCACAATCTCATCGGCCGCAAGCGCAATGAGCGTTCCGCCCGACATGGCATAATGCGGGACAAACACCGTCACCTTTCCCTTCCGGTTGCGCACGGCGTGCGCGATCTGGAGCGCCGCCAAAACGAGGCCGCCCGGCGTGTGAAGCACCAGGTCGATCGGCACCTCCGGATCGGTCAGAGCACAGGCCCGCACGACCGCCTCGGAGTCGTTGATGTCGATATAGCGCATGATCGGAAACCCGAGCAGGCTCATCGTCTCCTGTCGATGGACGAGGAGGATCACCCGCGAGCCGCGCCGGTGCTCGATCTGCGCGAGGAGCCGCTGCCGGGAATTTTCAAGGAGCCGCTGCTTCAATACCGGCTGGATCGCCGTAAACATAAAGAAGAGCCAAAAAAGATCGCTGATTCCCATCCTCCCCTCCTATGTGAAACCGAAAGAGCTCCCCTCGTTTAGATGCGGAATTGAATCGAGTCGCCCTGTCATTTTCATCGCGTCATCGCGCCCAGCTCCCCTCAATCCCCACCTCATCCCGCTCGAACCGCCGCGGTCCATCTCGATCGGGAAGCAAAAAGAAACGATAGAGGAGCATTCCCGAAGCAAACCCGCCGACATGCCCCCAAAAGGCGACGCCCCCCACCCCCCCGGGGCCGATTCCGGCGAGGGTCCCGCCAAGCAGCTGGCTCAGATACCAAAAAAGGAGATAGAAACCGGCCGGCAACTCAAAAAAGAACGGAATAAAAAAAATGGGAAAGAGAACAATCACCCGGGAGTGGGGGAAGAGGACGAAGTAAGCGCCGAAGACCCCCGCGATCGCCCCCGAGGCGCCGACCGTCGGCATCGTCGAATGGATGTTCATCAACCCGTGAACGACCCCCGCGATCATTCCTGTGAGAAGATAAAAGGCCAGAAACCGCCTCCGCCCCATCTGGTCCTCAATATTGTCGCCGAAGATCCAGAGCGCCCACATGTTGCCGATGAGGTGAAGCCATCCCCCATGGAGAAACATGCTGGTGAGAAAGGGCCAGTAGTCGTCGGTCGGCAATCCGACCAGCCGCGCCCAGTCGGGATGGCTGAAGCGCGCCGGAACGAGGCCGAACCGATAAAAGAGCGCCTCCAGCTCGGCCGGGCTGAGGCTTAACTCATAGAAAAAGACGGCGGTGTTGATGGCGATCAGCGCCCAAGTCATCACCGGCGTCGTCCGGCTCGGAATGGTATCGCGGATCGGAATCATCTTTGAACTCCTCCGATGTGATCGGATCGATTTTAGTTACACCCGTACCTTATTTGAAGAGATCGATTGCTTAAAGTCGTGGGGCTTCGCCCCAGTCCCTTCACCCTCCAGGTACAGGCGGCCTTCCCGTGCAGCGGGGGGGAGACCCCCTGCTCCCCCACGGTCACACGCTGCAGGGACCGCGCAGGAGAAGCGCGGACTGCTGCATCGGGTGACCTTCTTTGGTCGATACTCCGTCCTATTTGTATTTTAATAGGATCTAAATCGAATCCACTTAGACTCCACAACGAAGGTCGCAAGAGATCAGCGCGTCCAGGGCCTGCTATGCCCGCCATTCTGCGCGTTCTAAATCAGACGTTCCACCTACCGCTTCAGGTCACCTTTGTCGAAGTGCCATCCGCGGATCTCTTCCGCGCGTGGTACAAGTTGTGACCGTGGGGTCTGGGGTTCCACCCCGGTGTCCCTTGGGAAGCCGAAGAGGGTTGGGCAAGCAACCCCCGCGGTGGGGTGTGGGGTAAAAACCCCACGACTCTAGGCAATGCCCCATCCCATCGCCCAATCTTTACTAGATCCAGATTACAGACTACAGACCAAATACCCGTGCAGTCCGTTTTCTCCCTCACCGTAAGCGCCCTCTCTTCTCCCAAAGGATTATAGACAGGCGCCGCCATCGGGCGCTAGGATGATCACGTGTGCGACCTGCGGCGACAGGCCCTGTCTAGGCGCTTCAACGATGGGAACACGATTTTGACAAAGGGGAGGTTCCGATGGACAAAGTTGAGAGAAACATGCAGTTAATGAAAACGTTGGACGATGCGTGGAACGCCCAAGATTGGGCGACGTTCGAAAAGCGCCATGCGGAGAAGGTCGCCGTCTACTGGCCCGGCAAGCCGGAGCCGACCCGCGGCCGACATCCGCATGAGGTAGAGTCGATTGAATTCTTCAAAACCTTTCCCGACAACCACATCGAGAACAATCCATATAAAGTTCTTTTCGGACAAGGCGACTGGACCTGTTCGGTCGCGAAGTTTACCGGCACCATGAAAGGACCGATGAAGACCCCCAACGGCAACGTCATCCCTCCGACGAATAAAAGATTTGAGGTCGAGTTTTGCACGGTCGCCCATTGGAACGACAACGGAGAGATCGTGGAGGAGAAGCTCTTCTATGATTTAGTCGGCTTAATGCAGCAGATCGGTCTGGTCGGAGATAAAGCAAAAGCGGCGTGAGGTCTTGTCCGTCTAAGAAGAAACTCAAGAGGAGATCCAGATGAGCAGCGTCGATGAGAATCTTGAAATCGTTAGACAGATCGATCGGGCCTGGAACGAACGAGACTGGAGCAGCTTCGGGCGGCTTCATGCGGAAGATGTCTTCGTCCGGTTCAGCAACCCGAAGGGGATCACCGGCCGCGTTGCCCATCTCGCCGAGGCGCAGAATTTCCTCTCGGCATTCCCCGATCATCAAATCGATTTCCCTTATCTTTATCTTTTCGGAGAAGGAGACCTCGTCTGCTCGGTTTTCAAATCGAGCGGGGTGCAGTCCGGACCGTGGAAACTCCCCGACGGCCGTCTTATTCCAACCACAGGAAAGCGATTGGAGATGGAAATGAACATCGTCTCCCGAGTGCTGGACGGCGAGGTCGCCGAGAAGATCGTCTCCTATGACATGCTGGGGCTGCTGACGCGGCTCGGCGTCATCAAGCTGACCGAAGGAACGGTCAAGGCGGCGTAACGAACGTCCGCAGGTTTCATCGGAATGGAGTCCCCGAGGAACGGCCGAACCGCCAAGCCGAAGCGAGAATAACGGCTTCATGCGTTAATTGCTCTTTCAACAGGAGTCTGCGAGGTCCAAATGCCAGAGCCGATGCCGGTCTTTTTCTTCGGACATGGAAACCCGATGAATGCGCTCCAACGAAACGCCTACACCAAGGGCTGGGCCGCGATCGGCAACGAGATTCCGCGGCCGCGCGCCATTCTTTCCATCTCCGCCCATTGGTACCTTCCCGGCACCGCCGTGACCGCCATGCCGAACCCGCGAACGATCCACGATTTCGGCGGCTTCCCGAGAGAGCTCTACGAGGTGCGCTATCCCGCCCCCGGCGATCCGGTCTTGGCCAGCCTCGTTCAAGCGTTGCTCACCCCCCTTCCGGTCGCGCGTGATAACGACTGGGGACTCGATCATGGGACTTGGTCGGTCCTCTGCCACCTCTTCCCGAAGGCCGATCTCCCGGTGGTCCAACTCCAGATCGACGAGACGGAGCCGGCCGCCTTCCACTACAAAATGGGACAGCGGCTCCAACCACTGCGGGAGGAGGGGGTTCTCGTGATCGGCAGCGGCAATCTCGTTCACAATCTCCATGCCTATGCCTGGGGTCGGCATGTCCCCGAGCCGTATGACTGGGCGGTCCGCTTCGAAAAAAGGGCGCGCGAGCTGATGCTGGCGGAAGCGGACGGTCCGCTGATTGACTATGAGTCGCTCGGAGGCGACGCGCGGCTCTCGGTGCCGACCCCCGACCACTATCTGCCGCTGCTCTATATCCTCGGGCTGCGCAGACCCGGCGAGCCGGTTCACTTTCCGGTAGAGGGGGTCGACGGCGGCTCGGTCTCGATGCTCACCGTCCGAATCGGATGAATACCGATTTGGGGAACGGCCAAGAGGGACGCAAATATTTAGCGCGATTACTTAGGAGGACGCTATGGCACCGAATACCGGCACACTCACCGCGCCCCACCCCTACACCCATCTCGACGCTCAATACATCAACGGTCATTGGCGGCCGGGCCGCCATCAAGGTGGCCTTGGAACCGATCTGGATCCCTATACTGGCGATACGCTGGCCGAGATCGCCCTGGCCGATCGGAGCGACCTCGACGAAGCCTACCAATCTGCGGCAAAGGCGCAGCCGGCCTGGGCCGGCGCCCTTCCCGGAGAGCGGTCCGCGGTGATGCGCCGCGCCGCGATGATAATGGAAGCGCGCCGGGAAGAAATCGTGAGTTGGCTTATCCGGGAATCCGGCAGCACTCGAATCAAGGCCCGTCTCGAATGGGAAGCGGTGCACGCCGTGATGCTGGAAGCGGCCACATTGGTCTACCGCGTCGAGAGCCGCATCCTTCCGAGCGATATTCCGAGCAAGGAAGGTCGCGCCTATCGCAAGCCGGTCGGCGTGGTGGGGGTGATCAGCCCCTGGAACTGGCCGCTGCAGCTGAGCGCACGGTCGGTCTGCCCGGCGCTGGCGGTCGGCAACGCCGTCGTCGTCAAACCGGCGAGCGACACGCCGATCACCGGCGGATTGCTATTGGCCAAAATTTTCGAAGAGGCCGGCCTGCCGGCGGGGGTGCTGAGCGTCATCATCGGCCCCGGAAATGAAATCGGCGATGCGTTTGTCACCCATCCGATTCCGCGGGTGATCTCGTTCACCGGCTCCACCCCGGTCGGACGCCACATCGCCCGATTGGCCGCCGAAGCGCCGATCATCAAACGGGTCGAGCTCGAATTGGGCGGAAACGGCCCTTTTGTCGTCCTGGAAGACGCCGACCTCAACCATGTGATCGACGCCGCGGTCTTCGGCAAGTTTCTCCATCAAGGGCAGATCTGCATGATCGTCAACCGCTTCATCGTCGACGAGCGTCTTTATGACGAATTCGTGGAGCAATTCACCGACCGGGTGCAGCATCTGAAGGTCGGAAACCCGGACGAGCCCGATACCATGATCGGTCCGATCATCAATCAGAAACAGCTCGATGGATTGATGGAGAAAATTCGTGAGGCCCGCGCCTCGACCGCGCGGCAGATGCTCGGCGGCGAGCCCGACGGACTGACCTTGCCGCCGCACATCTTCTCCGAGGTGACCAATGAGCAGCGGCTCGCCCGCGAGGAGATCTTCGGACCGATCGCTCCAATCATTCGCGCCCGCGGCGAGGAGGAGTCGCTCCGGATCGCGAACGATACCGAGTACGGTCTCTCCAGCGCCGTCTTCACCCGGGACCTCCATCGCGGCGTTCAATTTGCGCAGCGGATCGAGGCCGGCATGACGCATGTGAACGACCAACCGGTGAATGATATGCCGTACAATCCGTTTGGCGGCGAGAAAAACTCCGGCATCGGCCGGTTCAACGGTGATTGGGCCGTTCAGGCCTTCACCACCGATCACTGGATCACCCTGCAGCACGCGCCGCGGCGTTACCCGCTCAATGCGAATGAGATCGGAGGACCCTGGGCGGGAGGATAGTGGTGATGAAATCACTGCCGACGAAAAGGAGAACGCGGATGAAAGATCTCGGTCTGCTGGTCCTGCGATTCACCGCGGGGGGATTATTGGCCGGGCATGGCGCACAAAAGCTCTTCGGCCGGTTCGGCGGAGATGGGTTGGACGGAACGGCCGGCTTTTTAGAATCGATCGGGTTTAAGCCGGGGCGTCCCTGGGCAATCCTGGCGGGTCTCTCCGAGCTCGGCGGCGGGGCCCTGACCGCGCTCGGCCTCGGCGGCCCGCTCGGTCCGATCGCCACCCTTGGATCGATGGCAATGGCGACCGCCACGGTGCACCGGGGAAAACCGATCTGGGCGACCGAAGGGGGGGCGGAGTTGCCGGTGATGTATATGGCGGCGGCGACCGCCGTCGCCCTCTCCGGACCGGGCCGGTATTCGCTTGATCGTCTCCTCCGCATCAACAAGGTGCCTCGACGGCTCAGCTTCCTGGCACTGGTTGCGACCGCGGCGGGGATCGGATTCGGCCTGGCCCGTCAGCGGAGGTCCGCGATGGCAGACAAACAGAGGGCGCAGAAGCAGCCGAAACAGGATACGCAGAAACGGCGGGCCGCCTAAAATAAAGTTCAGGGGTGAGAGACCACTCTCTGTTTCAACTCACGAATGTAAGGAGGATCTTACCATGCGTGCAATTGCAGTCGACCGATTCGGCGATACGCCGACGCTCCATGATTTGCCTCGACCGGAACCGGGCGAAGGGGAAGTACTGATCGCCGTCCGGGCGGCCGGAGTCAACCCCTTCGATTGGAAGGTGATCCAGGCACCGATGGGAGATCATTTTAAGTACCACTTCCCTTTTATCCTCGGGGTCGACACCGCCGGGGTGGTCGAGCGGGTCGGGCCCGGCGTCAACGACCTGAAGGTGGGAGAGGCCCTTTTCGGGATGATCCGAAAGCCGGTTTTCGGCGAGGGAACCTACGCTGAGTATGTCACCGCCCCCGCTTCGGTCGTTGCCAAGAAGCCGGCGTCGCTCACCTTCGAGCAAGCCGCCGCCGTCCCGATGCCGGCCCTCACGGCGTTGACCTCCGTCGACACACTTCAGATCGGAGAAGGAGAGACACTCCTGATCGTCGGCGCCACCGGTGGGGTCGGCAGTTATGCCGTGCAGCTGGCGGCGCGCCGCGGCGCCCATGTGATCGCGACCGCGCTGACGGAGGATGCGGAGTACATGCGCGATCTCGGCGCTTCCGAAACGATCGACTATCGGTCAACCGATCTGGTGGAAGCGGTAAAGGGGGCGCATCCCGACGGCATCGACGCCCTCCTGGACCTCGTCAGCGACGCCGAAAAATTCAACCGGATCGCCGCAACCCTCAAGAAAGGGGGCCGCCTCGCGACGACCCTCTACGTTGCCGATGAGGAAGCGTTCGCCGCCCAGGGAATCACCGCCGCCAATATTGCCAATCAGCCGTCGCGCCCCCTGCTCGAGCGATTGGTCCAGATGATCGATGCCGGCAAGCTGACGGTGCCGCTTCAGAAAATCTTTCCGCTTGAGCAAGCGCCGGCGGCGATCGAGCAGAGCCGATCGGGTCATGTCCGGGGCAAGAGGGTGCTGAAAATCGCATAACCTGCGGAGGGATCGGAGGACGCCGTCGCCGGCCATCTGATCCGGAAACCGGACAACCGCGCCCTGGCGGTCATCGATCTATTCGGCTCGAAAACGGCCAGTTCGTCGAGCGTTGGGATGTGATCCAAGAGGTGCCTGAAAAATCGGCCGACAACAACACGATGTTTTAGGGATGCCCTGTTTGTCTTTCAACGTCGCTCAATGTGACCGGCCTTCTAGATACAATCATCTCCTCCGGTCCTGCTGACCCTGTCGAAGGATCGCGTCGGCTCGGAGCGAGCATCAAAAAAGCGGCTTTATTCTTTCAAGGGGAGGACCTGCATGAAACCTAAAATTGGAATTATTGGAAAGGGGAATGTCGGCAGCGCGCTCGGGCGGGGGCTGGAGCGGGTGGGCTATCCGGTGCAGAGCGTCGGACACTACTTGAAGGAGGTAGAGGAGACGGCCGCCTGGGGCGAGGTGGTCATTCTCGCGGTGCCGTATGCCGCCCTCGACGATACCTTGAATGAAATAGGAAAGAACGTAAACGGGAAGACGCTGGTCGACGTGACGAACGTCGTCACCCCCGATTATCAGCTGGCGCTCGGCTGCACAACCAGCGGCGCGGAGGAGCTACAGAAGAAAGTCCCTTCTGCAAAGGTGATCAAAGCATTCAATACGGTGTTCGCCGAAAATATATCCCGTGGAAAGGTCCTGGACGAGCCGATCACCCTCTTCGCCGCGGGGGACGATGGAGAATCGAAGGCGACGGTCCTTCAGATGGGACGAGACATCGGGTTTGATCCGGTCGATGCCGGCCCGCTGCAGAACGCCCGGTGGCTGGAGACATTGGGCTACTTTCATATCCAGCTCGGCTATACGCTGAAAATGGGACCCGAGGTTGAGTTCAAGCTGATTCGATAGCAGCGCGCCTGCGCTTCATAAAAAATCAAAAATCCATTCGCCTCAGTCGACTTTTTTGAGGCGAGGCATCTGTCCCGACCCCGCCGCGCCGCGCCGACCGCCCCGCTTTCGCGCTCTGTTCTTGAGGATAACCTGATCGGTCGAATTCCCACAGCCGATACATCGCCAGACCATCAGCATGCCTTGGGTGGTGTCAATCCGTTCTCTATATTGAGGAAATCCACATTTTGGACATTTCATGATGGTATCCTACGCTGGGTCTAACGTTTGGGCGGCGGGCATCACGAAAAATGAAGCCGTGAGGAGACCGCTTCAATTAAAATTAACAGGAATGGCGTTTCCGAAGGAGCCGCCGGCGACCGCAATGGAAGCGCCCGGAAGCGGTAGCGGTTTCCCGCATCCCCATTAAAACGGTTCGGGACCGGAGACGAAAGACCCCCTGGAGCGCTTCCTCCGTAGGGATCGATCCATTGTTTAAAGTCGACATAGATCGCAAATACGATTTGGGAGAAGGAAGAAAGATCGGAGGAGCAGGCTGAGGAGCGCTTCCAATCAAGCGCTTGGCTGATTCTCCGGGCAGCGAGATTTTGATAGACGACCTGGCCGCCACGACTTAAAACGAGGATCCCCGGCTGCGCGTTTGGGACGAACGGTTTATCTCCCTGCTCTTCTTTTTTTGTTTCATGCAGCGCGTTCCGCGACGGCATTTGCATTGTTCTCATCGATCGGAGCATTTAAACGGGATACACTCCCTTTCTAACCACTTCAGCGGTCATTCATCAGCCGATCCTACAATGGATCAGTGTCGTTCTGCGGATTTCATCGGTTCCATTATGGCAGCCGGAACGCGTGCGGTTCTGGTCAAAATTGCTCAGTTTTGAAATCGGCAGAACCAAAGAGGAAGAGATAGAAGGGGATCCTAATCGTGCAGGACGATATTCAGCAGAGAGCTGTGGACATGCAAACTGCCGTTGTATTTAATAAAGCCGAGCTTCTTGAACTTGTTCATAAAGAAGCTGACCCTCGACCGGGTGGTGCCGACCATTTCGGCGAGCATCTCCTGGCTGATCTTTGGAATCACCGGCTCCGCTTTACCGTCTTTTCCAAAATGGGCGAGCAGAAGGAGAATCCGAGCGAGGCGCTTCTCGCTGGAGTTGAAAAGTTGGTCGACCAGATCTTCCTCAATCCGAATGTTGCGGGAGAGGAGATACGAGATAAAGAACTCCGAGAAGGTCGGCTCCTCATGCAGCACCCGGATCATCGTCTCTTTTTCAATCCGGATCACCGTGCATTCATCCATCGAGATT
Organism: Candidatus Manganitrophaceae bacterium; assembly: GCA_016200325.1. Classification (NCBI taxonomy): domain Bacteria; kingdom Pseudomonadati; phylum Nitrospirota; class Nitrospiria; order Candidatus Troglogloeales; family Candidatus Manganitrophaceae; species Candidatus Manganitrophaceae bacterium. The sequence continues at coordinate 175,206 of JACQEZ010000019.1, forward strand.
GCGGCAGCCATCCGAACGAGCTGCCCTGCGAGACACCCTTCGCCGAAGAAGTCCGACCTCCCCAGCACCGCAATGACCGCCTCTTTCCCCTTCGGGGAGACGACGGTCAGCTTTACCTTCCCCGTCTGGATGTAAAAGACGGCATCGGCCGGATCCCCTTGAGAGAAGATGTTCTTTTTCTTTTGTATCTTTAGAACTGTTTTTCCGCTTCCGACCGCAGCCAGAAAGGTCTTGGAATCGAAAGAGGGAAGTTGTTTACGCGCCATACCTAGCACGCTACCGGGATAGGACCCTTTTGTCAAGACGTATAACTTAAAGATAAGTAGAACAGCTTTATTCCGAAGCACTTGAAGGCTCGCGAAGGCTCGCCGATCGATCGGATGAAGGGTCCTTCAGCCAAGGGGTCGATCGCGCCGGTTCTCACCCGTTGCGCTGGGACCTGGTCATCGGATCCCGGTTCGTGGTATGCTGATTCTGGGCCAGGAAGCATCGGCAACCCAGGTGACCCCTTCCGGCTCACAGCAAGAGAGCCCTGCAACCCGCCCTCATTCCGAGAAAGTCGTTCAAAACAACCGATCGCGATCGCTCATAGGGCGCTTCAGAAAGAGATGAATATTGAAAGAGATCGACACGATCCTCGGACCTTTTCTCCGGTTAAAGACCCGCCTTCGCAGACGCAACGTTCCACGAAAATACCCCAACGAAGAGCCGCCGCTGCGATCGGATTTGTTCAGCGCCGATCAGATGGAACAACACGGCAAGCGCCTTGCCGCCGCGCATCAATTGACACCGGGACGCGCGCCGGACCAGCTTCTCACCCGACTTTCTGCGAATGAAGCGCTGTTGATCGATGTTTGCAATCTGCTGACCGGTGCGGTCACAGCCAACCAGCGGATCACGCCGGCGGCGGAGTGGCTGCTCGATAACTTCTACTTAATCGAAGAGCAGATCCGCACGGCCAAAAAACATCTACCCACAGGGTACAGCCGGGAGCTTCCTCGCCTCGCGCACGGCCCTTCGGCCGGGCTTCCCCGCGTCTATGATATCGCGCTGGAAACGATTTCGCACGGCGACGGACGGGTCGATCCGGAGATTCTCAGCCGATTCGTGGCGGCCTACCAGACGGTCACCCCCCTCACGCTAGGAGAATTGTGGGCGATCCCGATCATGCTCCGCTTGGCGCTGATCGAAAACCTCCGCCGCGTCGGCGCCCGGATCGCCACCAGCAGAATCAACCGCGACCTGGCCGACGCCTGGGCCGACCAGATGATCGAGATCACCGAAAAAGACCCGAAGAGCCTCATCCTGGTGATCGCCGATATGGCCCGGTCGAATCCCCCCATGGTCAGCTCGTTTGTGGCCGAGCTGACCCGCCGACTGCAGGGACAGGGAGCCCCCTTGGCGCTGCCGCTGACCTGGATGGAGCAGCTTCTCTCGGAGTCGCAGCTGACGATCCAGCAGTTGGTTCAGTCGGAGACGCAGCAGCAGGCGGCCGACCAGGTCTCGATCAGCAACAGCATCGGCAGCCTCCGATTCCTCGGGGCGATGGATTGGCGCAAGTTCGTCGAGACGATGAGCAGGGTCGAGCGGATCCTCGATGAAGATCCCGGGGGCGTTTACGGCAAGATGGATTTCACGACCCGCGATCGCTACCGGCATGTGGTTGAGAAAACCGCAAAGCATACGGCTCTCTCCGAAAGCGAGGTGGCGCGCAAAGCGATCGCCCTCGCGCAGGAGGGGGCGGCCCGGGACGGACAGGGAAGTCGGACGGCGCACGTCGGTTTTTATCTCCTCGACCGTGGACTGTCTCAGCTCGAACAGGCGGTCGAATTGACGCTGCCGACCTCCAAGGCCCTCCGTCGCACGCTCTCCCGGCATCCTTTGCTCCTCTTCCTCGGCGCAATCGTTGCGATGACGGCCCTCTTCACCGGAGGGCTCCTGTTCCAGGCCGATGCAACCGGCTGGGACGGCTGGCCGTTCGCCTTGATCGGGATTCTCTCCCTTCTCTGCACGAGTCAGCTCGCGGTCGCGCTGGTGAATTGGCTGACGACGCTGCTGGCCCCGCCGCATTTGCTCCCGCGAATGGACTTCTCGGAAGGGATCGCGCCGGAATCACGGACGCTCGTGGTCGTGCCGACCCTGCTGACCACCGCCCGGAACGTCGAAGCGCTGATCGAAGGGCTGGAGGTTCGCTTCCTGGCAAACCGCGATCCCCACCTCCATTTCGGCCTATTAACCGACTTTCGAGATGCGCCGGAGGAAACCCTCCCTCAGGATGCGCCGCTGCTGCAGCTCGCCCGGATGAAAATCGAGACGCTGAATGAAAAATACCGTCGCCCCGAGACCCCGGGCGACCCCTTCTACCTGTTTCACCGGCCGCGCCGGTGGAATCCGCAGGAGCGGATCTGGATGGGGTATGAGCGAAAGCGTGGAAAGCTCGCCGACCTGAATTCACTCCTGCGCGGCGGCCCGAAGGACGCCTTCTCAGAGGTCGTCGGGAATACCGACCTGTTATTGAACGTCAAATATGTCATTACCCTCGACACCGACACACAGCTGCCGCGCGATTCCGCGCGCCAGCTGGCCGGGACCCTCGCCCACCCCCTGAACCGCGCGCGCTATGACGAACCAAAAGGGCGTGTCACGGAGGGATACGGCATCCTTCAGCCGCGGGTTGCGGCGAGCCTGCCGGGCTCCAATGCATCGTATTATGCACGGCTTTGCGGGAGTGAGCCGGGGATCGACCCCTATACGCGCGCCGTCTCCGATGTCTACCAAGACCTCTTCCATGAAGGCTCGTTTATCGGCAAGGGAATCTATGACGTCGATGCATTCGAACAGGCGCTCAAAGAACGCTTTCCGGAAAACCGCATCCTCAGCCACGATCTGCTGGAAGGCTGTTATGCCCGCTCCGGTTTATTAAGCGACACACAGATCTATGAGGAGGACCCCTCCTCCTACGGCGCCGATGTCAACCGGCGCGCCCGCTGGATTCGCGGCGATTGGCAGATTGCGGGATGGCTTCTGCCGCGCGTTCCAGGACCCGGCGGACGCCGGCAGGCCAATCCGCTCTCCCTCCTGTCGCGATGGAAGATCTTCGACAACTTGCGGAGGAGCCTCATCGCGCCGGCACTCACCCTCCTCTTATTGCTCGGCTGGACCGTCTTGCCCTCCCCCTGGTTTTGGTCTTCGGCGGTCATTGGAATGATCTTCATCCCGTCGTTCATCGCCTCTCTCCTTCATCTCTTCCGAAAACCGGACGACGTTCTCTGGAGGCAACACATCAATGCGGCGATCCGGTCCGCAGGCAACGCGTTTACGCAGGCGGCGCTGACGCTCGTCTGCCTCCCCTACGAGGCCTATTTTAGTCTCGATGCCATCGTTCGGACCGTCGGACGGATCTGGATTACCCACCGCCGGCTTCTGGAGTGGACCTCCTCGGCCGAGGTCAATGGCGATCGGCGGTCCGACCTCCGCGCCGCCTTCCGATCGATGTGGATCGCCCCCGCGGTCGCCCTTTCCGTCGGGATGGCCTTGATGCTGTCGCGGCCCGGCGCGTTGGCCGTGGCGGGACCGATCCTTCTCTTATGGCTCCTCTCCCCCGCCGTCACCGGGTGGATCAGTCAACCGCTGGTTCAGGGGGACCTCCAGCTGACCGGCGAGCAGACCTTCTTCCTCCGTAAAATCTCCCGGAAGACCTGGGCCTTCTTCGAAACCTTCGTCGGTCCGGAAGACCATTGGCTCCCCCCGGACAATGTCCAGGAGTACCGCGGCACCGTCGTTGCGCATCGGACATCGCCGACCAATATCGGGCTGGCGCTGCTCGCCAACCTATCGGCCCACGACTTCGGCTATCTTCCGGCGGGAGGCCTGATCGAGCGGACGGAGAAGACGCTGCGCACCCTCGAAAGTCTGGAGCGGTATGAAGGGCACTTCTATAATTGGTATGACACCCACTCTCTCAAACCGCTCCACCCGCTTTACGTTTCGACCGTCGACAGCGGAAACCTCGCCGCCCATCTGCTGACGTTGCGTCCGGGACTGATCGCCCTCTCCGATCAACCGATCCTGAGTGACCGGCTCTTTGACGGTCTCCACGACACGCTTATGCTCCTGGTGGAGGCGGCCGAAGGGAGGCTTCCTCCGCCGCTCGCCCCCCTCCAGGCCGATCTGGACTCGGCCCTGGCGTCACCGCCGACCACCCTGACGGGGGCGCACCGGACGCTCGATCGCCTGACCCGCTGTGCGGCGGCGTTCGCCGCCGATGGAGACCGGTTTTCTGAGACGGTCGGCGAGTGGGCCGAGGCGCTGGCCCGGCAATCGCGCGCCGCCCTCGACGAGTTGACCTTTCTCGCCCCCTGGCTCTTGTCGCCGGAGCGGCCGACGGAGGAGAGCCTCTTGCCCGATCTCGTCCCGATTCCCTCGCTGCGCGCGCTGGCCGGCCTTGCGCGGCGGGTACATCCCGCCCTCGAACAGCGGCTTGCAACGGAGGGAGCCGCGCCGGAGCGCCGGTGGCTGAATGCGCTGCAACCGCTTCTGATCGAAGCGGGCCGGCGGGCCGAGGAGCGGATGACGACGACGGCGCGCCTTGCGCTTCTGTCGGGCGAATTGGCACAGATGAACTATGACTTTCTCTTTGATAAGACACGGCGGCTCCTGGCGATCGGATACAACGCGGGAGAGCGCCGGCGGGACGCCAGTTATTATGACCTGCTCGCTTCGGAAGCGAGGCTCTGTACGTTTCTCGCCATCGCACAGGGACAGCTTCCCCAGGAGAGCTGGTTTGCTTTGGGACGGCTGTTGACCGGCAGCGGCGGGGAGCCGGTCCTCTTGTCGTGGAGCGGCTCGATGTTCGAGTACCTGATGCCGCTGCTGGTGATGCCGACCTATGAGAACACCCTGCTCGACCAGACCTATCGGGCCGCCGTCGACCGACAAATCGACTATGGACGGCAGCGCGGCGTCCCCTGGGGAATGTCGGAGTCGGGCTACAATACCGTCGACGTCCATTTCAACTACCAGTATCGGGCGTTCGGTGTTCCCGGCCTCGGCCTCAAACGCGGACTCGCGGAAGAGCTGGTCGTCGCGCCGTATGCATCGGTCCTGGCGTTGATGGTCGCGCCGGAGGCGGCCTGTCAGAATCTGCAGCGACTCGCCGTCGAAGGGATGGAAGGAAAGTTCGGCTTTTATGAAGCGGTCGATTACACCCCCTCTCGCCTCCGCCGGGGGGAGTCGCGCGCGATCATTCGGTCCTTCATGGCCCATCACCAAGGGATGAGTCTTCTCTCCTTGGCTTATCTCCTCCTCGACCGGCCGATGCAGAAGCGCTTCGAGTCGGACCCTCAGTTCCAGGCAACGCTGCTGCTTCTCCAAGAGCGGATTCCGAAGGCGACCGCATTTTATTCGCATACCGCCCCCTCCGCCGGCCTCCGGACCCCTTCCGTCGACTCGGAAATGCCGGTGCGGGTCCTCGACAGCCCCAACACGCCGATCCCGGAGGTGCAGTTGCTGTCGAACGGCCGATACCATGTCATGATCACAAACGCAGGGGGGGGCTACAGCCGCTGGAAGGAGCTCGCGGTCACACGCTGGCGCGAAGACAGCACCTCCGACCCGTGGGGGACCTTTTGCTACATCCGGGACGTCGCGAGCGGCGCCTTCTGGTCCAATACCTATCAACCGACGCTCAAACGGTCGGAGAGCTACGAAGCGATCTTCTCCGAAGGACGGGCCGAATTTCGCCGCCGCGACCGTGATTTTGAAACGTATACCGAAATCGTTGTATCACCGGAAGATGACATCGAACTGCGCCGGGTCCGGATTACCAATCGCTCCCGGACACGCAAAACGATCGATGTCGTCAGCTATGCGGAGGTGGTGCTCGCCCCTCTTCCCGCAGACGCGCTCCATCCGGCCTTCAGCAATCTATTCGTACAGACCGAAATCATTCAGCGGAGGCAGGCGATCCTTTGTACCCGCCGACCCCGCTCTCTCAATGAGCAGGCGCCCTGGATGTTTCATCTGATGGCGGTGCACGGCGGGGAGAAAGGACCGATTTCCTATGAGACCGACCGCGGGCAGTTCATCGGTCGGGGAAACACCGTCGCCTCCCCTCAAGCGCTCGGCGATACGGCCGCCCTCTCCGGGAGTCAGGGCTCCGTGCTCGATCCGATCGCCGCCATCCAGCACCGAATCACCCTCGGTCCGGACCAATCGACCACGATCGATCTGGTCTCGGGCGTCGGCGAAACCCGCGACGCCGCTTTAAGCCTGGTCGAGAAATACCAAGACCGGCGGCTGGCGAATCGGGTCTTCGATTTGGCCTGGACCCATAGCCAAGTCGTCTTACGCCAGATCAATGCCACCGAGGCCGATGCGCAACTCTACAGCCGCTTGGCCAATTCGATTATCTATGCGAATTCGTCGCTGCGGGCCGAGGCCGGCGTTCTGATCAAAAACCGTCGGGGCCAGTCGGGCTTGTGGGGCTATGCGATCTCCGGCGATTTGCCGATCGTCCTGCTGCAGATTGCCGACGCGGGGAAGATCGATCTGGTTCGCCAGCTGGTCCAAGCCCACGCCTATTGGCGCTTAAAAGGACTCGCGGTCGATCTGGTGATCTGGAACGAGGATCACACCGGCTACCGCCAGCTGCTCCAAGAGCAGATTATGGGACTGATCGCCGCCGGGGTCGAAGCCAACATCATCGACCGGCCGGGCGGAATTTTCGTCCGACCGGCCGACCAAATTTCGAGCGAGGATCGAATTCTGCTCCAGTCGGTCGCGCGGGCCATCCTCACCGACACGCGCGGAACGCTGGCGGAGCAGATCAACCGCCGCGGCCTCATGGAGGTGCGCGTTCCCCGGCTGACGCCGACCCGGACCCATCGACCGGCCGCCCGGCCCGACGACCTTCCCCGCCGCGATCTGATCCTCTTCAACGGGCTGGGGGGCTTCACCCCCGATGGAAGCGAGTATGTGATCACAACCACCCCCGGAAAGGGGACGCCGGCCCCCTGGGTGAATATATTGGCGAATCCGCAGTTCGGCACCGTTCTCTCGGAGAGCGGCGCGGCCTATACCTGGAGCGAGAACGCCCATGAGTTCCGCCTGACCCCGTGGCACAACGACCCGGTCGGCGATCCGAGCGGAGAAGCGATCTACCTTCGCGACGAAGAGAGCGGCCACTTCTGGTCGCCCACGCCGCTGCCGAGAAGGGGAGCGGGCGCTTATGTGAGCCGGCATGGTTTCGGCTACAGCGTCTTTGAGCATCATGAGGACGGGATCCACTCGGAGCTCTGGGTCTATGTCGCCCTCGATGCATCGATCAAGTTCTCGGTCTTGAAAGTACAAAACAGCTCCGGCCGGTCCCGTCGCCTCTCGGCCACCGGTTATGTCGAATGGGTGCTGGGGGACCTCCGGCCGAAATCGGCGATGCATGTCACCACCGAGGTCGACGCCGCCGGGGTATTCTATGCCCGCAATCGGTATAATACGGAATTCGCCGATCGAACGGCGTTTTTCGATATCGACGATGCGACCCGGACCTTCACAGGCGACCGCACCGAATTCATCGGGCGAAACGGCACCCTTCGCGCGCCGGCCGCCCTGACCCGCTCGCGGCTTTCCGGAAAGGTGGGGGCCGGCCTCGATCCCTGCGCCGCGCTTCAGCTCTCCTTCGAGTTGGCGGACGGGGAAGCGCGGGAGATCACCTTTAAACTCGGCCTCGGGCGTAACGCCGACGATGCGGCCGATCTGGTCCATCGCTTCCGGGGCGCCGCGGCGGCCGCAACCGCGCTCGAGACGGTCCGTCGGCATTGGAAGCGGACGCTGGGGGCGGTGCAGGTCGAAACACCGGACCTCTCCCTCAATGTGCTGACCAACGGCTGGCTGCCGTACCAGGCGCTCGCATGCCGTCTCTGGGCGCGAAGCGGATTCTATCAATCGGGAGGGGCCTTCGGCTTTCGCGACCAGCTCCAAGATGTCATGGCGCTCATCCATGCCGAACCGCGCCTCCTCCGCGAGCAGCTGCTCCTCTGCGCGGGCCGTCAGTTCCCGGAGGGGGATGTGCAGCACTGGTGGCACCCGCCGCTCGGCCGGGGGGTGCGGACGCACTGTTCGGACGATTTCCTCTGGCTCCCCTTGGCGGCCTCCCGTTATCTCGCCGCAACCGGCGATACCGGGATCTTGGATGAATCGATCCCTTTCATCGAGGGCCGTCCGGTCAATCCCGATGAGGACTCCTACTACGATCATCCGGTCCGGTCCGACGTCTCGGCCAGCCTATACGAACACTGTCTGCGCGCTATTTTGCGGGGCCTTCGATTCGGCGGGCACGGCCTCCCGTTGATCGGCTCGGGGGATTGGAACGACGGGATGAATACGGTCGGCGAACAAAATAAAGGGGAGAGCGTTTGGCTCGGCTTCTTCCTTTATAAAGTCCTCACGGAATTCACTCCGATCGCCCGCCTTCGCGGCGATCTCCCCTTCGCCGAGCGCTGCCAGAAAGAGGCCGCCCAGCTCCGCCGGAATATCGAGGCGCATGGCTGGGATGGGGCGTGGTACCGTCGCGCCTACTTCGACGATGGGACACCGCTCGGCTCGGCCGAAAATCCCGAATGCCAAATCGATTCGATTGCACAAAGCTGGTCCGTTCTCTCCGGCGCCGGGGAGGCCGCCCGCGCCCGCCGGGCGATGGAGGCATTGGATCAACGCCTGGTACGGCGGGATCATTCGCTGATCCAGCTTTTGGACCCGCCGTTCGACAAGTCGAACCTGAATCCCGGCTATATCAAGGGGTATGTGCCGGGGGTCCGGGAAAACGGCGGCCAGTATACCCATGCGGCGATCTGGGCGGCGATGGCGTTCGCCGCCTTGGGAGAGAACCGGCGCGCCTGGGAGCTGCTCGACATCATCAACCCGGTCAACCATGCACGGACGCCGAAAGAAACGGCGATCTACAAGGTCGAGCCGTATGTCGTCGCAGCCGACGTCTATGCGGTCTCACCCCACACCGGCCGCGGCGGATGGACCTGGTACACCGGATCGGCCGGCTGGCTGTATCGTCTCATCGTGGAATCGCTCCTCGGGCTCAGGCTTGAAGGAGATCGATTACATTTCGAGCCCTGCCTTCCGGAAGATTGGACGGCGTTCAAGATCGATTACCGTTATCGGGAGACGCGCTATCAGATCTCCTTCGTCCGCTCCCGCGGCATCCGGAATCAACCGGGGGAAGAGATCCGGGTCGCCGTCGACGGCGTCGAGCAACACACGCCGGCCATTCCCCTGGCCGACGACCGTCAAGATCACACCGTCGAGGTCCGAATTCAGAGCGCGCCCCCGATTTAAGCCCGGGCGAAACGCGGGAGAAGCGCCGGCGAACGATCGAGGACCCCACCCGACGCTTCGATCCAATTCGAGACCGGATGAGAACCGGTCGATCTTAATTTTGCCGACTTGCATTTGTAAAATGGGATTGAACTTCTTCCCCCTCCAATGGTACCCTTAGCCGTTGTGTCGGGGAGAAGGAGAATGATTCTGAAAGAAGAGCTCAGCGAAGCGATCGAGGAATTGAATCGGGCCTCGGCGGCGGTCGAAAAACAGACCCAAGCCGCCGACCCGGAGGAGATGAAGCAAGCGGAGTGGCGGATCACCTATCTGCAGGCGATGGTCCGGTATCTCCTCGCCAACTGCCGCGTGGAGAACCTGCTTCGGGAGAGTCTGGCCGACCGGGTGAAGGCGCTCGAAAACGAGATGAAGATTTTCAGGAATGGCGCCGGCCCGCATCCGCCCCCCTCCGACCCCCCTTCCTAAGGAGCGGTCTCTTCCAAGTTCAGACGGTAGCCTTTGACGATTAAATCGGCCGAAGGATAAAAGTCAAGCGCCGGCGCCCGGACAAACCCGATCCGCTCATACATTTCCATCGCCACCCGCATCATGTCGGTGGTATGGAGCGTCAGCGCCGCGGCGCCCGATCGGCGCGCACGCCGAATGCATTCCTTCATCAGCGCCGCCGCAACCCCTCGGCCCCGCGCCGCCGGGGCAACCGCCAAGAGACGGACCTCCGGCGAAACCCGGGTCATCGGCGGGCTGTTCGGAGGAGAGAAGACCGATCCGGCCGGATATAAAAGGACGGCGCCGACGATCGCCCCCGCCGCTTCGGCCACGATCTGCTCGGCCGGCTGGACGTCGGCCAACGTCCCCAAAATCCCCTGCCGGTAGCTCTCCCAATGTTCCGGCATCTGCGCTGAATATTCCTGATAAGCCGAGAGGGTCACCTCCCGAATCCCATCGCGATCGGCCTCCTCCGCGTCGCGAACCTGCACTCCCTTTGTCATTGAACCTCCGGTGCTCTCGATAAGGAATCGGCCATCCGTTTGGGCCGTCCGGATCTTCATCCTATCGCGATGGCTTCTCGGCGACGTTCTCCTCGAAATACTTTCCCCAATTCGGCCGGCTTCCGTCGATGTCGGTAAAGCCATACTCTTGCGCCAACCCCCAGGAGCTGAAGAGCCGGCCCGATTTCTTCATCACCTCCGGGTCGGAGGCCAAGGCCGCGACGGCACGGCCGACATAAAACGGCGTCTCGGAAGCGATGAAGTGCCGGTCTTTCTTCGCCCCCTCCCGCCAGTTCGCCTCGGTGACGCCGAAGTGCTCCAGCATCGCCTCGGAGCGAAGGAAGCCGGGGGTCACGGCGAGCGCCGCGACCTGGTGCGGGCGGAGCTCTTCCGACATCCCATAGGCGAGCCGGATGACGGAAAGCTTGACCAAATCATAGAAGAGATTGCCCCGATAATGAAAGTCGTCGCCGTCGGTGATTTCGACGATCAACCCTCGGCCGGACCGGATCATGAATGGCGCGGCGTAGCGGCTCGTGATGATGTGGGTCTGGACGGCGCGTTGGAGCATCAACCATCCCTTTTCCAACGTCAGCTCCCAGAACGGTTTCCCCCACTCGGCCAATTCATCTCCGCCCCAGACATCGTTGACCAGCAGGTCCAACCGTCCCTGCTCGGCTTCGACCCGATCGAAGAGTCGCTTCACCTCCGCTTCCACCGTGTGATCGACCCGGACCGGGATGCCGATCCCGCCGCACGCCGTCACCTTCTCAGCGGACTCCTCGATCGTCTCCGGACGCGCCGTCAGGTCGAACGGGGAGTTCCCCGTTCGTGTCGGGGTCCGGCCCCGGCTGCTCCGCCCGGTACAGTAGACCGTCGCCCCCGCTTCGCCGAGCATGCAAGCGATCCCCCGCCCGGCCCCCCGCGTCGCCCCTGCGACAACCGCCGTTTTTCCCTGAAGCTGCTTCATCGAGACCTTTTGCGAAACCTGTCGGACGAAACCTGTCGGAATCGATTGGATCGATCCGGATTCCCGGCCGCCGTTACGGCCGCGCCCGCGGTACCCTCCGAGGGGTTGTCCCCTCGGAATCCATCGGCGTAGAATGAAAATATATACATACCTGAGTGACCAGGTCCAGAATAATCTATAGCGCAAAGGAGGGTTCTATGGCCACCCCGTCACCGACAAATGCGCCGGCCCCCGACTTCACCCTTCCGAACGGTGAAGCGGAACCGGTCCAGTTGAGCCACTATCGCGGCAAAAATGTCGTCCTCGCCTTTTACCCCGCCGATTGGTCGCCCGTCTGCACCAGCGAATTCGCGCTCATTCAAGAAGTGCTCGGCGAAATCCAAGGGTACAATGCGGAGGTCCTGGGGATCAGCGTCGACAATGTCTTCTCGCACCGCGCCTGGTCCAAAGATCAGCGCCTCACCTTCCCGCTGCTGAGCGACTTCTGGCCGCACGGCGGGGTGGCCCGGCAATATGGGGTCTTTCGCGAGAATGATGGGATCAGCGAGCGCGCCCTCTTCTTCATCGACGCGGAGGGGGTCCTCCGCGACCGCTGGGTCTCGAAAGACCCGGCGATCGCGCCCGGTCTCAACATCATCTTTGATGCGCTCGAGCAGATTGCCGGCGCCCGGCCGAAGGAGGCTCACCATGCTTGACGACACGATTCAGAAAACCGTGATGACGAAAGACGATTGGACCCTCGGCGCGCCCGACGCGCGGGTCACGATGCTGGAATACGGCGACTTCGAATGCCCCTACTGCGGCATGGCCCGCCCCGTCCTGGAGAGTCTGGTGGAGGAAGAGCCCGATACCGTCCGGCTCGTCTTCCGGAATTTCCCCCTCACCAACATCCATCCCCACGCCCTGATGGCGGCGGAGGCGGCCGAAGCGGCCGGCGCGCAGGGGCAGTTCTGGGAGATGCACGACATGCTCTTCGACCATCAGGATGCGCTCGAATACGATCACATCGTTGCCTATGCCGCCGCGCTCGGGCTCGACGTAGAGCGCTTCGATCGGGAACTGCGGGGAGAGGTCTACCGGGAAAAAGTGAGGGAGGACTTTCGGAGGGGAATTCAGGACGGCGTCAACGGCACCCCGACGATCTTCATGAACCGGATCCGCTACGACGGCCCGCGCGATCGGGTCTCGATGCGCGCCGCCATCGCCGCGATCCTGTCGGCGGAACCGAGCCGACGGCGCGCGGCGTGAAAGATTTCAACGGCTCCTCGAAAAAGAAAAAAGGGTTCGGCCAACGAAGGCCGAACCCTTCTCTTTCATCCAACCGATTCGATACGCGGGATTTAAGGCTTCGGTGTTTTGGCCTCGTCCTGAATCGAGAGAAGCTCCACTTCGAAGATCAGCGTCGCGTTCGGCCCGATCTGCGGTCCGGCGCCCCGGGGGCCGTATGCCAACGCCGGCGGAACGACGAGCTGCCACTTGGAGCCGACCGGCATCAGCTGGAGCGCCTCGGTCCAACCGGGGATGACCCCTTGGACCGGGAAACTCGCCGGCTCCCCTCGCTTGTAGGAGCTGTCGAACTCAGTCCCATCGATGAGGGTCCCTTTATAGTTGGTGGTGACGGTGTCGGTCGCTTTCGGCTTCTTTCCGGTGCCGGCGGTGATGATTTTATACTGCAGGCCGCTCGGAAGGGTGACGACCCCCTTTTTCTTCTTGTTCTCTGCGAGGAACGCCTCGCCCTCTTTCAGATTTTTATCCCCGACCACCTTGGCCTGCTCGGTCGCCTTGGCCTGCATCTCTTTCTGAAAGGTCATCATCACGGCCTGGACTTCCTCTTGGGTGAGCAACGGCTTTCCACCCGAGGTGGCGTCCTGAATCCCTTGCGCTAAGAATTTCGGGTCGATCTCGATCGACTGGCCTTTCAATTTATTTCCGATATCCAATCCGATGCTGTAGCTGACCTTGTCCTTCTGCGTTTTCAGGTCGGCCTTGTCCGCCGCGTAGGCCGATGTAACCAGAAATCCGAGACCGAGCATAGCGATGAGTCGAAATAACATAAACACTCCTTTGTTTTGATCATGATCTGATCGATAGGGACGCTTCTTTGATTCGCGTTTGTCCGACGGCGGGTGAATGACGGGTGATTTTATCGAACCCGCATCGAGCCGGCCGCCGGTCGCAACGGTTCCTAAAATACTCCTTCTGAGCCGAATTGACAATCACCCCGCCCGGCAACCGACTTCTCTCCGGAACGCGATCCGGTTCTGTTCATTCTATTCTCCCTTCAACTCGGATCTCTTCCGGGCGGTTGAGGAGGGCATTGAAGACGGTCGCCGGCACCCGCACGCCGTCCTCTTCTTCGTAGAGCCGGCGCAGTTCATCGAAGGAGGCATCGGGCGCTTGCGTGAGCAGGGCCAGCTGATCGAAAAAGGCAAGCGCCTCCTCGTCCAGCGGCGCGTCGGGCGAAGGGATGGCGCCCCAGACATCCCACGGCAGCATCTCCATGTTGTTGAGCGCCGCGACATCGCGCACCAGGTCCCCCGCGATGAACCAGAGCCCGCGCCGCGCCCTCTCAAAAATGCCGAACTTTAACGGATCGGCCTTGCCTGTACGGCCTTGCACCCAGGCGTCGCCGGCGACCAAGAACCGGTCGCGCGGCAGATCGAGAATATCGTGTTTGATCTTCAGCTTCGTCCGCCACACCTCGTCGAACTGCGGATCGGCGAGCGCCCAGCGTCCGTCTGCATCATCCCAATATTCACAGACCCAGTGCTCCTCGAAAGTGCCAGGATTAAAATAGGCGCCGAACCCGCAGCGCGCCCGGGCCGGAATCCCCTTGGCCCGGAGCATGGCGACGAGAAAGAGGACGAAGTGATGGCAGACGCCGACGAGACGCCGCTCGGCCGGCCGCGCGACCGAGAGCGGCGCGTCATCGAGGGCGAGGAGGCGATCGATCATCCCCTCCACCGGGCGAAGATGCGCCTCGCTCCGGCGCGCGTCGGAGATCGCGACGCCGTAAAACGAGGAAGCGACCGATTCATGGATCACCAGGCCCTGGACGATCTGGGCAAGGACGTCGGCATCGCGCGGCAACGCTTCCAACAAAGACGCATGTCGGCCGCCGGAGGTCATTGTCGCCGGCTGTAAATAGAAGTCGAGAATTTCCTGGTGCGTCGTCATGATTTGTTTCTCCTTGCTCAAAGGTGCCGGATCTCAGATCGATGTCGCCTCAAACCGGACGGCTCCACAGCAGCAGCTTCCACGATATGTTTTCTTCGCTTCTAAATCTCCTACCGGTCTTGTTATTCAACAGAATTGAGTCGAGGGGGTCGGAAAGGTAGAGGAGGCCCCCGCTCAATAATGACAATGCTATTTTAGCGTTAAGTGACCAGAGCCTTTATGATTGAATTTATTCTTCGTCCTCATGGTAATCCATCTCCTTGGAATTAGCCGGTCGGATCACCCTTCGCTCAGGTGAGCGGACAAGCCATTTCTTGCTATCCGGATAATAGGCCGACTCGCCGATTGGATTGTCCGCAACAACATAGAGAACCAGATCCTCAGAACTATGGTTGATCAGCTGGTGCGGCTGGTCCGGCTCGAAGAGAAAGGCATCGCCCGCTTCAATTGGAGTCGTCCCCTCCTGATGGCGGACCTGTCCCGTTCCTGAGATCACATGATAAAACTCCCACTGCGCGCTATGCGAATGATAAGGAGAATGAATCTTTCCCGGAGGGATGCGGCAGAGCTCCACATCGAAGGGATGCCGCTCCTTTAAGTCCATGGAATTCGGCTTGCGTCCCAATGCGACAGAGATCTCTTTGCTCGCGCCGCCGAACTTCCCTTTGGGCGACGACCAACTCTCATCAGGAATATCTTTCAGATTCACCTTACGCATCGTTTTCTCACCACAATGGAAAAGGGGATTATTAAAGAACCTTACGACGTAACTCCGGGAATACCTTTGAGACCTTACTCAGCAGATAATCACCATAAGTTCCTTGAAAGGCGTGGACGCTGGCGCGATCCCAACGCGCTTCCTTGTTGTCATTGACTTCGCCGGTCTCGATCGGCCGGATCTCCGCGTTGAAGTTCGGATCGAAGAAGAATGCAAAGGATAACCGATCGTGCCGCGCCGGGTTCTGGACCCGATGCGGCGTCGACAGGTAGCGCCCCGCAGTCAGACGATCGAGCATGTCTCCGATATTGCAAACAAACGCGTTGGGAATCGGCGGGGCGGGAATCCAGTCCGATTTCACCTTGATCTGCAACCCGCCCGACCGGTCTTGTTTGAGGATCGTGAGCAATCCATAGTCGGTATGCTCCCCGACGCCGAAGGGTGCCTCCGTCGCCGCGCCGAGTGACGGCGCCGGATAATTGAAGATCCGGAACAACGTCAGCGGCTCGGAGGTGTACCGGTCGGTGAAGTACGACGCTTCCAGACCGAGGCTTAAGGAGAGGCCGGCCATCAGCGCCTGTCCGAGCCGGGTCAAGGCGGCCATGTAGTCGAGAACGGTCTCCCTGAATTGCGGCGGATGGGCCGGAAAGAGGTTCGGCCCATGGAGCGGTGTGCCGGCGCTCACCCGCGGGTGATCGGCTGCCAATTCCGCACCGAAGTAAATCCCCTCTTTGAGATCGGGCCGGCCGGAGGTGAGCTCGCCGCCGACCGGAAAGTATCCCCGCCAAACGCGGCCTCCCCGCGCCATGCCGATTTCAAGTTTGGTCTCAAGATCTTGCGCGAAGAATTGCCGGCTGACCTCCTCCAGCCGCAGCTGCAGCCGTTCGTCGACGCCATGACCGACGATGTAAAAGAATCCCCAGTCGCGGCACGCTTGGCCGATGCGTCCTGCGACGTGATGGCGCGCGTCCGTTCCGGCGACGAGCGGACCGATATCAATCACCGGGATATCCATCTCACCTCATTCTTTGACGACCCACTGGGGGTTCCAGGCGATCTCCCAGAGGTGTCCGTCTAAATCTTGGAAGTATCCGGAGTAGCCTCCCCAGAAGCGATCCTGCGCCGGGGCCGTGATCTTGGCCCCCGCCCTTTCCGCCTGCTTCATCACCGCGTCCACCTCCTGTTTGGAATTCACGATGTGGCCGAGGGAGAAGTCGGAGGGACTGCTCGGCGTGACGGGGATCTGCGCGTCCTTCACCAAGGATCTCTTCGGCCAGAGCGCCAAGATCAGATCCTCGTTCATGTTGAAGAAGGCGACGGCTCCGTCTTCGAATTCTGTGCCGATGATCCCTTCGGTCGCCAGCCCCAGCCCGTCCCGGTAGAAGGCCAATGACCGAGGCAAATCGCTGACGGCCAGGGTAATCACTTTGATTCGCGGTTTCATCTCTCCCCTCTTACCCCGGACCAAACCGACGCCGGGCATTCCTTCACAGGTTTAACGGATCAGCACCAACGCGACGGCGACCAGCGCGACGATGAGCGCGGCGCCGGCGAGCCCCATCGCGACGAAGAGCGCGTTCGGCCAGCGTGCCTCTACCTCCGGCCAGACGCCGTTCGGCTCGACCGTGGCCGCCTCCCCCTTCGCAAAAAGCGACTGCTGCATCACCGCCTTGGCTGCGAGGACCTCTGCCGTCGCCGATTCGAGATGCCGCTGGCTGATCCGCTTGCCGAAATCGGCGCCGGGCTCGCCCGCCGCCGCGGCCGCCGCCTTGAGGACGGCGTTTTTGATATCGCCTCCGCTGATGACATACCGCTCGGCCAGCCGCCGGAAATCGACGTCGGACGCCAGCGGTGTCTTCTTCGGATGGATTTGCAGCGGCCAGATCTGGGCCCGCTCCTCGACGCCGGGGATTTCAAAAAGGACATGGGCGCGGATGCGGCGCTCGAAGGCCGGATCGAAATTGGCGGCCAGGTTGGTCGCAAAGATCACGATCCCATTGAACGCTTCCAGCTCACGCAGAAGGACGTTCACGGTCAGGTTGCTCTCACGGTCATACGGTAAGAGACTCCCGCCGGCCGAGCGGCGCGTCGCGATCGCATCGGCCTCATCAAAGAAGAGAACGGCCTTTTCCTCGACCGCCGCGCGAAAGATCCCGACGATGTTTTTCGGGGTCTGGCCGACCCACATCGACTCCGCCTCGGCGTAGTTGACGATGAGGAGCTTCAGACCGAGCGCATGCGCGATCGCCTCGGCGCAGATCGTCTTTCCGGTTCCCGGCGGCCCCGCGAAGTTAAACGCCAACCCCCGCCCCGACGCATGCCGCTCGCCCAAGCCCCAGCGGCTGAAGATCAACGTGTGATTCCGAACCTGCGCCAGCGCCTGCTCCAACGCGCGCCGCGTTTGCGGCGGGAGGATGACCTCTTCCAAGGTCCGTCGCGGCGCGACGGTCTCCACCACCCGCCGCGAGCCGAGCCCGCTCAAAAATGAAATCAACGGATTGCTCATCCTAAACGAAACCTCCTGGGTCTCTCATCGTGTCGAAATGATCTAGGCCTTGTTAAAGCTTGCAAATCCGGCGGCCTCTTTATAATTCCAGCACGCCGTCGGTTTCTATGCGGCCTCCTTCCACGGAGGGCGCGGACGCGGGGTCCCGAAGGGACGCCCCCCTTTCATACTGAACAACAGCTCGCGCAGGGTGAGAACGCGGACCTCGGGATAGCGCCGTTGTGCGGTCTGCGCATAGGCGGTGAATGCGAACAACATGACGCCGCCGACGCTGTTTCCGAGCAACACCGGGAGCCAGAATTGCCGGACCAGGGTGGCCGGGCCGGGGCCGGGCGCCTGGAGAAAAACGAAGAAGAAAATATCGGAGGCGGTGGTGATCACATGGAAGAGGTCGGCCACCGCGATCAGGTAGAAGACCCCATAGACGATCACCAGCCGGGAGATCGTATCGCGCGCCGCGACATTCAGCCACACCACCCCGGCCACCAACCAGCCGGCGAATACGGCTTTGAAAAACGCGTCCCACCAGCCGGTCTCAAGCCCCCGCTGAGCGAACCGGGCCCCCGCCTCGATCGCGTCGGGGGAGAGAACATGGGTGTGGGCGAGAATAAACGCGCCGAGCGCTGCTCCGGCGACATTCGCAATCAAAACGACCCCCCATAGCCGGAGCAGCAAGGGGAGGCTCGCCAGTCGGGTCATGACGAGCATCACCGGCGACAATGTATTCTCCGTGAAGAACTGGTAGCGCCCGAGGATAATGTAAAGAAAGCCGATCGGATAGAGAAGGGCGGCGAGGAACCGGTTGCCCGGAAACTGTGCGCGACCGACCGCATGGCCGACGAATGTCAGGACAATTGCAAAGCCGGCGGTGAACCCGCTGAAGAAGAGCTCTCGAACCCCTGCGGAGATCTCTTCGTCGGCGCTCGCAAGGAGCCGCTGCTGAATCTCCTCCCATGAAAAGCGATCCCCGACCGCCCAGCCGGCGCGCGGTCCGCCGGAGGCGGCTCGATCGACGTCGCGAATTTCGGGGGCCGGCTGTTCTTCCGGGTCCGCCGCCAACTATCCCTCCTATAAAGGAGAATCACATTCGTCAAAAAGGAGGTCCGTCTATATCAATCGCTCAGCCCTCTTCCGACAACACCCACGGCTCCAGAATCTCCTCCGGAACCGACTCGATAAATCGGGACGGTTTCGAAAGAACGGCATGGCTGGCCCGATGGAAGATCCGGATCGGGTAAGAGAGATAGAGCTGTTCTTTCGCCCGGGTGATCGCAACATACATCAGCCGCCGCTCTTCGTCGAGCTCGGCCTCCTTGGTGAATGCATAGAGCGAGGGGAAATAGCCGTCGAGCGTCCAGATAATGAAGACGACCTGCCATTCCAGCCCTTTGGCCGAGTGGATCGTCGAGAGGACCAGCTTTTCTTTGTCGTGGTCGGCGGCGGCCACATCCAGGACCGACTCCTCCGGCTCCAACGCGAGATCGGAGAGGAAACGGGAGAGCTTTCGATACCGGTCGGCGATCAGGACCAGATGCTCGAGGTCTTTCATCCGCTTCGGATAGTCGTCATACTTGTTCTTCATCAACGGAAGGTAATAGGCCATCGCCCGCTCGATCTGGCCGGGGAGCGAATCGAGCCGCTCCGCTTCGGAGAGCATCTGCAGCAGCCCGCGGATGGCTTCGGCCTGCGGCTCCCGCGTGAATCCCTTCAACCCCTCCCGCCCCTCCTGCTGCACTTGGGAGATCAGCTTCTGGCTGGTGCGCGGCCCGATCCCCGGAATAAGGAGGAGCAGCCGATTCCAGCTGACCGCGTCGGAGGGGTTGGCGAGGATCCGGAGGTGGCTCATTAGATCTTTCACATGCGCCGTCTCGGTGAGTCTGAAGCCCCCCCGCTTCTCGAAGGGGAGGTTGCAGCGGGTCAGCTCGATTTCGAGATCAAACGAATGGAAGCTCGATCGAAAGAGGACGGCGATCTCGGAAAGCGGGATCCCCTCTTCCCGCAGCTCCAAGATCTTCTGCGCGACAAAGCGCGACTGCTCCGCCTCCTCCGCCGCCCGGACCAACGCCGGCTTGATCCCCCCCTCCTTCCGGGTGAAGAGGTGCTTCGGGTATTTCTGCGCCGACGCATCGATCACGGTGTTCGCCAGATCGAGAACCGCCTGGGTCGATCGGTAGTTCTCTTCCAGCTTATAAACCTGCGTCCCGGGAAAATAGTCCGGAAACCGGAGGATATTTTGGAAGTCGGCCCCGCGAAACGAGTAGATGCTCTGGGCATCGTCTCCGACCGCCATCACCCGCCGGTCGCGGCCGAGAAGCCGGACAATCTCCCCCTGGATCTTGTTCGTGTCTTGATACTCGTCGACCAAGAGATGCCGGTACTGCTCAGCCAGCGCTTCCCGAATCGATGGGTGCTCGGAGAGAAGGGCATACAGATCGACGAGGAGGTCATCATAGTCGACCAGATGCCGGTCGGTCTTATATTTTTGGTAGCGGATGAAGAGGGAGCGGATCAGTTCGGTCTGATCAAGAAAATGGCGGTACTCGTCCTCGATCACTTCATCGAGGGTCAGCAGCTTATTCTGCACCTTGCTGAAGAGGTCGGAGAGGGTCCCCTTTTTCGGAAAACGCTTCCCCTTCTCGGCCAGCCCCATCTCGCCGCGAAGGAGCTGGATCACATCCTCTGCGTCGGACCGGTCGAGGATGGTAAACGAGGAAGAGAGGCCGAGCGCCTTGCCGTACCGCCGAAGGATGGCGGCGGCCACCGAATGAAACGTTCCCCCCGAGACCTGCTTGCAGCGCTCGTCTAGTAATGCCGCCGCCCGCTTGAGCATCTCCGAAGCGGCCCGCCGGGTAAAGGTGAGAAGAAGGATCGACTCCGGCTTCACCCCGCAATGAACCAGCCAGGCGAGCCGATAAATCAGCGTCCGGGTCTTCCCGCTGCCGGCGCCGGCAATCACCAACGCCGGCCCGTCGGGCGCGGTGGCGACTTGAAACTGTTGTTCGTTTAAAGCGGACTGATACGCTTCTCGAAAGGCATCGAGCCTCGCTTGTTTCGACTCATTCTTGAGGATATATTTCTTCACCCCTCCGATTATAAGAGGGTTTAGAAAGGATATCAAGATTTCGGTCGCCCCCCAAACGCAGTCGCTTACTCTTTTGCTTGGAATGGGGTTTCTCTCCCCATTCAATTGAATGATCTAGATAGAAAGGTCGATCCACTGACCCTGCTTGAAAGGGAACCGGCGTGCCCCCGCATTTATCTCCCTATGGAATACCAATATAAAGATTGAAATTTTAGCCGGGTCTTGTTACTATTTTTACCGTAAATACCGATCCTTGACAGAGAGATGTCTATCAGAGCAGACTGGCAGAGTAGACTGGTTTAGGTGGTATAGGCCTTATGAAAATATTGATCATCGATGATGATCCTTCCAATTGCGAACTGCTGTCGATTCACTTTCAATATCAGAAATACACCGTCCAGACCGCGCTGACCGGCCGCGAAGGGCTCGAAAAGCTCAAGGCGTTTTCCCCTCAGATCATCTTTCTCGATAACCGGCTCCCCGACTTAAGCGGCCTCTCGGTCCTCAAAGAGATCCGGAAAATCGATGAGAATGCCTTCACGATCATCATGACCGCTTTCATCGACATGGATACGACGATCCAAGCGATGAAAGCCGGGGCGTTCGAATATATCAACAAACCGATCAACATCGATGAGCTCGGCTCGGTGGTTGGAAAGATCAAGGGGATCATTACACTCCGGAGCCAGTCCCCGCGGCCGATGTTCAATGAGTTCTCCGCCCCGAAGATCGGGATCATCATCGGCAAAACCGCGCAGATGCTGCAGATCTTCAAGACGATCGCCATTGCATCGGAGAGCAACGCGACCGTGTTGATTGAAGGAGAGAGCGGCACCGGCAAGGAATTGATCGCCCGCGCCATCCACTACCATGGGAACTACAACACCCCCTTTCTCGGAATCAACTGCTCCGCATTGGTCGAAACGCTCCTCGAGAGCGAGCTCTTCGGCCATGAGAAGGGATCCTTTACCGGGGCGATCCAGAAAAAAGAGGGAAAGTTCGAAATGGCCGAGAACGGCACCCTGTTGCTCGACGAGATCGGGGATATGTCGATTCACCTTCAGGCCAAGCTCCTCCGTGTTTTGCAAGAACGGGAGTTTGAACGTGTTGGCGGGAAGGAGAAAATCAAAGCAAACGTCCGGGTCATCGCGGCGACCAATAAAAACTTAGAGGAATTGATTAAAGTCGGCAAATTCAGAAAAGATCTTTATTATCGCCTGAAAGTCATCAGCATCCGGGTCCCCCCCCTTCGCGATCGGATGCAGGACATCCCGCATCTGGTTCATTTTTTGATCAACAAAATCAGCTCCAACATGCACAAGCACATCACCGGCGTCTCCCCCAAGGTCATGGATGTCCTGATGGATTATCCTTGGCCCGGGAACATCCGGGAGCTGGAGAATGTGCTGACCCGGGCGGTCGTCTTAACGCGCGGCAATGTTATTCTGGAAGAGTCGCTCTCGCTCCTCCCGCTGACCCAGCCGCAATCGAACGGGGCCCGGAACATTATCGCCCCTCTCTCGGAGATTGAAAGACAACACATTCAACACATCCTCAACCACACCCGCGGACACAAAGGGAAAGCCTGCCAAATTTTAGGGATCTCCAGACCGGCGCTCGACCGCAAAATCAAGAAGTACCAACTCTCCGATCCAATCAGTAGAACCTCTTCAGTAGAATTTTAAACGAAACGTTCTATTTTCTTTTTTGATTGAACGAATCGTTTTAATTCACTCCCCTGTCCACAGTTTGTCCACAGAAAAATCCACTTTTATCGGCCTTTTTTACGCAAAAACTCTGTTGTGACCTCCGGCACTGATCTTGCTCCTTACCGTGATCAAGGTTTCGGGGTCATCAGCAATGATCAGATTCATAAATTAAATTCAGAAGATTTAACGCATTCGTCAGCACGATTACCATGGGGTTTTCGTGAATCAGAAGTTGCAGGAATACGCAAACTTTTGCGCGCCAATGAAGGAATTTGCATTGCAGGGGATTATGGAGAAGATAGATTTTGTCCGGTTTATCCAAAGTTGTGATCCATATTCGGTACTCTCCGCTCATGAGTTGGAGATGATTCATTCCAAAGTCCGGGTGCTGATCTTTGAAAAGGGGAAATCGATCTACCTCCCCGGACATCCGAGTGATCAGATCTACATCGTCCATTCCGGGTCGGTTCGAACCGCCACGTTGATGGAGAGCGGAAAAGAATTTACCTCCTCCCTTTATCATGCCGGAGAGACATTCGGCGAGTTGAGCTTGGCGGGGGAGATGGCCCGTGGTGAAATGGCCGTCTCCTACGAGAAATCGGTTTTGGTCGCCCTTCGAACAGACTTTCTGTTCGACTTCCTCAAGCAGAATCCGCTCTTTACATTGGGCCTGATCCGGCTCATCGGCTCCAGAAGATGTGAATCGGAAAACCGCCTTCTCCAATTCTTCTACTCGCCGGTCCACTCCCGTCTTGCCAAAGTCTTGATCCACTGCGCGACCAAACAGTTAAAGTCCCCCCCTCTTATGCCCATTCAGCTTCGACTGACCCACGAGATCCTCGCAAGCCTTGCCGGAACCACCCGCGAGACGACCACGATGATCCTGAATCGTTTTCAGCGGTTGGGCGTCATCCAGAAGAGCAAGGGAAACATTTTTATCAAGGATCTCCAGTCATTGAAAGCGATCAGCTTGAATCAAGATTTAAATCAACAGAATCAACAGGCAAAGGAACCACAAAAGACGCTTACCTTAACGCATGCTGCGTAAGGGTCGCGCCTCTTCATCGTAACAACCTGAAGTGGAAATAGGTCGACGTCTGAACATTATCAAAAGCAAAAGAAGGAGGAGTATTTGATGCACGAAGGAAAACCGGAATCAGGACAGCTCTGGGGGATCGTTTTGGCCGCGGGAGAGGGAACGCGGATGAACCAATTTATTCGTTCTTCCTATGGGGTTTGTTCTCCAAAACAGTATATCGCTTTTACAGGCAAGCGCTCCATGCTCCAGCATACCCTCGACCGGGTCTCCCTGTTGATCCCGCCGGAGCGAACCCGGATCGTGGTTAATCCAAGCCACATTAAAGAGATCCGATCGCAGCTTTCCAGCTTGCCTGAAAAGACCCTGGTCTTTCAGCCTTACAACCGAGAGACCGCCCCCGGCGCCCTGCTGCCGCTTCTTTATATCTATAAGCGTGATCCAGACGCCCGCGTCGTCTTCTTTCCCTCCGACCACTTTATTCAAGAGGAAGCGCGCTTCATGCGCTTCATCTCCGCGGCGGATGAAGTGGTCCGGCACCGTCCCGAGCAGATTGTTCTTCTGGGAATCCAACCCGAAGGGCCCGAAGTGGAGTATGGTTGGATCGCCCCTGCCGCCCCCCTGGACGGCCCCTACCCGATGGAGGTCAAGCGGGTGGCGCAATTTTTAGAGAAGCCGAGCCGAGAGGCCGCCCTGAAATTTTATGAGAGCGGATACCTTTGGAATACCTTTGTCTCGGTGATGCGAGCCGACACCCTGATCGGACTGTTCAAACAGCATCTGCCGGGAATCTGGAGACGATTTGAGAGAATTCTCTCCGCCATCGGCACCGTACACGAGCTCTCTACCATTGAACGGGAGTACCGCACGATGGAGCCGGCGACCCTCTCTCGCGGGATCTTCGAGCGCTGCACCGGTCTGATCTCCGTCATCGAGGTCAAAGAGGTCTTTTGGAGCGATTGGGGAAGCAGCCACCGCGTTTTAGAAACCCTCCAACGGATCGGGAAAGCCCCCCTTTCAGCCGTCGCGGAAATCGGCATGCGGCAGGCGACCCCCTATGCGGTCGCCCAAAGCAAGGCGCTTTAATCCCGGAGAACGGACGGTCTTTATTCTCGTGGACGATCCGGCAGGGTTCTTTGTTTCAGGAAACATCCGATCGGTTCCGATCATTAGGAAATGTGACAGGCCCGATGGGGGCAGAGCGGGGTAAACGCAATGACGATGACGAAGAAGAAGATCATGATTATCAGCCAGGAAAATTATATCGGAGAGCTCCTCCGAACCGAATTGGCCGAAGAGGGTTATCAAGTCACCCTGGTCGATACCGGAGAGAAGGCCTTCTGGAAGTATCGGCAAGATTTTCCGGATCTGGTCCTGATCGATACGGTTTTATCCGCGATCGACAGCAATGATGTCTTGCGCTGCTTCCGCGAAGGAAATGCCTCCCCCCCGATCGTGGTCTGGTCGGCCTATGACCAGAGCAACGACGACAACCTCTGGTGGGATTCGGATGCCTACGTTATGAAGACACCGAGTTTTTTTAAAATCAAGAAAAAGATAAAAGAGCTCTGCCCATGCGCCTGATCCGGACGGACCCTCCGGATCGTATTCGAGGAAAAAGGAGAAACCGATGAACATTAAACAAGCCAAGATTTGTCTGGATTGCGATGAAATCTACGATCGGGAAACCGCGTTCTGCCCGATCTGCAGCGGAAGGATCGGCTGGCTTTTAAGGGATTGGATCGGGACCCTCGGGCGAGAACATCCCGAGGCGGCGCTCTCCTACATGGAATCTACCGAGGATCGCTACCTCAAAGAATACGTTTCTTGACGCGGCCGAGGTTCAACGCGTCTTTAAACAGGCTTCAAGATGATACAAAATTATAAATGGCCGGAGGATCGGAAGAACGCACCGGTCGCTGGATCGTATTGATCGTAACGGAGGGGGATATGACTTGCAGAAAATGTGGGGGATTGATGTATAAAGAGGTTATCTACACGCAACAGGGGTCGCTCCTTGTTTTTCGCTGCATTCACTGCGGCGAGATCATCGATCCGCTGATCGTGACCAATAGACGGTAGAAGCCCCGGCCGGGCCGCTCAAAACCGCCCGGCCTTTTTCAGACCGACGATTCATGGAACACCTCCCTTCCGCAGTCACACCCGGACCGGAGAGGATCAAACCGGTTTTGTGAAAGGGAATTCGTTTCTGCGCCTCGTTCTCAGGAGGGACCTCTCCTCCATCTATATTTTTTATCGTGAACGAGATGGCACCGCAACCCCAACGAAGCCTCAAGCACGGCGGCTTCCACTAACGGGAGGGTGGAGGGTCCGCTCTCATCAAAGCGCTCCGACCCACGGATCTCGCGACGCCGGCCGAAACGCCGGCGTCGCCTTTCCCTCCTGGCCGAACCGGCCTTTCCGCAATCGCCCCCCAAGATCTTCATATTCGATTTATGTTAGAATAATCTATTACAAAATAAGGGGCGTCTCCATGGAGACCAAAGAGGACCGGGAGCTCTACTTTTACCTAAAATTGACGCGCGAGTTCGAAGACCGTGTCTCCAAACTCCACCGGCAGGGAAAGATCTTGGGAGGGGTTTACTCCGGGATGGGGCAGGAGGCGATCGTGGTCGGCGTCTGCTATGGGTTGCGCCGCGAAGATTTTATCTCCCCGATCCATCGAGACATGGGAGCCTTTCTCGTAAAGGGGGTCGACCCCAAGCGGCTGATGGCGCAGCTCTTCGGGAAGAAAACCGGTCTCTCAAAGGGGAAAGACTCCTTCCTCCATGCGGGCGATTTGGAGCGGGGTGTTTTCGGATCGACCAGCATGCTCGCCTCTTCCCTTCCGGTCGCCACCGGCGCCGCGCTGAAATTCAGAATCAAAAAAGAGCCGTATGTCGCGGTCGCCTTTTTCGGAGAGGGGGCGAGCAGCCGGGGCGACTTTCACGAAGCGCTCAATTTCGCCGGGGTTCACAAGCTTCCGGTGATCTATGTCTGCGAGAACAATTTCTACGCCTACTCCACCCCGCAGAACCTTCAGATGGCGGTGGAAGACATCGCGATCCGCGCCGAGGGATACGGCTTTAAAGGGGCGGTCTGCAGCGGCAACGACCTTCATGCCGTCATGAAAACCGCGCATGCGGCGATCGACCGGGCCCGCCGGGGGGAGGGGCCGACCCTCATCGAGTGCAAGACCTATCGCTACCACGGCCACAGCGAGCACGACCAATCGTGGTACCGGCCGAAAGACGAATTGATCGAGTGGGAGAGCCGCGATCCGATCCAGCGGTTCGAAATCTATCTTGAGAAAAGAGGAAACAACGTCGATCAAATTAAGGACGAAACTGAAAAGCGGGTCAAGGAGACGGTCGACGAGGCGGTCCGCTTCGCCGAAGAAAGTCCCTGGCCCGATGGAAAAGAAGCGTTGGAAGACCTCTACGCGAATCCATTCTAACTCCCGATGAGACGCCCGCTCGCTTCGCGCGCGCCTCGTCTGTCTTAACCTTGAGAGCCTAGAGCGATGCCGACCACCTTTATCAAGGCAATCCACGACGCGATGTTCGAGGAGATGAAGCGGGACGACAATGTCTTCCTCTTGGGGGAAGATGTCGGCATCCTCGGCGGGGCGTTCAAAGCGACCGAAGGGTTTCTGCAGGAGTTCGGCGCGGAGCGGGTGATCGACACCCCGATCTCCGAGTCGCTCATCATCGGCGCCGCCATCGGCGCCGCCATCTTGGGGATGCGGCCGATCGCCGAGATGCAATTCGGAGATTTCATCACCTGCGGTTATGATCAGCTGATCAACATGGCGGCGACCCTCCGCTACCGACACGGCGGGCGGGCGCAGGTCCCGATGGTCGTTCGGGCCCCCTCCGGCGCCGGCGTCCACGGGGGGCTCTTCCACTCTCAGAATCCCGAATCGTACTTTCTCCCGGTTCCCGGCCTGAAGATCGTCGCCCCCGCCACCGCCTATGATGCCAAAGGACTTTTAAAAGCGGCGATTCGGGACAACGATCCGGTTCTCTATTTCGAGCACAAATATCTCTACCGGCGGATTCAAGAGGAGATCCCGGAAGAAGATTACATCGTCCCGCTCGGAAAAGCGGCGGTCCGCCGTGAAGGATCGGACATGACCTTTATCACCTACAGCGCCATGCTTTATCCCTCTTTGGCGGCGGCCGATCGGCTGAAGGCGGAAGCGGGAATGGAAGTGGAGGTGATCGATCTTCGGTCGCTTCGCCCGCTCGATTGGGAGACCGTCTTCCGATCGGTTCGAAAGACGAACAAGGTCGTCATCATCCATGAAGATCGGAAAACGGGAGGGATCGGCGGCGAGATTTCGGCCCGGATCAGCGAGGAGTGCTTCGATGCCCTTGACGGCCCGATCATCCGGGTGACCTCGGAAGACACCCACTACGCATTCAGCCCTCCGCTGGAGGAATTCATTTTGCCGAATGTGGATAAAATTCTCGCCAAGGCAAAAGCCTTGGCCGCGTATTAGAGAGCTGCGGAAAGAAATGGCGACCAAAGTAATCATGCCCCAGATGGGCGAGAGCGTTGTCGAAGGAAAAGTGGCAAAATGGCTGGTCCGCGAAGGGGACCGGATTGAAGCCGATCAGCCGATTGCCGAAGTGTCGACCGACAAAGTCGACGTTGAAATTCCCTCCCCCGGCGCCGGGACATTGATGAAGATCTACGTTCCGGAAGGCCAGAGCGTCTCGGTCGGGGCGGAGCTCGCCCTCATCGGCGACGGAAAAGAAGCGGAGAAGGAAGCATCGCGCCCCCCCACGGTGGAGCGCCCGCCGGCGGCGACACCGGGGCGTCCCCCCGTTGTCGAGCCCCCCCCCACGCCGCAAGGGGCGGCCGCCCCAAGCGCTCCCCCCAAAAAGGACGAACCCCGCACTCAGGACAGCGCCGAATCGGGTCAAGAGCGGGCCGACGGCGGCCGGGTCTCCCCGCTGGTTCGAAAGCTGGCGGAGGAGTATCAAGTCGACCTCTCCCAAATCAAGGGGAGCGGGATCAGCGGGAGGGTGACCAAACAGGACATCCTCCGGCATGTCGGAAAAGAGGAAGCCGCGCCGGAAACCGTTTCAAAGGAAAAGATCGTCCCGGAAAAGACAAGCCTCTCCCCGCCCCCTCCCGCGGCACGCGAGGCGGCGCGGCCCGCCGCTCCGTCAGGCCGGGCGCAGCTGGAATTCAAAGAGTACAAAATTCCGCAATATGAGCCGAAGGAGGGAGATCAGGTCGTCCCCTTCTCGCGTCTCCGGAAAATGATTGCGGAGCATATGGTTTACAGCAAGCAGACCGCCCCGCACGTCACCACGGTTGCCGAGGTCGACATGTCGAAGGTCGCGCGGCTTCGGGAGGAGAAGAAAGGGGCCGTCAAAGAGCAGACCGGGTATGACCTGACCTTTCTCCCTTTTATTGTCTCCGCCGCGATCCGGGCGATTGCAGACTATCCGGCGCTCAACGCGTCGGTGGTCGGAGAGAGCCTGGTGCTCCGGAAAGAGATTCACATCGGCGTCGCCGTCGAGACCGAAAAGGGATTGATGGTCCCGGTGATCCGCCGCGCCGAGGAGAAGTCGCTCGCCGGTCTCTCCCGCGCCGCCGCCGAACTGGCGGAAAAAGCGCGCAAGGGGACGCTGAGCCCCGACGAGGCGACCGGCGGCTCGTTCACGATCTCCAACCCAGGGAAAAAGGGAAACCTTTTCGGGACGCCGGTGATCTTTCAACCCCAAGTCGGGATTCTCCGGATGGGGGAGGTCGTCAAGCGGCCGATCGTCCTGGAGGTGGACGGAACCGACACGGTCGCGATCCATCCGATGATGTACCTCGCTCTCTCCTACGATCATCGGGTGATCGACGGCGCCACCGGAAATCTCTTTCTCCATCGAGTGAAGGAGATCTTGGAAGAAGGACATTTCTCTTTGTAGAACCGCTTCAAGAAGATGACCTGATCGATCAGGAGGCGCATGCCGGAACCGATTCTGCAAGTTCAAGAGCTAAAAACGTACTTTTATTCGATGGAAGGGGTCGTCCCGGCGGTCGAAGAGGTCAGCTTTGAGCTGCACC
This sequence comes from Candidatus Manganitrophaceae bacterium, assembly GCA_016200325.1. Classification (NCBI taxonomy): domain Bacteria; kingdom Pseudomonadati; phylum Nitrospirota; class Nitrospiria; order Candidatus Troglogloeales; family Candidatus Manganitrophaceae; species Candidatus Manganitrophaceae bacterium. Next base: position 204,813 of record JACQEZ010000019.1, read on the forward strand.
GGGGTGAGACGTTGGGACTGGTCGGTGAGAGCGGATCGGGAAAGAGCGTGACCGCCCTCTCGATTCTCCGGCTCGTTCCCGATCCCCCCGGCAAAATCGTCGGCGGGAAAATCCTCTTCGAGGGGCGAAATCTCCTCGATCTCCCCGAGAGGGAGATGCGGCGGATCAGAGGGAACCGGATCTCAATGATCTTTCAAGAGCCGATGACCTCGCTCAACCCGGTCTTGACGATCGGAGACCAGATTGCAGAGGGAATTGTCCTTCATGAAAAGGTCGGCAAGAAAGAAGGGATGGCGCAGGCGGTGGAGATGCTCCGGAAGGTGGAGATCCCCTCCCCGGAGCGGCGCGCGCGGGAGTATCCCCACCAACTCTCGGGGGGGATGCGGCAGCGGGTAATGATCGCGATGGCGCTCGCCCTTCGTCCCTCCATTTTGATCGCCGACGAGCCGACCACGGCGCTCGATGTCACCATCCAACGGCAGATCCTGAACCTCATCCTTAAATTGCAAGAGGAGATCGGAATGGCCGTCTTGCTAATTACCCACAACCTCGGTATCATCGCAGAGACGGCACAACGGGTGGTGGTGATGCAGGGAGGACGGGTGGTCGAGACGGCCGACGTTTTCTCTCTCTTTGAGAGACCGCAACATCCCTATACGCAACAGCTCCTGGCGGCGGTTCCGAGGCTCGGAGAGACGAAAAAGTGGTCCAAAAAGAACCGAGAATCTGCCCTGAGCGGTCTGCCGCCCGGGTAGTGCGGTAAACGGGGAGACCGCGCCCCCATAGAATTCTCATCGATTTTCCATGCTGCTAGAGATCAAAGGTCTTAAAAAATACTTCCCGCTCAAAGGGGAAGGGCTCTTCCGGCGCTCCGATCGATTTCATCCCGCCGTCGACGGCGTCGATCTGACGCTGCAAGAGGGGGAGACGCTCGGTCTGGTCGGTGAGAGCGGCTCTGGAAAGAGCACGCTCGCCCGGACGATTCTCCGGCTGATCGAGCCGACGGCGGGGGAGATCTATTTTAAGGGGACCGATCTTCTCTCCCTGCCGAAAGAAGAGATGCGAAAGATGCGGCAGAAGCTTCAGATTATTTTCCAAGACCCGTACGCGTCGCTCAATCCGAGGATGACGATTTTGGATATTGTCGCCGAGCCGCTCGATATCCACTTCTCCCTCTCTCGGGACGAGCGGCGGGAGCGGGTTGTCTCGATTCTCCAGCGGGTCGGACTCGGCGCCGCGATCCTCAACCGGTATCCGCATGAGTTCTCCGGAGGCCAGCGGCAGCGGATCGGCATCGCCCGGGCGATGATTCTTCACCCGGAGATGGTGGTGGCCGACGAGCCGGTCTCCGCGCTCGACGTCTCCGTCCAGGCCCAGGTGATGGAGCTGCTGGCCGATCTTCAAGACACCTTCCGCCTCTCTTATCTCTTCATCGCGCACGATCTCTCCCTGGTAGAGAGCTTCGCCGATCGGACGGCGGTGATGTATCTCGGAAAAATCGTGGAACTGGCGAAGAGCGACAATCTCTACAGAAATCCGCTTCATCCCTACACGCAAGAGCTTCTCTCGGCGGTGCCGATTCCCGATCCCCGGATGCGGAACAAACGGGAACGGCCCGGTATTACAGGAAAACCGTTTGCCCCCTCTTGCAATCATGCGCCGGAAGAACCGACGCAGCTGGTCGAAGCGGAGTCGGGGCATTTTGTCGCATGTCATTTGAGGCCGGCCGAGCTTCGTCGGCGACCCAAGGAGGGGGTGAACTAATTCTATGGAAGCGACACAAGGTTGGGAAGGTCAGAAAGATTCGCTCGATCCGCAAGATCCGCCGGGTCCGCAGCGCAAGCTAGATGGAGGAGCTTCATCGATGAAAGAAATCATTGGTAAAAGCGAGCCGATGATGGAAGTCTTCAAGATGATTCGACTCGCGGCCGATACCGATCTCTCCGTCATGATTATCGGAGAGAGCGGTACCGGAAAAGAATTGGTCGCCCGCGCCATTCACAATGCCAGCATCCGACGAAAAGGGGCATTTATTCCGGTCAACATCGGCGCCCTCACCCCCGACCTGGTGGCCAATGAGCTCTTCGGCCATGAACGGGGGGCCTTTACCGGCGCCCACGCCCAGACCGCCGGAGCGTTCGAGCGGGCCGACGGCGGAACCCTCTTCCTCGACGAGATCGGGACGATGGACCAGAAGACGCAGGTGACCCTGTTGCGGGCGATCGAGGACAAAGCCTTTTATCGGGTCGGCGGGAAAGATCTGATCCATGTCGATGTCCGCATCCTCTGCGCAACCAATGAAGATCTGCAAGCGGCCGTCCAAAAGGAGACCTTCCGCAAGGATCTCTATTTCCGGTTGGAGGGATTTATCATCCGGCTTCCGGCGCTTCAGGAGCGAAAGGAGGACATCCCTCTCTTGGCCAGCGCCTTCCTGGAAGAATATAACGAAAAATACAAGAAGGGTATCACCGATTTCTCGAAGGAAGCGATGGATCTCTTCGTCAATTATCCGTGGCCCGGCAATGTCCGCGAGCTGAAGAATGTGATTCAGCGCGCGGTCCTGCTCACCCCCCGGAACATCATCACCCCCGAGTACCTCCCCCGCCGCTTTCAGCAGAAGAGCGTCCCGAACAATAAGATCGTCTTCGATGTCGGCACATCGCTGGGAGATGCCGAGAAAACGCTGATTATTCGAACCCTCAAAGACCGCAAAGGGAACAAAACGGCAACCGCGAAGATCTTAGGAATCAGCCGGCGATCGCTTTACAATAAAATCCAACAATTGAATATCAAGGTCTGACATCTCTTCGGCCCCCCTTCCCAAGGGGCCTTTTTTATGCGTAAATTCTTCCCCGTCTTTGGAATGGGGTGAGAAGTTATTTCACGAATCGACCCGCCCGAATCGCAATCCTTTTTTTCATTACAGACCGAATCTCAATTAGACCCGTAAAAGGCGGAGCCTTTTTCCTTTTCGCCGCGGCAGAACACAGGTACGGATATTGCTTCTTTGGAAGCACCAAGGCAATCGACGAGGAGAGAAAACAATGTATCAAAAAAACCTGATGGTGCTTGATCAGGGGAGGGAGGGATTGGGTCGGCTGACTGCGCTCGGCACAACCTACAATCTGGTGCTGATCCACGAAGCATCGGATGCGCTCTCCTTCCTTCAGCGCATTCCGGTAGATGTGATTTTGCTCAGAGATCAAATGTCGGGGATGGATGCTCTGGAGTTCCTGATGAACCTGCACGATCTTCACACTTCGGCCATGGCCGTGGTGCTCTATCACGATCGCTTTCCGGCGTTGCTGCCTGAGATGCCGGAGCTTGCGAACGTCTGTTTTCTGAGAGAGCCGATCAGCAGCGACGATCTCAATCGGCTCATCACGCAACTGGAAAGTGCCGGACAAACAGAGCGGACGCATTGAGGGGAGTTCAGCTCAATACACACACCCAAGACACATTATAAAGGAGGAACCCATGGAAAATTTCAGAAGGGTGATTTTTGCGTCAATTGCAATCCTCGCGTTCGTTGCATTTATTTTTGAATTTGTCTCCCCCTCGCCGCAATGGGAGCGCCTCTTGGAGTCGTGGTTTAAGCAGGGACGGCGCGCCCTCGACCAGGGGAGAAAAACCCTCGGTGTCTGATTTAAGCCACCTCCGTCGGCGCGGAACGACGGTCTATCTGTAAAGATCAAGGAGTCCTATGCCCGACAGCTCGCTCCGCCTTCCGCCGGTTCAATTTCCCCTGCTCGGGAACAGCGCGGTCATAGGACTCTTCAGCCTGCTCCATCTCTTTCTGGCGGGTCTCTCGGTCGGATTTTATTGTCCTGGCCTCCCTTTTTGAATATCTCGGGATAAAAGATCCGCTCTTCACGCGGCTGGCAAAGATGCTCGTGCAGTTCATCGCGGTTATTTTTAGCCTCAGCGCCACCTTTGCCGTGGTGATGCCCGAGCTTTTTGTCGGCCTCTTTCCGGTCTCGACCGTCTCTCTTTTCCGACACTTTGAGTTTCCGATGTACGTGGCGATCGCCGTCTTTTTTCTCCACATTTTCTCCCTCTATACCTACTGGTATCAGTGGGACAAATGCGGCAACGGAGTGTCGCCCGGCATATCGCCTGGGGGGCGGCCGCCGCGCTTCTGATTTTAATCTGGGGAGGACTGCTCGATGGGATCGGCTCTTATATGCTGACGCCGACCGGGCGGGCCTTCGACGACCTCCCCCGCTTTTCGGCGGCGCGTTTTTCCTTTCTCCTGAACCCCACCTGGGCGCCGTTGGTTCTCCACCGGTTTTTCGGAAGCCTGATCGTCTCCTTCTATGCGATCGGACTCTACGGCCGCAGAAAAAGAGTGGAGGGTGCCGGACCGAAAAAAAGCCCCGACCGCCGCGGCCGGCGAGAGATCGGGGCTTGGAGCCGATTCGGAACCGGCCATTTCAAACGACTAGGGAAGGGTCGGTTGTGCCCGCTGCACGGAGGCCCCTTCTCCCGTCCGCGGCAAGATCTCGATCGCCCGAAGGTCCATCACCAGATCGACCTGGTCCCCCTTCTGAAGGGTGCTGAGCTGGCCTTTGGCATCGCCTTCGACATTGAATCGATTGATCTTCCCTTCCGGCGTCCGGATTTCGATCCGGCCGGTCTGTGGGTCGACACCGACCACCTCTCCGCTGAGGCTTCCAAGGGTCACCGATCCGCCCCCTTTCCCCTCGTCCCCGCCGACCCCTTCCTGCGGCTGTTGCTGATTAAGGTCGCGGTCCGGCGGAGCGGTTGCAGCAAAGGAGGTCAACGGCAACGCGAGAACCCAGATTCCTAAAAATACGATTTTCCATCTTTTCATTTTAAGACTCCTTCCCGATAAAAACCGGTGGGCACCCACTCCACTCAACCGGAGGACCACCGCTTTATTAAAAACCACAGATGAAGATTGTTTCACCGTTTCGCGACGCAAGGAGATCGATCTTACCCCTGTCCAGCTCCGGCCGAAGATCAGTGGATAAGAGGGGACGGTATGAGAGGGAGCCTTTCTATCTGAGGCCGAGCCGCGCTCGGCCCGTCCGAAAAGTTCTTTCCCGTCTCGCTCGGTTGCGCCGTTCCTGCCAAGGCGGTCAGCGCCATGACCGTGAAGAAAATCAAAGCAAACAGGGTCGCAAAGACTGAGAGATACCGCTTCATCATACTTTTCCCTCTACACATGCACGCGCGTCGCGCTTTTCCTTCCAAACTGAACCGCCACGACCGGCGTCGCCCGGACCGGATGTGAGGCTTCCTGCTCTTTATGCTATTAGAGCAAGAAGAATGCCTTTCTATCCGGAGGACAATGGATCTTATATCGTCATTGTCCTCCTTAATTTAGGTCGCTTTCATTCAGACGTGAAAAGGTTGCTCGTTGATCCTGGCGCAAAAAAAAAGGGCGGTTATTTTTTTACATTGTCTAGGTCGGTTGGAATGAGGCGGAGAAGCTCGACCGTCCGGCGTCATACTCCGCTTTTGTTTGCCGGTACAGATATTGCTGTTACATGAATCATAAATAATTTATCAGATTATTTTCTTTATTGATCTGAGTCTAAAGCCACAGTCACAGGTGTTTCGGATGAGCGAGCCCCATCGAACCACGTCAGACGAGCAGATCCGTGCGCGGGTCGTACAAAGCCTCCAACGCCATGCCGTCATCGAATCTCCGCCGCATCTTCGGATCGTCGTCCGCGAGGGGGTGGTGCGACTCGAAGGGAGCGTCTCTTTTCCGGCAGAAAAGGCGATGATTGAAGAGGTCGTCCGGCTGACCGAAGGGGTCGCAGCGGTCGAGAACGCGCTTCGAATCATCCGGGTCGCCTGAAGGAGGGATGATGAGACGAATTGCAATCAACGGATTCGGCCGGATCGGCCGAACATTTTTGCGGATCTTGCTCCAACGGCAGGAGAAGGAAGTGGAGGTGGTCGCCCTGAATGATCTCGCCGATCCGGAAAGCCTCGCATATTCATTTAAATACGACTCGGTTCATGGTCGATGGCCGGCCCCCTTTCGGGTGGAGCGGAATCATTTTGTCACGGATGGGAAAAAGATTGCCGTCCTGAACGAAGCCGACCCCAGCCGATTGCCTTGGAAGGAGTGGGAGATCGACGGGGTGATTGAATGCTCGGGGAAGTTCACGAACCGGGCGGGGGCGCTCAAACACCTGCAGGCCGGCGCCCGAAAGGTCCTCATCTCCGCCCCCGCTTCCGACGCCGATCTCACCGTCGTAATGGGGGTGAATGAAGATCAATACCATCCCGAACAACACCAGATCCTCTCGAACGCCTCCTGCACGACGAATTGCCTCGCCCCGATCGCCAAGATCCTCCACGAAACATTTACGATTGAACAGGGCCTGATGAACACCGTTCACGCCTATACCGCCTCACAGTCGCTCCTCGACCGGCCGATGAAGAAGAAGCGGCGGGGCCGGGCGGCGGCCCTCTCTCTGATCCCGACCACCACCGGGGCGGCCGTGGCGGTCGGAAAAGTCTTGCCGGAGCTGGCGGGAAAGCTCGATGGGCTGGCGGTCCGCGCACCGGTGCCCGATGTCTCGATTCTCGACCTGGTGGTCCAGACGCGGGAAGCGGTCGACGTCGAAAAAACGCTCGGAGCGTTTCGACGGGCAGAGCAGAACCCGCGCTTGGCATCGATTCTGCAAGTGTGTGAAGAGGAGCTGGTGTCAGCCGATTACATCGGCTCCTCTTATTCGGCGGTGATTGATGCCCCCTCGACGATGGTGATGGGAGAACACCTCCTTCGGGTCCTCGCCTGGTATGACAATGAGTGGGGCTTTACCAACCGGCTGGTCGACGTCGCGAGACTGATTTAAAAAAACGAAACGGATTTAAAAACCAGAGGAGAGTAGAATGGTCTTAAGAGAAGCAATCCCGAGCACCTTGTTGAGAGAAAAACAGCTTGCAAAGGAAACCTCCTGCCTGAATCGCGGCGATGGAAGGTATTTTATTGTTCATCGGGTCAGCCAGTTTGCGAAACGAAACCCGCGAAAAGAGCTCCGCAAGCGGCTGAAGGAGATCGACCGCCTCTCCCGCTACGCAAGCTAGCGACCTTAATGCAAGCAGGATCGCCTGCGCGCGGCAGACCCCGTTTCGCCGACAGGCATCACCCTGCACGACATGGAAGCGGACGAGCTGGATCGGACCGCGGCGGCCACCCGGCCGATCTCTCCTTTCCGTATTATCGTTATTAGCCGGTCTGACCCCTGTCGTGGTACGTGGCTTCCGTCATTCTCACTCCCACGGAAACTTGTCGTAGTTTCTCCGATTGAAGCTCCCTCTTCTTCATGAGATTCCGTTTGCTGACCGCCGACCCGGGTTGGATCAGCGACGACACGTCCAATATACCTAAGAAGGCCCCGCCTGAGGTAAAACGCCGCATTCCGCCAAGTTGTATCTGAGGGGTGAAAAGACTTAAAATAGAGAGTAGGACTTTGAGCATCGGGTGAGGAGTCGGTCATGACATCTTGGAATAAAATGAGAGAAGACATGACGAGGGAAATGAAAGAAGAGGCGCCTGACGGGCGGGGGGCTTCGATCGCGTCAAAGAAGGCCGACCAGCTCGCCCAGGTCGGCAGGCTCCGGTATCAAATTTTCTTGTTCGAGCAGAAGGGAGAGAAGACCTTCTCCGAGATCGGCGAGCGGCTGTTTCAGATCGCGCAGGCCGACGGCACAGAAGACCCGACCGCCGATCCGTTGATTAAGAAGAAGCTGGCAGAGGCAAAAAAAATAGAGAGAAAATTAAGATCCCTCCACAACAAGATGGCGCAGCTTCGGGAAAAAGCGGCATAGCATTTCAGCAGCGTTCAAATGTGCAGCCCCTCCGGCACCGTCCTTCCCTGTTCAAAACGCTCCCCCGAGAGAGACGTCAAATCGAGCGTCCGATATTTCCCTTCGACCATCAGCTCCGCCAATGCCTGACCGGCGGCGTAAGATTGCATGACCCCTCGTCCTGAGAAAGAGTGCGCCTCAAAGAGATTGCTCCGTCCCGGCACCCGGCCGAGGATCGCACTTTTATCGGGGGAGACCTCGTACAGACCGGCCCATCCGCCGACATATTTTAATTTTTCAAAACCGCTTCCCCGCGCCCAAAGGCGCGGCCAGATCTCTTGAACGAAGAAATCGTACCCCTCCTCCTCGAACCGGTACCCCTGCGGCTCGGTCGGAACCGAATAACCGGCCAAGATATGATCGGCCTCAGGATGAAAGTAAAGCCCCGACGTATCGACGATCATTCCATAAGGTGAAAGATCGACCTCTTGGCTATGAGAGACCGAGACCTGCCGGCGGACCGGAACGGAGGCGATCTCCCGTCCATAGGCGGTTGCAAGGCGCGGCGCCCACGATCCGGCGGCATTGACCAGCAGGCCGACCGAAAACGCCACGGTCTCCCCGCCCACCGGCAGCACCCCCTCTTTCAAAAATTGCGCTGTCTCCTCATCGGAAGAGATCGCACGGAGGTGGACCGCTCGGACTTTATCCTGCTCTAAAGTAATCCGTTCCACGGCATGATGGTCGATCCAGACCACCCCTCGCTCGGTGGCGAGCCGCCGGTAGTGAAGCTTCAAAAGATTCGGATTGATCAAGCCATCGCGGGAGGAAAAGGTGGCTGCCGTCACCCCGTCGAGGCGGTCGAGAAAGGGATAACGCCGCTGTAGGTCGGCGGGGCTGAGCGCTTCAATGACGACCCCCCGCTCCCGCTGCAAGGCAAGCCGCCGCGACGCCCCCTCCCACTGCGCTGAATCGTAGAGCCAAAGATAACCCTTCTGCTGAAATCCGACTTCGGCAGCAACCTGCTCATAATAGGCAATCGACCGCATCCCCAAGTCGATATTGATCGGCTGCTCCCAGGTGGCGCGCACCCCGCCGGCATTCCGCTCGGTCGATCCCCACGTTCCGGCGAGATCAAGATCGACCACGCCGATCGTCCCCCCGCGCCGCTCGGACAGCGCCATGGCGATGCTGCTTCCGATAATCCCGCCGCCGATGATTAAGATATCGAATCCCCGATCCAACCGCCCCTCCTCCCTCTCTCCGTCTTATCCGCCCCTGTCGTCCCGAAGCGCTCTCTTTCATTATATCCAAATTTGACCGACGGACCAATCGGGGACTGAAATGGTGGCATCGCACTTGCATTTTTAACAACTCAATTGGAGTGACCGGCCGGTGATCGAGCCGGGTGGAATCGAGAGAAGCAGCTTCTTTTTCAATTCCACCCTGCGAGATCACCGGCTCATGAACCGATTTGTAAATTGTTCACAGTTTTTTTCCTTTGGTCGACCTGTATGCCAGGACATGCGGGAAGACCCAAGGGGAGGCCCCGCCGGAACCCCCCTTCACTCCGGCTGTTTCGGGTTCATCGAACCCATGGGGCCTCCCCTTGTTGCGATTTTTCTTCTCCTTCTCCTCTCCTTAGAGAGGCAGAAGCAGAGGGGCGGATCAACTTTAAAGCGCTAAACCGGCTCACCCAAACGGTCTTTTTCCTCGCATCCCCCTTGGCCTTTCACCTTGACCTTTTTAAACGATCCGATATAATCGCTCTCGCACTGAGATGAGATGGAGCGCAGACGCGAGAAAGCCCATTTTTCAATCCTCCCCGGCGAAACAGGACGGTTTTTCTCTCCTGGAGTTGATGGTCACCCTCGCGATCATCTTCATTCTGGCGGCCACCGCCTTGCCTCTGACGAAAAACCTGGCCAGACGGGCCAAAGAAATTGAGTTGCGCCAGCAGCTTCAGACTGTCCGCGCCGCAATCGATGATTTTCATCGGGACTGGAACCGCGACGGCGAGGCGCTGATCGGCGAGGCATGCAAAAAAAATAAGCTGACCTGCAAAGAGGTCAGCAGCGACAACGGTTATCCCAAAACCTTGGAGAACCTCCTCAGCGTGGAGCTGACGGGGGAGTTGAACAAGACGATCTGGAAATACCTTCGTAAGATCACGCCCGATCCAATCACGAAAACGGAGTGGGGCCTGCGCTGCTACGTCGATCCCCCCGACGCCGAGTTATGGTGTCAAGAAGACATCTATGACATCTATACAACCAGCAACGAGACGGCCCTCGATGGAACCCGCTATCGCGATTGGTAGAAGGGCGGAGCGTGCGTGAAGAGAAACATCTTCGCAATCACCGCTGCGATTCTCATTCTGCTCCTTATCTCGGGATGTATCCCCCTCCCTCTCACCCCGCCGAAATTCGATCCTGCGTTGGAGTGGAAGACCATAGAGAGCGCCCACTTCTCCATCCATTTCCATCAGGGGGAAGAGGAGATCGCCGCGGAGGCGGCGCGTGAGGCCGAAGAGGCATACCGTTCTCTGACGAAGCGGCTGAGGTGGACCCCCCGGGGGAGGACGCAGGTGGTCTTGATCGACAATGCCGACACCGTCAACGGACAGGCGACCCCCTTCCCCTACAATACCATCTACATCCACCCCTATCCCCCGGCCGCCGGAATTCTCACCCCGATCCGTTATCAAAACTGGATTCGGGCAATCCTCTTCCATGAGTACACCCACATCGTCCAGCTCGATCAGGCCACCGGACTCCCCGGCGCCGCCCGGTATCTCTTCGGCCGATCGATCGTCCCGAATGTCTGGCAGCCGCTCTGGCTGATTGAAGGGCTCGCCACCTTTGAGGAGGGGGAGGCGGGAACGACTGACCGGGAAAGCGGCCCCTTCTCGGAGATGATCCTTCGAACCGCCGTTCTCTCGGGCCGATTCAAATCGATCGACCAAGCCCACAGCCCCGACAGCTGGCCCGGCGGAATGACCCCCTATTACTATGGCGCCGCCTTTCACCAATTTCTCAAGACCCGATACGGCGACGAAAAAATCGCCTCATTAAGCCTTGCCTACAGCGCCAGACTCTTCCCCTTCTTTGTCGAAAGCAATGCCGACGACGTCCTCGGCGAGCGCTTCGGCACCCTCTGGAAGGAGTGGAATACCGCTTTAGAAAAGCGGTATTTTAACGAGGCAAAGCGGTTGAGAGAAGAAGGACTGACACCGGTTCGGAATCGGACCGAGTCGGGCTTTTGGAACCTCGCCCCGGTCCCCTCCCCCGACGGCAAGCGGCTCGCCTACACCGAGATCAACTCGCGGGAACATCCCCACATCGAAATCGTCGGACAGGAAAAACAGGATGAACACGATGAAAAAGATGAAAAGGGAGCGTTTTCAGTTCGGCGCAACTCCGATGTCGGCCTTTCTTGGACCCCGGACAGCCGGGCAATCGTCTTCTCGCAGATGGAGCTCGTCTCCAACTTCTCCGCCTACAGCGATCTCTACCGCTTTGAGCTGGAGACCCAAACGCTTCAACGGCTGACGACGGGTCTCCGGGCGAAAGATCCCGACGTCTCGCCCGACGGCCGCAGGATTGTTTTCGTCCGGCAGCAGGTCGATCGCAATGATCTTTTGATCTGGGAAGCGGGCGAGACCACACTTCTCCTGGCCGGGGAGAAGAACCAATTTTTCGCCACCCCGCGATGGTCTCCCGATGGCAGACAGATCGCCCTCTCCGTTTGGAAAAATGGAAACCAGGATGTCGCCTTGTTCGATCCGGCGGAACGACGGCTCGCATTATTGATGGAAGACCCAGCGCTCGACCTGACGCCGGTCTGGTCTCCCGACGGCCGCTTCCTCCTCTTCGTCTCCGATCGGGAGGGGATCTTCGATCTCTTCGCCTATGGCGTGGAGGAAGGGCGGTTCTACCGGGTGACCCGGCTCCTCGGCGGGGCCTTCTCTCCGTTCGTCTCGCACGACGGGAAGACGATCTTTTTCTCGTCATACGATGCAAACGGCTTCGACATTGCGACGATCCCCTGGGAGCCGGCCCGTTGGAAGCTCATTTCAATCGCTCCTCCGGCGACGCCGACCTCCCCCTCGCTACCGAACGAAGAAGCCGATCGACCGGCGGCGCAGGAAGCGGTCGGGCCGATTCATCCCTACTTTGAGCCGGCGACCCTTCTTCCCCGTTTTTGGATTCCGTTTTTCGGGGCAGATGAAAAGGGAGCGACGGTCGGCCTTCTGACCGGTGCGTTCGATCCTTTGGGAAAAGACAAATACCTGTTGGATCTTCTCTATGGCACCGAGAGCGAGCGGCTTTCCTATCAATTCGACTATTGGAACGATCACTTCGCTCCGACCCTTCATCTTCAGTGGCTCGACCAGGCGATCCCTCATCCGAAGCTGCTCCTCCGCCCCGACGGCGACGAGGAGACCTATTGGGAGCGGGAGCGGCGCATCCGGGTGGAGACGATCTTCCCCTTTTTGGCGTTCGATTGGCAGATGGCGCTGGCGGTCGGCTACCAGAGGGAGGAGTTGACTGCGCTGACAAACCCCTCTCCCACCCTTCGTCTCCCCGAGGAGGGGATCTTGAGCGGTCTTCGTCTCTCCTGGCTCTACAACAGCGCTCATGAGTATTCCTTCTCGATCAGTCCGGAAGAAGGGCGGCGTCTGTTTTTGATCGAAGAGATCGATCAAAAAGGGCTCGGCGGCGATTTCAATCGCCGGAAGACGACCGCCGGCTGGCGCGAATATCGCAGCCTCCCCTGGCCGAACCAGGTTCTCGCCGCGCAGATCTCCGGCGGGATCGCCCAGGGAGCGCTGTTGGTCCAGCGGAGTTTTCAGCTCGGCGGCTTGACCGCCCCCTTCGTCGAATTTGAGGATGCGCCGTTTCTTCTGCGAGGCTATCCCAATCGGGAATTCCGGGGCGAGCGGGCCCTCTCCCTCTCGATCGAATATCGCTTCCCGCTCATCAATCTCGAACGGGGGTGGGACACGCTGCCGTTCTTTTTCAGACGGCTGCATGCCACCCTCTTAAGCGATTTCGGAAACGTGTGGGACCGGGGCGAGAAAGTCCTTCCGTTGAAAAGTGCGGTCGGCGCCAGCTTCGGAACCGATCTCCTCCTCGGCTACTATCTCCCGCTCCGCCTGGAGGCGGGGGTGGCCCGGGGGCTGTCGGAGGAAGGAATCACGCAGGTCTTTTTCACCCTCGGAAACGCCTTCTAAATTTATCGGAAACGTGTCTTCATTTAAATGAAAAGCGAGACTAGGAGGGGGGCGGACTGTCGGGAGAGACCGGGGGAGAAGAAGGTGCAGGGGAAGAAAGGAAGGGACTCTGCGACCCGCCGGACGTTTTGGGGGCCGGGGCGGCGGGGGGAATGATGGCCGCTTGCTGGGGATTGTATTCGAAAACCCATTCGGAATATTTTTTCTTCCCCTCGAAACTTTTTAACACTTCGGGGAAATTTGCCGTCTTCAGCGGCTCCTCATCGCTGCTGGTTCGGACCCCTTTGACCCGTCCGCTTCCATCTCGAATCAGCACCCACTCCCCGCCGGTGATCGGGTCGGCATAGACCTTTCTCAAATAACGCCGGACCCCCGGCACGCCGGGATCTCTCACCAACTCTTCCAGCGTCCGCGGATACTGTGAAAACCCGGCCCGGCTCGTCCGGTAGTAGAGCTCGATCCCGTGCCGGATCGCCATCCCTCGGAAGAGAAGCTCCGTCTCCCGCTCCCGCTTGGCCACCGTGGTCATCTGCCGGGCGGCGACCCCGATCATCGTCCCGATCAGAACGATCGAAAACATGACGGCAAGGAAAGTAAATCCTTTTTGATCGCGGCGGAAGAGAGGAAAGAAAATTCGGCTAAGTCGATCGGATTGGATCCCTCCGATTACTGCGTCCTCCTATAAACCCCTGTTGCAACAGTACCGGCATAAACAATATTGCTCTGCTGCGGGTCTATAAGAATAGCATAAACCGGTGACGACATTCCATCGTCGAGGTGGGACCACTGCGCCCCTTCATCGGTGCTTTTGAAGACCCCGTCGGTGGAACCGACGAGGAGGGTCGCGCCGGAAGAAGGCCCGGCAGGATTGAATGAGACAAAATGAACATCGGCGGACCGGAGCCCTTCAACCAGGGACCAGTTGGCCCCTCCGTCGACCGTTTGATAAAGTCCTTGAGTCGTCCCGGCAAAAAGGACCGACGACGATTCGGGATGGATTGCCAATGCAAAGATGCTCCGGTCGGAGAGGTTCCCTGAGATCGGAAGCCAAGTATCGTTTCCGTCCAAAATCATTTTGAAGACGCCACTCTGAAAGGTTCCGGCATAAAGGATCGACGGCGTTCCGGGGAAGATTGTCAGCGTATCTATTCCGGTGCTCGTCAGTCCATTGTTGACCGGCGACCAGGAAAGATGGCCCTCCGTCCCTTTGATCCCGCGAAAAACGCCTCCCCCTTGGGTCCCGGCATAGAATCGATCGGGCTGATTGGGATCAATTACCAGACTCGTAACGAACTTGGAGATCTGTTGCGACGGCAGGTTCGGCTGATCGGCCGGTCCGTTCTCTTCCCGCCAACTCCCGCCGCCGTCCAGGCTGTTGTAAATCCCCGCCTCCGACAGGGCGGCATAAATGATCGCCGGGCGATTTGGGTCGACCACCAGCGCCTGAACCCCTTTGATTGGAAGACGCGTCGTCATCGCCGTCCATCCCTTCCCCTGATCGACACTCTTATAGATCCCCGCGGCGCCGCCGACATAAACACTCCCCCCGGCGGGACCGATTATCGCCTTGACCAGTGCGTTGGGAAGCGGATTCGTGACGTTATCAAGGCTTCCCAGATCAATCGGCATCCAGCTTCCCCCGCCATCGCTGCTCTTGAAGAGCACCCCGACCCCCCCGGCATAGAGAAGGTTTCCGTTTGCGGGATGGACCAGGATCGAGCGGATATCGGTGGAGGTGAGCCCCTGGTTGCGCTGCACCCAGCTCCCTCCTCCATCGGCACTCTTGAAGACCCCGCCGGTCGCGCTGGCGGCATAAAGGGTATTCGAATCGAGGGGGTCGATAGCAATGGCATTGACCGATCCCATCGAGGCCGCCCCGACGGCGCGCCAGGGCACGCTGCCATCCGTCGTTCCCTTAAAAACGCCCGATGGCGTCCCGGTATACAGGATGCCGCCCGGGCCGAGTGCAAGCGCTAAGACGGCGGCATCGGCGAGACCGGTGTTGTTTGCCGTCCAGCTCTCCCCGCCGTCGACGCTCCGGTAAACGCCTGCGCGCGTGCCGGCATAGAGGGTCGGCAATTGGGCATGCGGGACCGAGGGATCGAGCACCAGGGAGGAGATGTCATAGCTGTCGGGCGTGTCATCCGGGACCGTGGGGGTGGAGTCGAGTCCGGCATTGCTTGCGCCGAGGAATTCCCCCGCCGGACCGCTGGTAAAAACCCCTCCGCCGCCGGTTCCGACATAAAGGGCCGTCATCTGGCTGGGAGTTCCAGCGACTTCCGCCGAGAGAGCGGTCGGGGCGCCGCTCTCCGTCACCGCGTAATAATAGGAGGTCCCGTTATGAGCGGTTGCATCGACGAAAGTGGTGGTATTGACCCCCCCCAGGGGTGAGATTTTGGTCGACGCCGTCGTCACCCCCGGGCTCTCCTGCCGATAGACATCATACGTCACCCCCGCGGAGGTGGCATTCAAAGCGACGGTGTTCTGGTTATTTCCCACCGTCACCTTGATCCCGTCCGGAGGAGGAGTCGGACCATTTACTTTCGCTGCCGGCACGGCGGCCACCATCGACGAAGGGACCGTCTCCTCTCCGCCGACCAACGCGGTTAAGACATAATAATAAGGCGTTCCATTCGTGAGGCCGGTGTGACTGTACTGTAGCTTGGTCGGATCGGTGAGATTGATCGACGGCCATCCCCCCAGAGCAGGCGGTGAGGTGCAGGAGGAGCAGGAGAGAGAGTAGAGGCGGTAGGCGGTGGCATTCGGAACGGCATTCCATTCCAACGTATTGAGGGTGTCACCCGAGGTCACCCCCACCCCGCCGGGCGGAGCGAAGGGATGATAGGCCACCGAGAAAACGGTCTGTTGGGTCAACCCTTGGCCCACCGGCTGCCAGGACGCTGCGCCGTCGCTCGTTTTGTAGAGGTCGCCCCCGGCGACGGCGGCATAAATTTTCAGCGGATTGATGGGATCGACCAGGAGCTTTCGGACCGGCAATGCCGGAAGGCCCCGGCTGGCCGGCGCCCAGGTGGTACCGCCGTCGGTGGTCTTATAGACACTCAGCGTCGAAGTCGCGGCATAGACGACATTCGCATTGGTCGGATCGGTCGCCAACGCATAGAAAACTCCCTTGGAGAGATTGCTGTTCTGGACCCAGCCGGTGGGGGTGACGACGGTATTCCCTTCCGGTCTTCTTGGATCATTGCTGCACGCGGCATTTAAGGCAAGAAGGAAAATCGCTAAGATATTGTTTTTAAAAAGTTTTTTCATCTATTTTCCTTAGGAGCTTATTCGAAAAGGATAGTCGAGGATCGAATCTCTGTCAACTTAACGAGATCCTGTTTTGGCTTCGCTTGACTTGCCCCGCGCCTTTCCATAGAATGGACCGACATTGCGGGAGTGTGACTTTATGAAGCGAGAGAAATCGGCGGCCCTTTTTCAAGAGGCGGAGAAACGAATCCCCGGCGGGGTCAACTCCCCGGTTCGGGCATTCAAAGCGGTGGGGGGAAATCCTCTCTTTATTAAGAAGGCGAAGGGAAGCAAGATTATCGATGCCGACGGAAACCGGTTCATCGACTATGTTCTTTCTTGGGGACCGATGATCGTCGGCCACGCCCATCCGAAGGTCGTCGAAGCAATCCAGAAAGCGGCGGCAAACGGAACCAGCTTCGGCGCGCCGACCGCTTTAGAGGTCGAGCTCGCCAAATCGGTTCAAGCCCATTTCCCATTGATGGAACGGATTCGGTTCGTCAACTCCGGCACCGAGGCGACGATGAGCGCCATCCGCCTCGCGCGCGCCTACACCCGAAGAAACAAAATCATCAAGTTCGAGGGGTGCTATCACGGCCATGCCGACTCCCTTTTGGTCAAGGCCGGATCGGGCGCCACCACCCTCGGCGTTCCCGACTCTCCCGGTGTCCCGCCCGATCTTGCGCGGGACACGATCACCCTCCCCTTCAATAACCTGAAGGCGATCCAGCGGACACTCGAGCAGGAAGGAAATCAGATCGCCTGTTTGATTGTCGAGCCGATCCCCGGCAACATGGGGACGATCATTCCGGAAGACGGTTTTCTTCCGGGATTAAGAGAACTAACGCGGCCGTTTGGGATCGTCCTGATTTTCGATGAGGTGATGACCGGATTTCGCGCCGCGCCGGGCGGCGCGCAGGAGCGCTATGGGATCCGTCCCGACCTGACCTGTCTTGGAAAGATCATCGGCGGCGGTCTTCCGGTCGGCGCGTATGGCGGGAAGCGAGAAATCATGGAGATGGTCGCTCCGGTCGGGCCGGTCTACCAGGCCGGCACCCTCTCCGGCAATCCGCTCGCGATGGCGGCCGGACTAGCCACCCTCTCGCTGCTGAAAGATCCGGCCGTTTACGAAAAGCTCGACCAGCGGGCGGCCGAACTGGCCGAAGGGCTGGCCGCCGCCGCCCGAAAGGCGCGCCTCTCGGTTCAGATCAACCGCATCGGCTCGCAGATGACCCTCTTCTTCAATGCCAACAAGGTCGTCGATTATCAGACGGCGCTTCAGTCGGATCGAGACCGTTTCTCAAAATGCTTCTCGGCTCTTTTAGAAGAAGGGGTCTACCTTCCCCCGTCTCAGTTTGAGGCGTTCTTTCTCTCGACCGCCCACACTGCGGCCGACATCGAGAAGACGGTTGACGCAGCCTACCGGGTTTTCAAAAAGCTCTAAGATGCAATCGCCTCCAACCTCTCCTCCCCCGTTCGACCGAGAACGATTCCTCGCCCGGAGCAATCAGGCACTCCACCGGATTGAGCGGAACGAGTTGATTATCCTCGCCGCCGTCGGCCTGATTACCCTCCTTTTCTTCGGGATGTTCGGGGGGTCGATGATGATCGGCGGCGTCTTCGGGATGTTCAACTTTCGAAGCCTGCACCGGATGTTCCAACGCCGACTTCTCGATCCCTCTCGCCAAAAAAAAGAGCAACTCGCCTATAGCTTAAAGGTGTTTCTCATTGTCGGACTCTTCTTCTATATCATTCAATGGCAAACGATCAGCATCGCCGGGATTCTCATCGGCTTCTTCATGATCACCAGTGCCGTCGTGATGGAGACCCTCCGGAAGTAACCTGACGCGCATCTCGCGCATCTCGGAGGAAGCTTCTCTCTCCGCCGCGCCTTTCCCCACGTCTCTTTCTCCTTCAAGAAATCCAGAACAAAAAAACCGGAGGGCGACCCCCTCCGGTTCGCTTGCTCCTTCAGAATTTTATTTCTGGGGCTCGACCGATTTTGCCTTGAGGGTCAGCGTGACCGTCACCCGGTCGCCCGGCTGAACATTCTTCAGTTTGGCGCCCCGGTCCTCATCGAGCTCAAGACGGTTCACCCCGCCATTGGCGGTTTCAATTTCCAAGACCCGCTGGGATGAATCATAACGGACCACCTTGCCGGTAATCGCCCCGGCACCGTTCTGCACCTCACCCGGCTGCGAAGCCCCGCCGGAGCCATGGTCGGTTTGGCTGTCTGGCGAAGCCCCCGCACGATCGGTCGGCTCGACCGCTTTCGCCTCAATCGCCAGGTCGAGAAGGACCTGATCGCCCGGCTTAATATTATTTAATTGTCCTCTCGCCTCCCGGTCCAATTGGATCCGGCTGATTTTTCCGCCGGTTGTTCGAACGCCGATCGTTCCCTTGGCCGGGTCAACATCAACTACATCACCGAAGAGCTTGCCGGCATTCCCCAAAGGGGTCACCCGACCAGATGAATTTCCGACCTCTTGATCGGGCTGCATCTGATTTTGATCGGTCTGAGCGCCGGTCTCTCCCCGTTTGATTGGCCCTTGTGGATCTGCGCCGAACGAGACCCCCGACAGAGAGAGCGAAACAGCAAGTATGAATATGAGCTTTTTCATCACCTTTCTCCTTTTTCCCCCATCAGCTTCAAGTATAACTTTTCTGAAAAGAGGCAGGCAAGATCCTCGCCTGTGAGCAGGAGAGAGGCAGCGCGCCTTAGCTCTTCTTGAGAAAGGCCGAGATCATGTCGATCGGAAGGGGAAAAAGGATCGTTGAGTTCTTCTCCGCTGCAATTTCGGTTAAGGTCTGAAGATACCGAAGCTGCAGGGTCGCCGGCTCGGTGCCGATGATCCGCGCCGCATCGGCGAGCTTCTGCGCCGCTTGGAATTCTCCTTCCGCATGGATCACCTTCGCCCGCCGCTCCCGCTCGGCCTCCGCCTGCCGCGCGATCGCCCGGAGCATCTCTTGGGGAAGATCGACATTCTTTACTTCCACCGCCGTCACCTTCACCCCCCATGGCTCGGTCTGCTGGTCAATAATTTGCTGAAGCTGAACGTTGATCTCTTCCCGTTTCGAGAGGAGCTCATCGAGCTGGCTCTGGCCAAGGACACTTCGGAGGGTCGTCTGAGAGATCTGCGAGGTCGCATAGAGATAATTCTCCACCTCCAGAATGGCCCTCTCCGGGGCGATCACCCGAAAATAGAGGACGGCATTCACCTTGACGGACACGTTGTCGCGGGTGATGATATCCTGCGATGGGACATCCATCGTCACCGTTCGGAGGCTGACCCGCTCCATCTTGTCGATGATCGGGATGAGGACAATCAGGCCGGGACCGTTCCCTCCATAGAAGGCCCCTTCTTTAACATATCGACCGAGACGAAAAATCACGGCCCGTTCATACTCTTTCAAAATGCGGATCCCGTTGAAGAGAATAAAGAGCACAATCAGAATCAACACGACCAATGGGAATGTCAACATCATCCGTTCCTCCTACTTTTTAACTTTCTTCACACGTAATCGTAACCCATCGACCTTGACCACTTCGGCTTTTTCTCCCGCCGCAACCGGCTCGTCGCTCTCGGCCTTCCAGAGCTCTCCATGAACCTGGAGCATCCCGCTCGGGGAGAGAGCGGTCTGCGCCACGCCGATCGCTCCGATCAGCCCCTCCGCGCCGGTCACCGGCCGGCGGCGTTGAGAGCGCCAAGCCGCCTGCACGATGAAAAGGAAAAAGAGGGCGGTGATCAACACCGAAGGGATGATCACCTGCAGTGAAATCCGAAGCGAGGGGACGTCGGTGTTGATCAACATCAATGAGCCGAAGAACAATGCGATCACCCCGCCGGCGCCGAGGACGCCAAAACTTTGAACCTTGATCTCCGCGATAAAGAGGATGAACGCCAGGAGAATTAAGAGGAGCCCGGCGTAGTTGATCGGCAACGTCTGAAAGGCATAGAGGGCGAGGATCAATGAAATCGCCCCGACCACGCCGGGAAGAACCGCCCCCGGACTGTAGAGCTCGGCGATCAGACCGGTGATTCCGAGGAGCATCAAGACATAGGCGACATTCGGATCGGAGATCGCCTTGAGCAGTCGCAGTCGAAGGCTGATCGGATTCTGGATCACCTCGGCGTGGGCGGTCGACAGCAGCCGCTTCCCTTGGGCGGTTGTCACCGACTGCCCATCTATCTTCTTGATCAAATCGGAAAGGTCGGCCGCGATCAAATCGACGATCTTCAACTTGACCGCCTCTTGCTCCGTGATCGAGACCGACTCCCGGACCGCTTTTTCGGCCCATTCGGCATTCCTTCCTCGCCGCTCCGACAGCGACCGGATATAGGCCGCCGCGTCGTTCTCCACCTTCTTCTTCATCTCTTCATCCATCTGTCCCCCGCCCATCGCAACGGGGTGGGCCGCGCCGATGTTGGTGCCGGGGGCCATCGCCGCCAAGTGAGCCGCCATCGTGATGAAGACCCCGGCCGAGGCGGCCCGGCCGCCGCTCGGCGCGACATAAACGATGATTGGAACCTCTGAAGCGATCATCGCCTTGATGATATCCCGCATTGAAGTATCGAGACCGCCCGGCGTGTCGAGCTGGATGATCAGCGCCTCGGCGTCTGCCTGCTCGGCCTGCGCAATCGCCGTGGTGAAGAGCTCGGATGAAACGGGGTTGATCATCCCTTCATAGGTGATCACATAGATCGGTTTTGCTTCTGCTGAAACAGAAAGGGAAAAGAGGAAAAGAAGGGTGACCCAAAATCGGCAAAATTGGCAAAATTGGATGGATCGGAAGGACCATCTCATATCGATGATCCTATTCCTTTACAGAGGAGGAGTCAAGGAAGCGGGGCCGCGCGAACGATTGCACGGAGCGCACCGGCTCTCTCAGTCAGAGCCGTATCAAATCGGTTCGTCAAATATAAAGAGGCCGACCCAACAGGGCCGGCCTCTTTATAATCAAAATCCGATTCGATCTGCTCGGCGCGAAAACTACTTCGTCTCTTCCGCCTGCGGCTCTTCCGCCTTCACAACCTCCACTTTGATCTCGGCCGTCACGTCGTGATGGACCTTGACCAAAACGGTAAACGTCCCGACCTCTTTGATCGGCTTGTCGAGGACGATCTTTCTCTTATCGATCTCTACCCCCTGGGCGGCCACCGCATCGGCGATGTCTTTGGATGTCACCGAGCCGAAGAGCTTTCCTTCTTCTCCGACCTGAGCCGGGATCGAGACGGAGAGGGCGCCGATCTTTTTCGCCTCTTCTTCCGCCGCCGTCTTCTCCTTCTTTACCCGGTCCGAGATGACCCTCTTTTGATGCTCGACGGTGCTGATATTCCGCGTCGTCGCCACCGCCCCCAAATTTCGCGGGAGCAGAAAGTTGCGGGCATATCCGTCCGCCACGTTGACCAAATCGCCCATCCGCCCGAGCTTCTCGACATCTTCCTTTAAAATAATCTTCATTGATCTCTTCTCCTCAACCACTCTCACTGACGGATCCCGACGTCGCGCCGGGCCGAATTTTGCTATTTTATTGGAGCGAGACCCGCTTGTCAATGTCTATGTCGATTCTCTGGAGGTCCTGTTTTACAACATCATAGAGAACCAATCCCTGCCGTGAAAGGGTCATCACGACCTGCCGCTTCCGAAGGCTCTGCTCGATGTCGATGCTGGAGGGGGGCTCGTTGACGCCGTTGTGGAAGTGGAAGAGGGCGACAAAGTGCTCTCCGAACGGCACTTTCCCCAGCGCTTCTTTAAATTGATAGGGAGAGAGAAGAAAGCGCGATTCGGAGAGCGCCTCGAACGTTTCGATGAAGTTATCGACCAAGGTCATCTTCACCTTATCCGCAAGTCGATCGTTTCGGAGCAGGCGGGTTAAGTCGGTCACCCACCGCTGCTGCAGACCGACCTTCTCAAAGATATCCTGGTTCGACGAGAGAGAGATAAAATCGGCAAAGCGCAGGATCGATTGCCGCATCTCCCGAAGTTGAGCGAGATAAGCGCTATTCAACGAAGGTATTTCATAGAGATGGACTTCCGGTCGTCCCTCTCGATACGAAAGGGTTAAGATCCCTCCCAGCTCGCTCTGGCGATATTGACGCGAGGCCGCAACCCGATCATAGATTTGCTGTCCGGTCTTCGGGGCTTCCAGCGCCGACCTCAGCTCGTCGTGGGGAACCTGCAAGAGATTGAGTTGGTAGAGCCCGTAATCGGCAATTTCCGAGAAATGTCCGATCAGCGTGTAGGGAAACGCCTGGGTGGTAATCTTATAAAAGACAGGGATTCCTTGAAGGAAGTTTTTGTTTCCCTTGTAGAGCCGCTCCAAAGGGGGCTCCGCGGAATAGATAAATTGGGTCGAGAGCTGCAGATAACAGAGCAGAAGAGGGATGAGCCAGTAATCGTTTAATTTTCGGCGAAGCCGATTCCGGAAGCTTCGGTTTCGGCGCTCCCAGCCGGGTGACTCTGAGGGAAACGTTGCAGCATAATCAGACATGACTCTTTCCTTTCAACCGGGAAACCGACCGATATTTTGTCGGATCGGAAAGGCCGGCGGCCTGAAAGGCGCGCATCCGCTCCGCACACTTGTTACATTTTCCGCAATGCGCAAGGCCCTTCGGAGAGATGCAGGAGAAGGTGAGTGAAAGGGGAAGGGTGCGCCCCCGCTCCAACACCTCCCGCTTGGAGAGCTGCGCATAAGGGGTGATCACCGTCAGGGGGGAATGAAGCCCCTCCGACAAGGCCGTTTCCAAGGTCCTAAAAAAAAGAGGGGTGCTGTCGGGAAAGGGATTCCCCTTGAGGATGCCCGAGGCGATGAACTCCACCCCCTGGAGCGCGGCATAGACGGCGGCTTTCGCGAGGAGGATGATGTTTCTTCCGGGAAGATAGACCGCCGCGTCCTCGGAATCAAAACTCGGGATCTTTTTTCCGGTGAGGCTCCAATGGGAGGGATAAACATCCCGAAGCGGAAGATCGATCACCTTCAACGGGGCGATCGCCTTGGAGGCGATCTTTTTCAGATACCGCCGGAGCCAATGAAGCTCCACTTTTTCCCAGGTGAATCCGTTCCGGATGTAAAAGGGGATCACCGATTCATATTGACCCGACAATTCCGACACAAGCACGGCGCTGTCGATCCCGCCGCTGACCAGCACAAGCACCTTTCCGGTTTTCCCGCTCTCTTTTTTCACTCTCATACCATTTTGGTCTTTATGGAGAGTTGATTCTAACAAACTGGCCCGGGCAAATCAATTCCGAAATTGCCACAACCCTGTCGGATACCGACGGAAAACTTTACAGCCGATGAAAACCGATTGAAAACCGATTCGGAAGGTCGATTCGAAAGACTGCTTGGACCGGCAGATCCCTCCTTGATCTTTTTCGCCCTGCATACTATCATAGCGAAATTCACCGAAGGGGAGCAATGCGCGAATGAACCTACAGGGCAAAACGGCGATGGTCACCGGCGCCGGCCGACGGGTCGGCCGATCGATCGCGCTCGCCCTCGCGGCGCGGGGGGCGCAGGTCGCCATCCATTATAATCGCTCTAAAAAAGAGGCCGAGTCGGTTGTGCAGGAGATCGAGCGGCAGGGAGGGCGCGCCCACCCGGTTCAGGGAGACCTCGTCCGGCCGAGCGACTGTCGTCGAATCGTTCAGGAGACGGTCGCATTTTTCGGCCGCCTTGATGTGCTCGTCAACAATGCCGCGGTTTTCTTTAAGACGCCGCTCTTTGAGGTGACCGAGGAGGCGTGGGATATCACGCTCGACAGCAATTTGAAGGGAAGCTTCTTCTGCGCCCAGGCGGCCGCAAAGGCGATGCAGGCAGAGGGGGGAAAGATCATCAATTTCGCCGACTGGTCCGGCTTTCGCCCCTATCTCGACTATCTCCCCTACTGTATTTCCAAGGCCGGCGTGATCGCCCTAACAAAAGGCTTGGCAAAGACCCTCGCCCCGAAGATTGAGGTGAACGCCATCGCGCCCGGCCCAATCCTCCTTCCCGAAGATCTCGATTCGGCGGAACGAGAAGAAGTCTTTCGGGGAACACCCCTAAAAAAGACCGGCTCCCCACAGGATATCGTGAATGCCATTCTTTTTTTAATTGAAGGAACCGACTTCATGACCGGTGAGACGATCGTGATCGACGGCGGACGGTTGATTGCCTGACTTTGATGTCGATTTGATACTGAAAGGATGAGAGATGTATAAGGTTACCCGCGAAATCCACTTCTGCTACGGCCACCGTCTTTTAAATTACAGCGGCAAGTGCCGCCATCTCCACGGCCACAATGGAAAAGTCGAAATCGAGCTCTATGCGGAGAAGCTAAACGAACTCGGAATGGTCCGCGACTTCGAGGAGATCAAGCAGGTCGTCCAGGTCTGGATCGACGACAACCTTGACCACAACATGATCCTCTGCCGCCGCGACCCGCTGATCCCCGCGCTGGAAGCGGGGAAAGAAAGGTACTACCTCATCGACGAAAATCCGACCGCCGAAGCGATCTCGAAGCTGATTTATGATTATGCCATCTCCCAAAAGCTGCCGGTCTCCGAGGTGCGTCTCTGGGAGACGCCGAAGTCGTTTGCGAGCTATAGCGAATAGATGAGATTATGCCAGCGGGTCGGAGATGATCATTTTGCGGAAATGGTAACTGCTCCGCTCCATCCCCTCTCGTTCATAAAAACGATGGGCCTCCTTTCTTTGCACCCCGGAATCAAGGTGGAGCTGCGCGCAGCCCTCCTTCTCCGCCAACGCAACGAGCCAGGAGAGAAGCGTCGCTCCGTATCCGTGAGAGCGGTCGGTTGATCGGGTGACGAGATCATCGACATAAAGAAACCGTCCATAGGCAAGATTCTCCGAAAACCGAAACCCCGCCACAGCGACGGGGTCGTCCCCTTTCTCAATATAAGCAAGCCGATACCCCGACCACTCCTGCGCCCTGACCCGTGCGAGAAAAACATCCTCACCGACATGCGGCCGTAACTCACGCATCACCGGATAGCAGGCCGCAATCTCTCCATCTGACGTTGCGATTCTAATCATTTACTTTCCCCTCGCAAAATGGAGCGTTGATTCAACCAACCCGGCCAAGACCTCGATTTCATCCTCGTCCCTCGGCGCATAGACCATGCAGACATTCGCCGGGATCAGCCCCTGTTTTGCGATCGGGTGCTGTTCTCCCCACCCTTGCCGGATCACCTCGTCGGCCAGGTCGGGCGGAAGCGCCAGGTGGAGGCTGCCGTCCGGCAACGGATGGACGTGGGCGAACTCCGTCGAGACCATAAACGCCTCGCGCGGCCCGCGCGCCTCCTCCGGACGGAGCCAGAGCGCGCGGGCGCCTGGAACCGAGACCATGGATGGCCCCTCGACGACGCCAGGCAATGTGAAAAGGCGCGTACAGAGACTGTCAACGATGGGTGTGGGAGGATGTTGATCGACCTGGGAGTGTGGATGGGTGTCTGTGGTGCGCGGTCGTGGACCGGGACGCCGGGGAAGTGCGCTTGGATTCATGGGGCCTCCAGCTTTGCTTAAGATCGATTCATATTATTCTGCCGAAATTTCCCCTCTTTTACAATCTTTCTCTACAGAGTATAATAATTGCCTATGCCTTTAGCCCATCTTCATCCGATCATTTCAAGCTGGTTCAGAGAGAAATTTGGCGAGCCGACCGAGCCGCAAAAACTCGGGTGGCCGCATATTCTCGCCGGCGAAGACACCCTGATTGCGGCGCCGACCGGGTCCGGTAAGACGCTTGCGGCATTTCTCTGCGCCATCGATCGGCTGGTCCGAGAGGGCATCGCGGGGCGGCTGGCGAATGAGGTGAAGGTCATCTATGTTTCGCCCCTCAAGGCGCTGAGCAGCGACATCCAGCGGAACCTTGAGACCCCGCTTGAAGAGATCCAAAAGCGCGCCGTTCAGCAGTGGACCAAGCTGCCGCAGATCCGGGCGGTCGTCCGGACCGGCGATACCCCCTCGTCGGAGCGGCAGGCGATGCTCCGAAAACCGCCGCACATTCTGGTGACGACGCCGGAGTCGCTCTACCTCCTCCTCACCGCACAGAAGAGCCGAGAGATTTTGCGGACCGTTGAGACGGTCATCGTCGATGAGATCCACGCCGTCGCGCGCGACAAGCGGGGATCGCACCTCGCCCTTTCGCTCGAGCGGCTCGAGGCGCTCTGCAACAAACGGCCGGTCCGGATCGGACTGTCCGCCACCCAGCGGCCGATGGACGAGATCGCCCGGTTTTTGGTCGGGACCAGACGGGTTGACCCCGATGGAACGCCCCGCTGCGCGATCGTCGACGTCGGGCACCAACGCAATCTCGACCTCGCCGTCGAGGTGCCGCCGAGCGAGCTCTCCGCCGTCTGCTCCAACGAGCAGTGGGCCGAGGTCTATCATCGGCTCGCCGAGATCATTCAGCAGCATCGAAGCACCCTCGTCTTCGTCAACACCCGCCGGCTCGCCGAGCGGATCACCCACAATCTCACCGACCTCCTCGGTGAAAACGCCGTCTCCGCACACCATGGCAGCCTCTCCAAGAAAATCCGGTTGCGCGCCGAGCAACGGCTGAAAGCGGGAGAGCTGAAAGCGGTTGTGGCGACGGCGTCGTTGGAGCTCGGGATCGACATCGGCTTCATCGACCTCGTCGTGCAGGTCGGCTCCCCCCGGTCGATCGCAACTTTCCTACAGCGGGTCGGCCGCTCGGGACATGCGCTCGGGTTGACCCCCAAAGGACGCCTCTTCGCGCTGACGCGCGACGAGCTGATCGAGTGCGCGGCGCTGATCCGGGCGATCCGCCACGGCCGGCTCGACCGGATTCACCCGCCGGAGGCGCCGGTCGATATCTTGGCGCAGCAGATCGTCGCAGAAACCGCTGACCGGGAGATGGACGAGAAAACCCTCTTCGAGTTGAGCCACGGCGCCTGGCCGTATCATCACCTCACGCGGGAGAAGTTCGACGAGGTGGTCCTGATGTTGAGCGAGGGATTCGCCACCCGCCTCGGCCGAAGCGGCGCTTACCTCCATCACGATCGAGTGAACAAAAAGATCAAAGCGCGGCGCGGGGCGCGACTGGCGGCGATCACCTCCGGCGGCGCCATCCCGGAGTTGGCTGACTATCGAGTCGTGGCGGAGCCGGAGAAGGTCGTCGTCTGATCGGTCGATGAGGACTTCGCCGTCGAGAGCCTCTCGGGCGATGTCTTTCTGCTGGGGAATACCTCGTGGCGGGTCATTCATGTTCGCGGCGGCGATGTGCTCGTCACCGATGCGCACGGCGCACCGCCGACGATTCCGTTTTGGCGGGGGGAAGCGCCGGCCCGGACGATGGAGCTCTCCGCCGAGCTCTCCGATCTGCGGGACGAGCTCTCCGATCGGGTCGACCGGCCGGACGAGGCGGCCACCTGGTTGATGGAAGAGGCGGCGCTCGATGAATTCGGCGCGCGCCAAATGGTCCACTATGCCGCGGCACAGAAAGCAGCGATCGGCCTGCTCCCGACCCAACGGCATCTCCTTTTTGAGCGCTTTTTCGATGAGTCGGGCGGGATGCAGCTCGTCATCCACTCGCCGTTCGGCGGACGGATCAACCGGGCCTGGGGGCTCGCCCTCCGAAAGCGTTTCTGCCGGACGTTTGATTTCGAGCTACAAGCGAGCGCCGACGACAATGGGATCGTCCTCTCGCTTGGGCCGCAGCAGAGTTTTCCGCTCGAGCAGGTCGCCAAGATGCTTCGCTCCGACGCTGGGAAGGAGATCTTGGTCCAGGCGCTCCTCGCCGCGCCGATGTTCAACACCCGGTGGCGTTGGAATGCCAACCGGGCGCTCGCGATCCTCCGGCAGCGAAACGGCAAGCGGGTTCCGCCGGCGCTCCAGCGGATGAAATCGGACGACCTTCTCTGCTCGGTCTTCCCGCAGCAGATGGCTTGCCGCGAGAACCTACCGGGAGAGGATATCCCGGTGCCTGATCATCCCTTGGTCGAACAGACAATCCTCGATTGTCTGCACGAAGCGATGGACCTCGACGGCTGGCTTGACCTGCTGAGATCGATCGAGCGGGGAGAGATCGAAATCACCGCCGCCGACACCCGCGAGCCGACCCCCTTTGCCTATCAGATCTTGAACGCGAGCCCCTATGCTTTCCTCGACGATGCGCCCCTGGAAGAGCGGCGGGCGCGGGCGGTGGCGACGCGGCGGACGCTGACCGTCGAGTCGGTCCGCGACATCGGCCGGCTCGATCCGCTCGCCATCGAGCAGGTCCGGAAAGAGGCCTGGCCGCTCGTCCGCGACGCCGATGAGTTGCACGATGCGCTGTTGCTGATAGGGATGCTCCCCGCCGCCGAGGGGGAGGCTTGGGCTCCCTTTTTCCACACCCTCCGGCTGGCCGGCCGCGTCGTCGAAGCCCGCGATTCGGAAGGTCGGACTTTCTGGACCGCCGTCGAACAGTGGCCGATGGTTCACGCCGCCCGGCCCGACCTCATTCCCCAGTCAACACCGGCGATCCCGGAGGGGATTCGCCAAGATTGGTCGGCCTCCGAAGGCTGGGTGGCGCTGGTCCGCGGCCGCCTCGAAGTCGTCGGCCCGACAACCCTCCGACACCTCTCCGCTGATTTAGGGATCGATCCGCATTATGTCGAATCGGCCCTTGGTGCGTTGGAAGCCGAAGGTTTTGTCCTACGCGGAAGATTTACTCCGGAGGAACCAGAAAGCGAGGATCCGGCTCTGCCGGTCCGAGCGCGGGGCGTGGGGGCACAGGGTGGAACACTGGATGTCTCGGAGGACCTTTCTCCTTCTTCTCCGGACGGGCCCCCACCTATAATAGAATGGTGCGCGCGAAGGCTCCTGGCGAGGATTCACCGGCTGACGCTCGACCGGCTGCGGCGTCAGATCGAACCGGCCCCGGTCGAGACCTTCGTTCAATTTCTCCTGCAATGGCATCGGGTTCTCCCCGGTGCGCAGCTGCACGGCCGCGAGGGGCTCTTCTCGATCATCGAACAGCTGCAAGGATTTGAGATTCCGGCTGTCGCCTGGGAGCGGGTCATCCTCCCCGCCCGGATTGCCCGCTATAATCCGATCTGGCTCGATGAGCTCTGCTTAAACGGCGAGGTCGCCTGGGGACGACTGACTCCGCCTGCTGCGAAGAAAAGCAACGGGGACGAGCCGGGCCGACCCAAACAGGCGACGCGCAACCTTCCCATCTCGCTGATGGCGCGGGAAGATTTGGGGTGGCTTCGATCTATTCCCAACGAACTCCCCTTCCTGAGCGAGAATGCGAAGACCCTCCTCGAAGTGCTTCGTCGGCAGGGGGCCTCGTTTGTCTCCGACCTCCTCTCCGCAACCCGTCTTCTGCCGGCGCAAATCAACGACGCCCTCTGGGAGCTGGTCGCGGTCGGGCTGGTGACCGGGGATGGCTTCTCGGCAATCCGATCGCTCACCGATCCGAAGCGGACGGAGCAAGCCGGCGCGTCCCGCCGACGCCGCGGCTGGAAGCGCGCCCCTCGCCCGCGCGGGAGCGGTCGCTGGACCCTCCTCCCCGATATTCCGAAAAATGAAAGCGAGCGACCGGCTTTGCCGGCGCGAGCGCGGGGTGTGGAGGCATCGGAGGATCCTTCTCCCTCTCATCCGCACGGGCCCTATGAAATAGAAGAACAGACCGAGGCGTGGGCCTGGCAGCTTCTCCAGCGGTACGGCATTCTTTTCAGAGACCTGCTCGGCCGTGAGGAGGGAGCGCCGGCCTGGTATATACTTCTCCCGATTTTAAGACGGTTGGAGCAGCGTGGAGAGCTCCGCGGCGGCCGATTCGTCCTCGATGTCGGCGGCGAACAGTATGGTCTGCCGGAGGCGGTCGAATCGCTCCGCCACCTTCGGCAGAATCCACCGGAGCCGCAGATGGTCTTCCTCTCGGCGGTCGATCCGTTGAATCTGATCGGGATTCTCACGAGCGGCCGGCGGGTGACCGCCCAGCCTTCCAACGCGGTTGTATTCCACGGCGGCACCTTTGTCGGATCGCGCGACGGCCGGGAGATCTGGATTTCCGAGAAGCTCCAACGGGAGACCGCCCGGCAGGTGGAGCGGACGCTGACATCGGGCCGCCTGCTGACACTGGAAGCGCCGGAGACGGGAGGAGAAATCGAACAGATCGGATTGCTGATGGAGTGACAAATGGACGGGTGGAACAGTCGATTCGGTCGGATCTTTTCTCTTTGCTTGTTCTTGCTGCTCTTCGGATGCGGCAACCCGGAAGCGAAGAGCAAAGAGCTTTACGGCACCGCACAGTTTGAAGAACAACAGCGGAACTTCAAACATGCCCGCCAGCTTTATGAGCAGATCGTGAAGGAATATCCGAACACCGAGACCGCCAAGCAGGCCGAGACCCGGCTAAGGGAACTGGAAGGAAAATAGTCTTTTCAGGCTGCGGCAAACAGGATAGGTGACGCTGAAATTTATTTCGGATTTACTTCAATATAATAGAGAGGCGATGGAGAAGTCTGCCGGATCGGGCGCCTTGACGAACACCACGTGCGTGATACAGTTTTGGTATGGAATGTCCCGCATGCAAGGTCCGGAATGGAAATCATCGCTCGTTTTGCTGGAAATGCCGGTTTCCGATGGCGCTTCACTGTCCCCACTGCGGATCGGCCAATAAAACGGGAACTGCGCTTTGCGGGGGGTGCGGGAAAAACCTTCTGGATCAATCGCACCCGGTCCTCGCCCCCCGGAACCCGCTTCCCTATCCTCCCTGACCGTCCATCACACACCCAGTCACAAAAATCCGCTCTCTTGCAAGGGATCACGCTCTAAAGACAGTTTCCGTGTGGCTTACATCATTTCAGCGAGGGGCTCGTTGGCTTGTCGAAGGCGTTTCTTCTCGGCGAGCTTTTTCTTGGCCTCGACCATCCGCGCCTTCGATTCTTGAGAAATCTGCATCTTGATCCTCGGCTTCGGAACGCGATTTAAGTCGACCAGTTTTCGTTGTAGACGCCGGAAGGCCAAGACGCGATTTTGAGCCTGGGAGCGCTGCTCGGTCGCGATGATGATGAGGCCGGAGGGGGTGTGGTGCAGGCGGACGGAACTCTCCGTCTTGTTCTTCTTTTGGCCGCCTGGACCGCTGCTCTTATAGAATGCGACCTCGGTCTCCCGCTCCAGGGTCCTTAAATCGGTCGCATAGGGTCTTTTTCTCATGTTTCCCATCAGAGGCACCTATACTAGAGAGGTTAAATCTTGGGAAGTGTGATCCCTACCTGGGATTGGTACTTCCCCTTCTTGTCGGCATAGGAAATCTCGCACGGCTCGTCCGATTCGAAGAAGAGGACCTGGGCAATCCCTTCATTCGCATAAATCTTCGCCGGCAGCGGCGTGGTGTTGGAGATCTCCAGTGTGACGAACCCTTCCCATTCCGGCTCGAACGGCGTGACATTGGTGATGATGCCGCAGCGGGCGTAGGTCGATTTCCCCACACAGATGGTCATGACGTTTCGCGGAATGCGGAAGAACTCGACGCTCTTCCCCAACGCGAAGGAGTTCGGCGGGATGACGCAGACATCCCCCTTGAAGTCGACAAACGACTTCGTGTCAAACTGCTTCGGATCGACGATCGTGTTGTTGATATTGGTGAAAATCTTAAATTCATTGGCGATCCGAATGTCGTATCCGTAGGAGGAAACACCGTAGGAGATTCCACCGGCCCGAACCTGTTTTTCCTCGTAGGGCTGAATCATCCCGTGCTCTTTCGCCATCCGCCGAATCCACCGATCGCTCTTGATCATGCCAACCCTCCGATTAAGGACATTTTTCTGCTATTTGGGAATGGCGATACGCTACCATAAAACGGAGATTCTTTCAATGAAAACCCTAATCGGTGTCGTGCGGAACAACCCAAAACGAGGCGGCATTTTTCCCGACCTCTTTCGGGGCGTTCGGCTGCGGGTAGTTAAAGGTCTTCTCCTCGTAGTTCTTTACAATGGCCTGGTCGTCGTCAAGGTAGAGGAGGGTGTCCTGCGGTAGGATCGCGACCTTTCCGCCGCCGCCGGGGGCGTCAATGACGTAGTGGGGCACCGCCATGCCGGAGGTATGACCGCGCAGGGCGGAGATGATCTTCAATCCCTTTTCAACCCGGGTCCGGAAATGGTGGGTTCCTTTGACCAGATCGGCCTGGTAGATGTAATACGGCTTCACCCGAATCGCAAGGAGCTTCTGCATCAGCCGCTTCATCACCTCCGGATCGTCGTTCACCCCGTCGAGCAGGACGGTCTGGCTTCCGAGCGGGATCCCCGCATCGGCAAGCATCCCGCACGCCTTGGCCACCTCGGGGGTAATCTCATCGGGGTGATTGAAGTGCAAATTCATATAGAGCGGGTGGTACTTCTTGAGCATGTTGCAGAGGTTCTCGGTGATCCGGGAGGGAAGGGTTCCCGGCACGCGGCTGCCGATCCGGATGATCTCCAGGTGCGGAATTGCGCGGAGCGCCTTTAACACCCGCTCCAGGAGCAGGTCGACGACCATCAGCGGATCGCCGCCGGAGAGGATAATGTCGCGGATCTCCGTGTGGGCCGAGATATAATCGACCACCTGCTTTAAATTCTCCGGGGTAATCGTCCCGGGCGATCCGACGAAGCGCTTTCGGGTGCAAAACCGGCAGTAGATCGGGCACTGGTTTGTGATCACCAGCAACACCCGATCGGGGTAACGATGGACCAGGTTCGGCACCGGGCTGTCTTTCTCCTCATGCAGCGGATCTTCGGAGTCGCAGGCGGCGTCGGGGTGATCTTCCTCGGCGGTCGGGACGACCTGCTTCCAGATCGAATCCCCCTTCTCTCGGATCAATTTAAAAACGTGCGGGGTGATCCGCATCGGATATTGCTCGACCACTTGACGGACCTCTTCCGCGGGAACGCCCAACACTTTCTCTAATGTTTCAACATCATCGATGCTTTCTTTGATATCTTTCTGCCACTGTTCCACAGCACTCACTCCCTTTCATCATCGAATCAGGAAGACCGGTCCCTCGTCAGGACCGCTGTCCGTACTTCTCGTCGAGGTAAGCGATAATCTCATCTTCATCATCCAGAATGACTCCCTGGTCGACCAGCACCGGGACCAAATATTGGCCCGATACCTCGAAGACCTCTTTCCGACTAGACCGATGGGATGGAACCTCGACCTTTTCATATTCCAGTTCAAGATCTTCTAACTTATCTCTCACCATTTTGCAGTAAGGACACGATTCCAAATTATAAAGCTTCATCTTCCCATTCGTTTCATTTGATTGTTCTAGACCGTCCGGCTAATGCGCAACAGCACAGGGGGCCATGACAGCATCGACCATTCCATGAATTAACTTCTTTTCAGTCGAGACGACGGTCGCGAGAATTCCGCCCAGCCGCGCTTCTTTTCCATCGACGAAATAATAGGGAGAAAGCCGCGCGCGCCCCTCCATCGTGACCGTTTGCTCCCCCTCAAAATCATAGTAAGAGACAGTCACTTTCTTCCCCTTGCGGAACTTTTGAAGGATGTAGGGGGTCGTTGAAAAACGCTGCAGCGCGTGCTCGATGGCTGCTTTCCACTCCTCCTCCGGATGATCGTGGCCGGCGATCACCCCTCGGCTTCCCCAAGCCAGCTCTGAGAAACCGGACGGTTTGAGAATGAGCTGCCGTTCCTTTTGCGTCGCTCCCCCCAACTGCCTAAAGTCGGTGACCGGCCGTCCGTCCAAGGTCAGATCGGGAATCACCGCGTGGGGAGGAACCTCCCGCGGATCGACGATCCAGGTTTTCGGAAAAATCCGCTGGAGCTGGGCCGTCGTCGCCTCTCCGAGCTGCCGGAGCCAAAACTCCTTTAGGACAGGATGGTGGAAAAGGGCGAAGAGACTTTTTTCCTCCAGGAAGGCCTTGGGCGGCGGGGTCAGAATAACCTGCTTCTTCTTGGCGGAGTAGAAGATCAGCTCCGATTTTGGGATGTTCTTTAGATCAAACAGCTCGAAAAAGCGATAGAGAAGATCGATCCGCGCCCGCCCCCCCGCTTCTCCCAGCCAGAGCCCCTCCTCGGTAAAATAAATATCTCTTGGATGGAGGACCCGCGTCCGGAGGCCCCGCCGGTTGAGCGCCCGCCCCAGCCACTCCATTTCCGGCCGGTAATCTTTGGATTCATCGGAGACGGCGATCGCCAGCAAGGGGTTCTCTGCCGCCGACTGGGAGCGGATCATCCGCTCGAAACCGGCAATCATCCCATCGCTTAATCCGACCGGGCTCTCTCCCTGGGCCGCGTAGGCCGCGGAGAGCCCCCCCAGGAGGCCGATCCCGCCCGGAACGGCGTCCAGTTCAGTGGCAATCATCCCTTCGTCGGTCGGAATGAGGTCGGGCCGGATAATCCCCGGAAGATCTTGCTTAAATCGATTCATCCGGCCATATTCGACCACCGCTTCCGGCTTTCCCTGGTCCAGATAGCCGGCCACCCACTGCGGGGCGCGACCATGCACACTGTCGAGGTAGAGTCGATTTGCCGCCTGATAAAAAGAAAGGAGCTGGTTTCCGAGTGTTTCTAGAAAGACCAACTCCTCTTTTGAGATCCAATAGGGCTCACTGGCGATCCGCCAGAGGTCGTTTCCGGCTGCCGACGTTCCTTCCGGCCGAAAGAGCCCCTCTTGAACGAGGGTACCCCGAATTGAGTGGCCCTTTTTAATTGGCTCCTCTCGGGACGAGAGGGATGGAGGCTCAGAGGCCTTGGACAACGTCACATTCTCCAAAGACAATGCTTGATGATAACACCGCGAGAAGCCGATCCGCAAGTAAGATTTTAGGAAGAGGGCTCCGGAATACCCATTGTTTTACTTAGTAAGCCGGCTAACCGATCGGGATAGTTCGTAAACAGACCATCGATTCCGATCTCTATGAAATATCTCATTTGATCGGGGTCGTTTACCGTGTAAACATAAACCTTGAATCCCGCCTGGTGCGCCTGCTCGATCAGCTCCGGGCTCATACGCTTGGAAGGAAGATGGAGGGAGACCGCTTCAAGTCGCCGCGCCTCCTGCAAGATCTTCTTTAAGGGTTCGCGGTCGATCAAGTAGCCGATCGGAAGGGTGGGGTGAAGCGTACGGAGTTTCTTGAGGAGGGTATGGTCAAACGACGAGACAACCACCCGGTCGGCCATCCCCGTCCCTCGAACCAAATCGACGATTTTCTGAGGCGCCGCCGCCTTGATTTCAAGGTTCAGGAGAAAAGGAGGGGGGATCTTGGCAATCAGCTCCTTCGCGGTGACGACCGTCTGTCCGGCGAAGTCGGGGGCAAACCACGTTCCGATATCCAATTGCTTCAACTCGGAAAGCGACAGATCGACGACCCGGCCAGCCTGTCGCGTTAACCGTTTGATCGTCGGATCGTGAAAAACGACCAACTCTCCTTCCCGGCTCTCCCGCAGATCACACTCGATTCCGTCCGCCCCCATCGCCATCGCCTTTTCAAACGAAGCGAGGGTGTTCTCCGGCGCATGCCCCGATGCACCCCGGTGGGCCCAAATGAGGATCTTTTTTTTCACGTCGTCATCCGATAAAAGGGGTTTTTTGAAAAGAAAATTAACACAGGGGGATTCGGTTGTAAAGAAGCGGACATTAAATAAACGGAAGACGGCGCGATCTACATTTTGTTTGACTTCACCTCCTAGATCCGGTACTAATTATCGGCATACCGGTTAGGAGCAGCCCCATGGAAATGGCACTTCTCGCTCTGCTTGGAATTGTGGTCGTCCTTCTGCTCGTTCTGATTGCCCGCTCGTTCAAAGCCCCTTCACAAGACGGCGGGCTGTTCCTGATGCAGCAGCAGGTCGACCAACTCCGCCAGCAACTCTCCGAAGCGCTCGCCGCCAACACCGGCCTGGTGCAGCAGCAGCTCTCACAGATCACCACCCAGGTCAACAACCAGCTTCAATCGGTCAATCAGCAGCTCACCTCCGCAACGGGCCAGATCGGCTCCCGTCTCGATAACGCCGCGCGCGTCGTCGGAGAGGTCAAACAAAATCTCGGAGAGCTCACGAAGGCGACGCAGCAGGTGTATGAGGTCGGGAAAAATATCTCCTCGCTCCAAGAGATTCTCCGGGCCCCCAAGCTGCGCGGCAGCCTCGGCGAGCTCTTCCTCGGCGAATTGCTCTCGCAGGTTCTTCCGCCGACCCATTTCATTCTGCAACACCGATTCAAGAGCAACGAAGCGGTCGACGCGGTCATCATCCTCGGCCCGGCGCTGGTCTCCGTGGACTCCAAGTTCCCCCTTGAAAATTTTAAGAAGATGATCGAGACAAGCGTGGAGGAAGAGAAGAAGAGCCACCGAAAGCGCTTTCTCACCGACGTGAAAAAGCATATTGACTCGATTGCCGGAAAGTATATCTTGCCGGATGAGGGAACCTACGACTTCGCGCTGATGTATATCCCCGCCGAAAATGTCTACTATGAGACGATCATCAAGGATGAGGCGTTTGGAGACGAGAAAAGCCTTTGCAGCTATGCCCTCACGAAGCGGGTGATCCCGGTCTCCCCCAATTCATTTTATGCCTATCTGCAGGCGATCGTCCTCGGCTTCCGGGGACTGCGGATCGAGAAATCGGCGCAGGAGATTCACCAGCGGCTCCAGCGGCTGTCGGGAGACTTCTTCAAGTTCAAGGAAGATTTCGACGTCATCGGAAAGCACCTCTCGAACACACGCGGCCGGTATGAGGAAGCCTCGAAGAAACTCGATCGGTTCGGCGACCGGCTGATCACGATTGATCATGAAGCTGCAGAGCCGAAGGTCGCTCTTCCCAAAGAAGAGCTGGCCCGGCCAGCCCTCTTCGATTAATCACCTTCAATCTTTCATAAGGACGTTTTCATGTCGAACGGACAACCCACCCAGCCCCCCGTGCAGGTCCAGGTTGAAATTGACGACGCCGTCGCGCAAGGGATCTATACCAACCTCGCGCTCTTAACACACAGCGAGACCGAGTTCGTCATCGACTTCATCTACATCCAGCCCCAAGCGCCGAAAGCCAAGGTGCGGGCGCGGATCATTACCAGCCCCGCCCATGCCAAACGGTTTCTCGCCGCGCTTCAAGAGAACATCCAGCGGTATGAGCAGCGCTTCGGTACGATTAAGAGCGCCGGCGGCGAGCCGGACAAGAATACCCCCTATCAAGGCCTCTATCTTTGAGCGATGCAGGGACTCGCATTTAAGAAGGCCCTGACCTTCCGCAAAAACCTCCCGCTCCCCGCCCTCCCCGGCGAAGCCCGGATTCAGGTCTCTCTGGCCGGCATCTGCAGCACCGACTTGGAAATTGCAAAAGGGTATATGGGGTTCCACGGCGTCTTGGGGCATGAGTTTGTCGGCGTCGTTGAA
Organism: Candidatus Manganitrophaceae bacterium; assembly: GCA_016200325.1. NCBI lineage: Bacteria > Pseudomonadati > Nitrospirota > Nitrospiria > Candidatus Troglogloeales > Candidatus Manganitrophaceae > Candidatus Manganitrophaceae bacterium. The sequence goes on from JACQEZ010000019.1 coordinate 242,428, forward strand.
TCGGCCCCCGATCCGATCTGGATCGGGAAGCGGGTCGTCGGCGAGATCAACGCCGCCTGCGGCGAATGCTGTTTCTGCGCCCGAGGAATGCGAAACCACTGCAATCAGCGGACGGTCCTCGGCATTCTCGGAAGGGACGGCAGCTTTGCCGAGCAGCTCTCCCTGCCGATCCAAAACCTCCATCTTGTTCCGGAAAATCTCACCGACGAAGAAGCGGTTTTCGCCGAACCGCTCGCCGCCGCTTTCCGAATCACCGAGCAACTCTCGATCCGTCCCGAAGACCGCGTCACGCTGCTCGGCGACGGCAAGCTTGGTCTTCTGATTGCACAAGTCTTGAAGGGGCGCTGCAGGTTGGTCGTCCTCGGACGACACACAGAACGAAGAGAACTCCTAGAGCAGTGGGGCATCCAATCTCTTTCCCCTGACCAAACCATCCCGCTCCAGCATCTCTCCGACATCGTGATTGACGCCACCGGCTCCCCGAAAGGCTTCGACCTCGCCCAACAACTGGTCCGCCCCCAAGGGACCATCGTCCTGAAGACTACCTGCGCCGGCCGCCCCAAAGTGGATCTGGCGAAAATGGTCATCGACGAGGTCACCGTGGTTGGTTCCCGCTGCGGGCCATTCGAGCCGGCGCTCGAAGCGCTTGCTCAGAAAAAGGTCGATGTTCGCTCGTTGATTACAGAGGTGTTCCCGCTGAAGAAAGGAAAAGAAGCATTTCGGAAAGCGGCAGAGCGCGGGGCGTTGAAGGTGTTGCTCCAGCCCTAAAATAAGGGTGACAGCCACGATTTATTGTGGCGATCTTGGAGCCAGGGACCCAGACGGAGCATTCGTCTCACTCCATCGAGGAGTTTTGGCTTGAAAATAGATTGAGTGTCTTAGAGCTGGTTTCATAACTTCTTTCTATTGCAGCCGGCTGCAAACGCTCCAGGCCCGCGTTCTCGGCTCCAAATGTCCTCAACGTACTTTCCAAGTACGCCTCCGGGCATTGGAGCCTGCGGCTTGCGACCCTCTTTAGGCACTACGATAGAGGAAGTGCCCGAAGGGCGCCTGAAACGTTTCGCTCGGCTTCATAAGGAAATCAGTTATGAAACCGGTTCTAGTCATGGCTCTTTTCCTTTCTGTCTTATGCTTCGGTATTGCACCTTGGTCCAATCCCGTGCTTGCGGACGTTGTTGCCGGCGCAGAAACGCATACGCCAGAAGGATCGTGACCAGAACCACCCCATACCCCACCGCAAACAGCACCATCAGTCGCGCAAACACCCGGTCCACGAGGGCCAACCCCGTCTTTTCAACATCAATTTGCAGCGCGAGGGGCTGAGCCCGCAACTCGGCGAGCGTCGCCTTCCGCATCTCTTCGATGCCTTGCAAGATGATTCTGCGTTCCTGGCGGATCGCTTCGAGCGTAGCCAGCCGCTGCCGTTCGATGTCGGCCAGCACCGCTTCCCGCTCGGTCTTGACCCACTGAAAAGCACTCGTGAGTTGTTGAGCCACCAACCGGCCCGCAAGATCGGTTGCCATAAGTTCGGCCTGCCACCGGGCCTGCCGCGGGAGTTGATCCATCTGCAGCGTCAGTCGGCCCTTCAAATCGGCTATCTCTGCTGGCATCGAGTTCAGCGTCTGAAACGGCCCGGCCGTTCCGTCCGGAAAAATCCGGGCCATTATCGAAATGATGGAGGTTCGTGCGAACTGATGATTTTCCAGCGGATGTTCCTCGGTCCACCGAGCAATCCCCTCCCGCGCCGCCACAACCGATTTCGGCCGCAGGAGGTCCGTCGCCATCGCCATCACCTCGGTCTCGAGTTGCCGCACGGTCGTTACCGCCACCCCCTGCTGGTCGCCAAACAAATCCTTGCCTGCGCCAGAGGCGAAATAGGCGGTTTGCTGCGCGCACAACGCCCACAGGTCAACCAGGATGGCCACCGGATCCTGGTGCACGATCGCCAGGAACGCAGCCGGGACCGCGTGGAGCTTCCACAGCAGCGATTGATACTGGACTTTCGGATCGGAGGTCGCCTCGGCGATCTGGTCCGCGGCAAATTCGATACGACGCGAATACCGGGCCACAAAGTCGAAAAGCTGGTAGTTGATCTCTTTGCGGGTTACTTCCGCCTGCTTGGTCTCCGCCATCAACGGGGCCGGTTTCGAACGGGTCGCGCAGCCCGCGGCCAGCATCATCCACAAGCCGAGCATCACGGCTTGCGGCCATGGCTTAAGTCGTTGGGTGATCGGCGGGTTCATCGGACATGGCCCGCTAACGTCGGCGGAAAGCTGCAGGCCGGAGTGAGGTGAAGCCTGTGCTATCAAGCACAAACGAACACCGCGGAGGACTGCCCGCTTGACCGCCCTTGTTAGAGCTAAACTCATTCTCTTGCTTCATTTAATTCTTGGCACCTTGGGGTTGCCACCCTAAAATTAATTTTAACTTGGTTTTGCGTTCGCTTGCCGTAAGCCACGACACCTTCAAAATTGTCCTTTTTTTCTATTTATAGACACTCTTCAATGCATGAAACCGACCCAAAGCTCTTCGCAATCGTTTTGAAACGACCTGCGCCGGCAGACCGAAAGTCGATCTCGCGAAAGTCGTGATTGATGAGGTCACCGTCGTCGGCTCCCGCTGCGGCCCGTTCAAACCGGCGCTGGAGGCGCTCGCTCAGAAGAAGATCGATGTCCGACCGCTGATTACGGATGTTTTCCCGTTGAAAAAAGGGAAAGAGGCCTTTCGGAGAGCGGCAGACCGGGAGGTGTTGAAGGTACTGCTCCAACCCTAGATTGCTTCTCTCATAGAGATGCATGTCCGGATGCCAAGGCAAATTCCGAACCTCTGATTTGACCCGCGCGCGCGAAATCCGGTAGAGTAGGAGGTAGAAGGTCATGCAGATGAGGAGGCGCTGATGGAACCGCAAAAACAGAAAGAAGTCGAGCAACTCAAGGCATCTCTACCGGAGGTGGTAGAGGAAATCTCTCTTGCCACGGAGGAGGATACCGTTTCTGAAGAGGTCGAGAAAGCCAAAGGGGTCGTCGCCGGATTCATCACCAAATATGACGATCTGATGAAACAGCTGAGCCCGAAAGATCAGAAAGAGCTGATGCGAACGATCGGATTAAAAGTCGAAGAGATCGAGGAGAAGCTGACGGAGCTGCGGCAGGCACCGGAGTAAGGCCGGTGATTGCCCTGCATCCTTGAGCGACCTCGCAAGCAGATCGATGATCTATCAATTTAGAAGGCCGCCTCCAGGGCGGCTTTTCTATTTTGTAGCCCAATCGTCGTTTCCACGCTTCAGTCATTTGTAATTTAAAGGAACTCTGTCCAGGGGAGGTCACATCATGAGGCGAATGCAACCGATCGTCACGGTGTTTTTTATTACGGCGCTGTGGATGAGTGGCGGCCCGCATGCTTTTGGGCAAACCACCCCGGGAGATGCGGGGGGCGGAGGGACCGGTCCGCTCCCGCAAGGGAGTGCCCCCGGTGTCGGCGTCGACCAGGATCAAAGGGGAGGGATCCGTTGTCCTCCCGGCGCATCGGATCCGCTCGGCAAAAGGCAGGAGTCTCCCGGTCTGAAAGAGATCCCTCCCAATTCCTCAAGCAGAGGAACGACCCCTTCCTGTCCACCGGATATCGCGGGTATCGGCGCCGGAAGCGGAGCGACCGGCGGGATTGTTGGAACCGGACCGAGTAACAATGGATCCAATAACAATGGCGCAGCGGGGAATGGATCTGCCGGGGGCGGAACCGCCGGCTCTGGGAACTCAGGTGGCGGGGTGCCGGGCGGGCCTGCCGGCGGTGGAAGGGCCGGCGGAACGGATCGCTAAGCGGCGCGGGGTTAATGCGCCTTCGTTCTTCAATCGTTTGGCCCGGGCTCGGCGGGCATTGGCCGATCTGGAATGGCTCGAATGGATAGACTTTCTTATTCCGCTCCGGCGGTATTCGGACAGATGTCCTGATAGGCGCAGTACTGGCAGGCGATGTAGGTGGGGCGCGCCTCAAAAATTTCCCTTCGAATCCCCTCCGCCACCAGCCGAATCCGCTCTTGCAACTTCTCGATCTCTTTTTCTTGTTTGACCGCCGTCCCGACCAGCCCCGAATCAAGGAAGTGGAGCTCCACCCGAACCGGTAACGACCCGAACCGCTCCCGGTAGGCCCAGGCGTAGAGGGTGAGCTGAAGGTTCTCCTTCGCCTTCTTGTCGGCCGTCTTCTGGTCGTGCACCTCGGCCGTTTTGTAATCGATGACCACCCCTCCCATGTCGGTCTCGTCGACCCGGTCCCATCGCCCCGCAATCCGATTGCCGTCGAAGGTAAACGAAAACTCCTTTTCGATGTAGGTCGGAGGCCTTCCGCCGCGCTCCTGCGCTTCGTAGAATCGCCTCAGCGCCGCACGGCCCGCCGCGAACCGCTGCTCTTCATGTTGGCGGCTCAAAAACCCTTCGCTGCGCCACGCCCGCTCGAAGACCGCCAAGACCGCCTCGAGCGGCAACGCCTGACGGGGGGTCGCCTCATTGTCCAGGCCGTCGGTCATCTTCGCCGAAAGGTAGGCCGCCACCGCCTGATGCATCGCGCTTCCATAGAGGACGGCGTGGTGCTGATAGATCGGCACCCTCAGAATGTGGGTGAACTTATATTTCAGCGGACAGGTGGAGTAGTCGTCGATCTGATAGTGGGTGAGATAAAGCGGCTCATTTGAAGCCGGCGCCCGCCGGGTGAAGAGGTCGGGCTGCTCCACCGCGCCATGCCGGGCGATCGCCTCTAACGCGGAGGCCTTGGTCGTCGGAACCGCCTGAATCGGCAGGTTGAGCGCCTCCAGGACGAACGGGCTCACCTTTCGCTCGCGCACCCCGCCGATGTCGCGGGCGCTGGTGAGATAGAGGCGGCGGCGCGCGCGGGTCATTCCGACATAAAAGAGCCGCCGCTCTTCTTGGATGTGGATGTCCCCCTCCGGGATTTCTTCCTGGATCAATTCGACCGGCAGCTCGATGCTCTCACGCCGCTCCCGGCTCGGAAACTTTCCATCGACCAGGCAGACCATGAAGACCGTATCGAACTCCAGCCCCTTCGCTTTATGAAAGGTCAATACGGAGACGGCCGAGGCATCGACTTCGGCCTCCGCCGCGGGGGGATCCTCTCCCGCCTTGATCAATAGATCGAGGTAAGCGACGACATCGTGCAGCGCCGAGGTCGGCGTCAGCTGCTGGAACCGACGGATCTCCTCGAAGAAGCGGGCGACATTCTGAATCTTCACCTCCTGCGCCGCCGTCATCCGCTCGGCATACTGCTCCAACAGCCCGCTTCGCCGGATGAACTCATAGAGAACCACGCCGGCATCCACCTCGCGCGCCCGCTGGAGCGAGGCCTGCAGATCTGCGAGCAGCTTCTGAAGCGTTGCCGCCGCTTCCGGCGAAAGGGGTGTTCCGTCGGTCTCAATCTCCTTGAAGATTTCATAGAGACTCTGGTTCTTCCGGCGGGCCAACGCATTGCAGCGGGCGAGCGTTTCGTCCGGGAGACGGTAGAGTTCCGAAGTCGCAAGATAATAAAGGCTGCTGCTGTCGTGAAAGTCGGCCACCGCCCGCATAAAGGCGATCAGCAGCCGGATCTCAGGCCGCGAGTAGAGGCCGCGGTTGCCGGTAAACCGATAGGGGATGCCGCGGACATTCAGCGCCCTTAAAAATGGATCGGCATCGGCGTTCGCCCGCACGAGGATGGCAAAATCGCCGAGGTTTCTCCCCCCTTGCTGTTCTTCAGAGATGATCCGGGCCACCGCATCGGCCTCGGAGGAGAGGGTGTCGAAGTGAAGGTGGACGACCGGCAGATCGAGAAGCGACGGCACGGGATCTTCGACCTGAGAGACCAACCGCTTGTCGATCTCCTCCTGGATCTCCAGACGGTCGGGGTTGTTCTGCTGGATCAGACGGTAAGAAGCGTCGAGAATCGGCTGGACCGCCCGGTAGTTCTCGGTCAGAACCACCCGCTTTGCGTCGTGGTACATCCTTCCGAAACCGAGAATGTTCGAGATCGCCGCCCCCCGAAATTTGTAGATGCTCTGGTCGTTATCCCCCACGACGGTGATGTTGTTGTGGCCGGCGGCAAGCAGGCGAACCAGTTGGAACTGGGCGAAGTTGGTATCTTGAAATTCATCGACCAAGATATACCGGAATTGAGATTGGATCTTTTTGAGAACATTCGGGTGCTCTCGGAAGAGGCGGAGCGTCATAGAGACTTGATCGCCGAAGTCGATGCACCCCTCCTCCATCAACAGCTGCTGATAATGCCGGTAGGTCTCCGCCAGTTCTTTTTGGAACGCCGCTTCTTCCAACAGGCTTGGATCCTCCGGCGTCGCCAGCGCCAGGGTGAACTGCCGATCGGCATGGGAAAGATAGGCTCCCGGACCGACATCTTCATCCTTGGCGCGGGAGAAGAGGGTCAGGAGCGCTTCGATATGCTTGGTGGGATTCCCGAGGGGACGGAAGGTTTTCAGCGGAAAAGCAAAGAGATGCTTTCGAAAGAAGATCACCTGCTCCGGCCGCGACAACACCCGAAAATCGGGGGTCAATCCGAGCCGGAGTCCATGTTCCCGCAGGATCCGGTCACCGAACGCATGAAAGGTGGAAATCGTCACCCCGGTATAGCCATAAGGGACCAGCAGATCGACCCGCTCCTCCATCTCCTTCGCCGCCTTTTCGGTGAAAGTCAGCGCCAGAATTTCGTGCGGCTTCGCTTGCTTGGTTGCAATCAGGTGGACGATCCGGCGGGTGATGACGAGCGTCTTGCCGGTCCCCGCCCCGGCGATGATGAGGAGCGGCCCTTCGCCATGCGCCACCGCCTCTTGCTGCTTCGGGGAGAGGGGACGCGTGCCGGCTTCCGATCCAAGGGTCGATGAGGGCTCCATCAAAGCGGTACTCCATCCTGCAGCGGGAAAGCGCTATCCTGGATAAAAATGTAATGAAACCGGCGGGGGAAGTCAATGGAAATTAAGGAAGCGTTTTTATTTCAGCAGGTTAGATCGGAGTCCTGCGCTCCGATCGGTGAGAAGCGTAGTGGCACGCGGGGTACGCAGGGAAGCATCCCCTGGAGTTAAGTGGACCATTCCGGAAAGAGAACAAAAAAATGAGGGTATCGATTCTAAGGGAAGAGCGGTCGAGGAGCTCTCGTTTATTCTTAAAGAGGTCGCCTAAAAGCGTTGGAGGCGTGATCGCATCCGAAGCCGCCAAGCAATCCGGGCGAGCCAGGCCATCCAGAGAAGGGTCAACGGAATGGCAAGCATCAATCCGATAAAGAAAGCGGAAATCAGAACGCCGATAAAAATCGTCAGCGCAAGAAGCGCCATCAAACCGAATTTCAATCGCTCCAGCCGGCTCAACGGACGGAAAACCGATCCGTTCCGCCAGGTACGCCCTTCGGTCGTCATTCGGTGAATGGCTCTCTCTTCCTCCGGGAATTTTTCCAACATGGAACCCTCCCAACTAAAGCTTTTATTTTTATCCTATCACACTTGAAACGCGGATGTCACAGGGCCGCGAGTGAACGATTTTGGATGATAAAGAGGCTTCGGAGATAAAAACAGACGGCCGTCTTTTCACAACCGTTTTGGAGAGTCGGTTGATCGAGACGGCCGTTGCGCCCGAACAGAAATGGATCTCACGGAAAATGAACTTGTGACGATTTATTGAAAGGCGGTGATCCCCTTAGGCGAGAGGTGCAAACCGTTATGCTTAAGCTTGACGCTATTTAAACTTTGAACCGCTGAAATCAATCGACCACATGAACCAGAAAAAGAGAATGACCGATGTGAAAAGTAGGATAGGCAGACCATATCTGTAAATAAATTCATAAAATTGATCCAGTCCCGGCCCGATGATATAGGAACCGTTATTCGGCTCCCCCAATCGCGACTCTTTTTTTCTCTCTTCCGAATAGACATTCGTCCGAATATCAGTTTTCGTAGATCCAGCCATTCCCCAGCCTCCTTATTAGAATTCCTGTGGACCTCTCCCGAAGATGCCTCAAACGGGTCGCATCATTACTTTGCAGGACCGGTGCCGGAAATTCAAAGGGCGGAGAAAATCGGGACGACCTCGGTAGCGGATGACTTTTCAAAGTAAATGAGTGATCTGAACAACAAGGAAAGCGAAAATGAGAAAAAAATTGGGTGAGTAACAAGCAAAGCTGCCACAACAGTGGGGCACATTTGCACTATTCGGAATGTCCCTCTTCTCCTTTCTCCTCGGCCAAGGAGATCCCATGCCGCCGGGCCATTCGGTAGAGGGTCCTCCGGTCGATCCCCAGGATCCGCGCCGCTTCGGTTCGATTGGAAACTTCCTGCAAGACCCGGATCAGGTATTGCCGCTGCAGCTCGTCGAGCGACATCAACGGGAAAGGGGGAAGACCCTCTTCCGAGGCCGGACCGTCCCGGACCGACAGCGGCAGATCCTCAGGGAGAATGACGCGGCCGGTCGTCAACACCACCGCCTGTTCGATCGCGTGTTGCAGCTCACGGACATTTCCCGGCCAGGCGTACCGGCTCATCGCCTCGAGCGCCTGGGGAGTAAATGCCAGATCGCGCTTCTTCGTCTCGGCGGCATATCGTTTCAAGAAATAGTCGGCCAGCAGCGGGATATCTTCCCGCCGGTCGCGCAGCGGCGGCAGCGGGATCGTCACCACCCGAAGGCGATAGAGAAGGTCTTCGCGGAAGCGTCCTTCTTTTACCCGCTGTTCGAGCGGCTGATTGGTCGCGGTGATGATCCGGACATCGACACGGATCGGATCGTTGGCGCCGACCCGCCGGATCTCCCGCTCTTGAAGGGCCCGCAACAATTTTGCCTGAAGGGCCAGGCCCATCTCGCCGATTTCATCGAGAAATAGGGTTCCCCCCTCCGCCTCCTCGAAGAGCCCCTTTTTGCTCGCAATCGCGCCGGTGAAGGCCCCTCGAACGTGGCCGAACATTTCACTCTCCAACAGCGGCTCCGGGAGCGCGGCGCAGTTGACGACGACAAACGGCTTCCCGGCGCGGGGACCGTTGTAGTGGATCGCCCGGGCGATCAGCTCCTTGCCGGTTCCGCTTTCTCCCAGGATCAGGACCGTGCTGTTCCGGTCGGTGATCATCGCCACCGTTTTATAAATGTCGGTCATCAAACGACTATGCCCGATGATCTGATTAAGGCCATAGGTCCGGGTGAACTCTTGCCGGTATTGTTCATTCTCCTTTTGCAGGCGTCGCTGGTCGAGCGCACGGCGGACAACGATTTTGATCTCGTCTTCCCGAAACGGCTTGCTGACGTAGTCGAAGGCACCCGCCTTCATCGCATCGATCGCCGATTCCATCGATCCGAACGCGGTCACCAGGATCACCAGCGTCTCGGGACTCTGCTCCTTATAGCGCCGAAGGACCTCCAGACCATCCACCCCCGGCATCTTCAGATCGGTGATAATTAAGTCATAAAATTCTCGCTCGAGGTGCGCCACCGCCTCCCGACCGCCGGAGGCCGATTCGACCCGATATCCGTCGTCCGATAAGATTTCGGCGAGAAGCTGGCAAGCGACGGCGTCGTCATCGACGGCCAAGATTCGGGTTGAGGTGTTGTCGGCTCGTTTCATCTCCGTCCTACCGGAAGGGTAATGACCCAGGTTGTGCCGGCGCCGACACGGCTCGAGACATCCATTTCGCCCCCATGCGCCTTGATGATCTCTCGGCAGAGGCTCAGCCCCAAGCCGGTCCCTTTTCCTTGCTCTTTGGTTGTGAAAAACGGCTCGAAGATTTTGGTGAGATCCCCCGCTGCAATGCCGACGCCGGTATCGGCAACCATAATCCGAATCTCTCCATCAACCGACCGGGTCTGCAAATGTAAGAGCCCGCCGTTCGGCATCGCATCCATTGCATTGGTCAGCAGATTGAGGAACGCCTCCTGCAGATCACCGGGATCTCCAGCCGCGGTCGGCAAACCCTCCTCGAAAAGGGTGCGGACCTCGATGCCGCGCAGAGAGATCCCCGGCATCACGAGGTCGAGAAGGCCTTTCAACAACAGATTAATCTCGACCGGACCGGGACGCGAGGTCGGCTTTCGGACCGTTTCGAGCACCTCTTGGATGCTCTGGACCATCCGCTCCAGCTGAGACTCGATGATCTTCAGCCGCTCCTCTCTCTTCTCGGGGGAGACGTCCCGTTTTAACCGCTGGAGGTGGCCGAGGGTGGAGTGAAGCGGGGTGCCGATCCGATGGGCGAACGCCGCCGCCATCTGCCCCGCGGCCGCCAGCCGTTCGCTGTGGGCGAGCCGAAGCTGCATTTCGGAGAGGCGACGGTTGACCCGGGCCAGCTCCTCATAACGCCGATTGACCTCCGACGTCGCCTGCTCGATCCGTCCCTGTAATGAATCATTCAGTTGTCCGACCGCCTCGGTCCCCTCGCGGATCCTTAGGATCATCCGGTTGAATTGCGCCGCAAGCGCACCGATTTCATCTTGGGATTCGACCGGGACCTGCCTCCTGAGGTCGCCTGTCTCGACGTGAGCCATCTCCTTCAAGAGCGAAGCGATCGGCTGGCCGATCCTTCGACGCAGATACCAGACCAAGAAGAACAGAATCACAACCGCCACTATCACCGTCACCAACACGGCATGTAAGCGATCCCGGGCCACCAACGCTTCAAAGCGCTTCAGAGAAATTTGGGCGAGAACCAAGCCGGGAACCTTCTGGGGGCCGATCTGCACCGGCGCCTGGATTTCCCAAAAAAGCTCCCCATCCAGTTCTGCCAGATGCGCGAGCGGCTCCCCGTTCCGGCTTGTTTCAATCTCCGAGGCACTGGGAAGGGCGTTCAACCGGCTCACCGCCGCCCCGCTTCGGGCCGTCATCTGAGGAGAATCTGGCGTTAAATCAAAAATCTCTATCAATACAATCTCCGGATCGATCTCTCGGAGTTTAGCCAATTCGCCCTCCAACACCGACCGATCCCGAAGCTCCTCCAGCGTCCCGATGCCAGCCCCGATTTGCTTGACGAGAGTGATATATTCCGATCGGAGAAGCAAGCGGGCCTGTCTCTCGATGATGAGCCTGGAAACGGTGGTGGCAAGGGAGAGAACCGAGACGACGATCCCGATTACGAAGAGTGTAATTTTGGTTTGGAGGCCAATGTTCCATCGGGACAAATCAACCATCTCACAACCTTGTAAGGAGAATGTAGAATGAGGAGGATCATACCAAATCTAACCGCTCACGCCAAGGAGTCCGGGATGAGGGCGGCGGGATGAAGAAGGTCTCAAAGAGAGCGAACCGTTTGTAGAATCGGTTCTGGGCGGCGCCCCCTTCCTGACTTGGATTCCCGAGGACGTTACGCTCCGATTCAATCGAGATCGCCGGACCGTATGGTTCCTATCGACGGGATAGAATGCTGAGGATGATTGCACATCTTCGACGAACTGTGATAATTTCATTAAATAGAAAATCGATCCTATAAAAAATAAAAGATGAGTCTATGGATCCGATATTGAAATCATCGACAACGGGAGGGCTGCCGATTTCCCCCTCACTTGAGCCCTCCCTCGAAGCGGCCCATGTCCCCCGCCGGACGACGATGGTCGACCGACGAGTCGTTCAGGTAACCGTCGTCGCGATCTTAATCGCGCTGGTCGCGGGGGTGGTGGCACAAGGTCTCACCCGTCTGATTAATCTGATCACCCAAATTGCCTTTTATGGTCGTTTTGTATGGACACCTGCCTCACCGGCGGACAATCAACTCGGCCTCTTTGTTCTCTTTGTTCCGATCGTCGGCGGGATCTTAGTCGGTCTGATGGCGCGTTACGGATCGAAGAGCATCCGCGGACATGGCATCCCCGAGGCGATGGAGCAGGTCCTGATCAATCAAAGCCGTATTCCGGCGCGGATGGCCTTTCTCAAACCGATTTCCGCCGCCATCGCGATCGGGACCGGCGGGCCGTTTGGAGCCGAAGGACCGATCATTGCAACCGGGGGTGCGCTCGGATCCGTGGTCGGCCAGTTGTTGAAGACGACGGCCGACGAACGGAAGATTCTTTTATCGGCCGGCGCGGCGGCCGGGATGTCGGCGACCTTCGGCGCCCCGGTCTCCGCCGTCTTGCTGGCGATTGAGCTGCTATTGTTTGAGTTTCGCCCCCGCTCCTTTATTCCGGTCGCTCTGGCAAGCGTCACCGCGGCGGCGGTTCGAATGAGTTTCGTCGGTGCGGCGCCCGCCTTTGCCATGCCTGATTTGGCCCAGCCGACCGGCGCCGCAATTGCCATTTATATTTTCCTGGGAGGGATCGTCGGCGTCGCCTCGGTCTATATTACCCGTGCGGTCTATGCCATTGAAGATGGATTTGAGCACCTCCCGATTCATTGGATGTGGTGGCCCGCGATCGGTGCGGTGGCCGTGGGCGTCATCGGATATGCGGTCCCCCGCACCCTCGGAATCGGGTATGACAATATCGAGCAGATCCTTTCGGGTCAGATCGCCGGCGCCGCGCTGATCACGCTCTTTACATTTAAATTTATTTCGTGGGCGGTCTCGCTTGGAAGCGGGACCTCCGGCGGAACCCTCGCCCCTCTCTTTACGATTGGGGGAGGCCTCGGCGCGGCGCTGGGGAGCGCGATCCTTCTCGTTTTTCCTCAGCTGGGGGTCGACGTACGAATCGCGGCGCTGGTTGGGATGGCGGCGATTTTTGCAGGGGCCTCCCGGGCGCTGTTGGCCTCGGTCGTTTTTGCCTTCGAGACCACTCTTCAGCCGCTCGGCCTTCTTCCGCTTCTCGGCGGATGCAGCGCCGCCTATTTGGTGTCGAGCCTGCTGATGAAGAATACGATCATGACCGAGAAGATCGCCCGGCGCGGGGTGCAGGTTTTAACCGAATACTCGGTTGATTCTCTGGCGCAGACGCTGGTCCGGGACGCCGCGTCGTACCCGGCCGTGTCGCTTCAAGCCGCGATGACGGTCGAGGAAGTTCGTTCCTGGATCGCTTTAGATCTCCCCGAAAGGCATCATCAAGGCTTTCCGGTCGTCGATGAAGGAGCGCAACTCATCGGCGTCTTGACCCGACGGGATCTGTTGGATCCCGCTATTCCGGTGACGCGTTCGCTGAGAGAGCTCATCAAGCGACCGCCGGCGGTCGTCTTTGAAGATCACACCCTTCGTGAAGCGGCCGACCTGATGGTGGGAGAAAACATCGGGCGGCTCCCTGTGGTCAGCCGATCCGACCGAACCAAAGCGGTCGCCATACTCACCCGAAGCGACCTTCTCCTGGCGCACCGCAAACGACTTGAGGAGGCGCATCAGATGCAGCAGAGCATCCGCTGGCGAAAAGAGGTAACCCCTTCGAGATCTGTTTGATTCGGCCGTGAATTTTCTTTCGTTCCTTCCTTCTATACCTAATTAAAACGTGTAAAGCAATGCCGTCTTAAAAAGGCTGTCGGTCTTCTTGAATCCCGGCGGGGGAAGATGATCATAGTAGACCGCATAGGAGATCTTGAAGGCCAGGTTCCCCATCAGGTTTGTGATGAAGGCGGTCTCTTCATTCATAAGATAGTCCCTGGCCTCTTTCAAGTTCGGGAGGTATTCAACCGTCTGCTCGAAACGGGTCTTCTCGGTGAAGGCGTGGGTATAACCGCCGAAGAGGCGAGCCGAGGGGAACCCACGGTCGTCGAGGGGGGCGATCGGATTCTCGCGCGTGTAGCCGGCTCCGGCCTCTCCTTTGAGCGTGTCGGTGGTGGTCTTTACAAAATAGTGACCCAAACCGAGCATCGAAATATATCGGATCTCAATCCCCTTCAGCGTGTTTCGCTCGACCGTCTCCGAAAGAAACGCATAGGTCAGCTCGGTGATGTTCTTGTCGTATTTAAGGGTCGCGAACCAGCTTTTGTCGGAGGCAACGCCGTGACTCTCTCCATAGAGCGCTTTCACCTCTCCCGACAATTTTGAATCGACAAACGCACGCTCGGCCTTGCCGGCCGCCACCAACGTTTGCGAACTCGTGTTCCCGGAGGTCTCCACATAAGAAAATTCCAAATTTCCCTTCCAAGGGGGCGGCTCCTCGGCATGCGAGGGAGCGACAACGGCTATTAAAAGGCAAAACACGATTAGGGGGCAGAACGGTTTCATCGATCTTTTCTCCTTAATAGACTTAATGGAAAGTGGAAATACCGATTTAAGGTTGACAGGTTGTACGACTCAGACCGCCGCTTTCAGTTCGGAGGTGCAGTGGGGACACCGGCTTGCCTTAAGCGGAACGGCGAGAAGACAGTAAGGGCAGTCTTTGGTGCTCGGCGCGGGCGCGGCCACCGTCTCTGACCGTCGCTTCATCGCGTTGATCTGCCGAATCAGCAGAAAGATCACAAAGGCAACGATCAGAAAATCAATGACGCTGTTGAGGAAGAGGCCGTAATTCACGGTCGCGGCACCGGCCGCCTTCGCCTCGGCCAATGAGGCAACCGGCTTTTCGGAGAGGTTAAAAAAAAGGTTGGAAAAATCGACCTTGCCGAGGAGCAGTCCGACCGGGGGCATCATAATGTCATTTACGAAGGAGTTGACGATCCGGCCGAAGGCGGCGCCGAGGATAATCCCCACCGCCATGTCGAGCACGTTTCCGCGCATGGCGAATTCTTTAAATTCCTTAAACATCGTCACTCCTCCTTTCAAAGAATAGGGTCGGTCCGATTCTTCCCGGAAGAGACATGATATGCTGACCGATTATTCCATGTCAACATACAAAAGCGGCGTTAAGATCGGTCTCACGCCGTGCTGTATTTTGCCCTCAAGGTGAGGAGGACGGCGCCGAGGCCGAAGAGGATGACGAAGAAGGTTATCAAGCCGCCGGGGCCCGGAATCAGCGTCACAAACGCATAGACAAAAAGCCCGATCAGCAATCCCCATCCCGGATCTCCTCTCTTCCCCATCCGTTCCAGGAGGGCGGTGCCGGCCCAGAGGAGGATGACAATCCGAGCCAAATAGAGGCTGATTAAATAGAGGGGGAATAGAATGAGTGCGAGCGGAATCCCGACGACCGTGACCAGAAGGGTCAAGAGGACGACCGGGGTGACGATCAGCCAGATCAGTCCCCAGCCCAATGAGGCCATCGGATGCTCCTTGAGCGTTGAGACAACGGCGCGGCTGAATCCCGGAAGGAGAAAAATCAACAGCAGCCCCATGATCAAGGTCGACACAAGACTGATGATCTTAAAAAAGAAGAAGAGACCCGCCATCATCCCGACGATTCGGCCCGGGGAAAAATCGGACATCGGAGACGGCGTTCGCTGCATCACCATCCCTTCGATTTTCGCCCCCGGCTCGATCTTCGCCGGATCTCGGCTCCGGTAGGTCATGTCGCCGACGACGACGGCGGTCGGCGTCAGCCGGACATCCCCCGCCATCGCTTTTAAGTTCCGATCGATCTTGCCGGAGACCGTTACATTTCCCGCAGCAGAGGTCACATTCCCATGGACGACCGCGGCCTCGGTCAAATCAATTTGACCGCCGGCGAGCGTCAGGTTTTTCCCGACCTCCCCCCTTACGCGGACCTCTCCTCCCATTAACCGAGCATCCTGTCCGACCCTCCCGGCGAGATCAATTTTCCCACCGGCCGCGAGAAGATCCCCGTCGACCGTGCCGGCCACCCGGATCTCCCTGCCCGCCGCATAGAGATCGCCATGGACCGTTCCCAAGATCTCGACGACATCCCCCCAGGCAAAATAGTCTTCGTTAATCACCTGGTCGCGATCAAGGGTGATGATTCGCTTGGAAGCGTCGTCCCGCGACGCCGGCTCGGCCATCGCAGCAGTCGCCTGCAGCAAACCCATCACCAAGATCATAATCATCATGAGAGGCAGCATCACCCCTGCCCCTCTCTGTTGAATTTCTTCTTCTCCTTCGACCCTCATCACCCTCCCTCCAAAATCATTGATTCGGCCGTTGACCTCCCATGAGAAATCCGATAAGGAACCCGATGATCAGCACAAACGTCGGCGGCCCCTCTCCACCTCGTTGCTCAATGGCCTCGCTCGGACCTTCCCGCTCCATTTCATCCGCGCTCTCTCGATCTCGCTTCAAGAGACCCCCTTTCAGTAGATGCCCTCATCAAACCGCACAATACCACCCGCGCCCCGAACCTTCCCTACCTCCTCCATTTTGATCAGGATTGAGGCGGAGAACAATCCCCCTTATGGGGCATTTTTTCGAGATCAGGCTGGGCCGTGACGCTATAGAGCGAGCGGTGGGTGGTTCAATGAGAGCATTTCAAAGTAAAGCTGGGATTAGTAGGATTAGGAAGTGGTGTTGCTCAGGAGATAAAACCGATTTTGAGAACCGTTGATGTAGGCAAAGCCGATGCTTTGGATGCCCCGCGTGGCTTGGGAGGTGAAGAAGCCGGGAACCAGCGCGATCGGCGGCGCGTCTGTATTGTAACCGAGGTTGCCGATAAAATTTCCGGCCCCATCGCCGAATAACAGGAGGACTTTGTTCGAGGCCGGAAGCGAGACGGCGAGATCGGCCTGCTTCCCTTGCTTGTTCAGATTAAAATCACCCGAACTGATCGACGTCGGCGCCGATTCTACCGGCGTGAATTGCGTCGGCTGAAAGGTGCCGTCTCCCTTTCCGAGGGATATTGAGATTTGACTGGTGGAAGGATGGGTCGCAGCCAGATCGGCTATTTGATCTTGATTGAATTGGCCGATCGCAATAGACGTGGGGGGCGAAGGGAACGTAACCGAGAGGGGGGCTGAAAATGCGCCGGCGCCATTCCCCAGCAAGACCAGCACATCGTTTGCTCCTTCGCGCAGCACGGCGAGATCGGTCAGATTGTCCCCATTGAAATCGGCCGAGACCATCTGAATCAATTTTCCTCCCAGCGCGACGGGAGCCTGGGGAGTGAAATTCCCCGATTGGCGGTCTTGAAGAAAGAGGATCACCGATCCGTCTTCGGTCCCGACAACGAGGTCGGAATTGCGGGTGTTCACGTCGCCGTGAAAGCGTCCGACGGTCAGCGCCGAGGGGATTTTTCCTGAAAGAGGATTTGAAGCGGGATCCGAGAGCGGAAGCGGGATCGCCGTGCTCGTGAAAGGATCTTGCGCACGCCCCTTTTGTCCACGAATCAGTTTAATTTCGGACTCATTTCTTCCGGCAATTGCAACATCGGCGGTAAAGTCGGCCGTGTTGAGAAAATCGCCGACGCTGATGGCCACCGGCTGATTGATCGAAACCTGCGCCTGCTTCTGGAAAAGACCATTGCCGATCCCAAGGAAAATCGTCACAAGATTGCCGGAAGGGGTCGCCGTGATGAGATCCGGAACGCCATCATCGTTTAGGTCGATGACCTGGCCGCCCGGAACCGAATATCCTCCGATCACCATCAACGTGGAACCGGCCGGAACGACCTCTCCCGGCAATTTTGAGAAGGCGGTCGTCGTCACAGCCGCATTTCCAAATCTCGACGGATCTTCTTGGCTCACCGCCTGAATGGTCGTGGTCCCCGTGATGTTCAGCGGGGCCCGGTAAAGGCCGGTGGTCGGGCTGATGCTCCCCGGGCCGGTGATCTGCCAGATCACCCCCTTGTTTAACGTTCCGTCTACGCTGGCAGAGAATTGCACCTCTCCGCCGGCAGGAACCGCGAAGAATGAGGGCGCGACTGTGATTTGCGCTTCGCTGCTCGAATGCTTCTGTCCACAGGCGAAGAGCAACGATGTCAATGATAGAAGGGATATCAAAAGAAGTCGGCTTAAAAATGTCATGGAGAAACCTCTCATTAAGAATACTGCGAAGGGTCTCATTTGGCAACCAAGCCGGTCATCGCTTTTCCTGTTCGACGACCCGGATCTCCTGCCATTTTTCCGAGCGGTAGCGGAGCAGAGTCAATGTCATCCGCGTAAACCAGTCGACGACCATCACCCCCCAGACATAGAGGATCCCGGCCGGCCGGACGAATGAAAAATAAAGGGCGAGAGGAACCCGGATCAACCACGCCCCGATGAAGGTGACCGCCAGAAGAAAGCGGGTGTCTCCCGCCCCTCTGAGCGATCCGGAGAGGACCATCGTAATGGCCAAGGGAATCTGAATGAGCGCCACCACTTTCAGGAAGAGGGTTCCCAAGCGGATCACCTCCGCATCCTCGGTGAACAACCGGAGCAAGAGATAGGGGAAAAAGAAAAAGAGAATTCCCATCGACGCCATGACCAACACCGCCAAGCGATTTGCTTCCCAATTCTCCATCTTCGCTCGCTGATATTGCAGCGCGCCGATGCTCTGTCCCACTGAAGTGACGGCGGCCACGGCAAAGCCGCTTCCGGCCATGAATGAGAACGCCTCAATCGCAAGCCCCACCTGATGCGCCGCATAGGTGACGGTGCCATAGACGAGCACCGCGCGGGCATAAGAGATCTGCGCCAGCTGTTGGATGATCCGATCGAAGCAAAAGGGGAGACCGACCCGAACCACCTGCCGGATCAGGTCGGGCCGAAACGGGGTTCGGCGAAGAAACCCTTTTTGAAAAGCGCGGACCAAGAGGTAGACGGAACCGAAGATCTCCGAGATGCCGACCGCAATCGCCGCCCCCTGCACTCCCATCGCCGTGAAGCCGAATTTTCCATAGATAAGGGTATAAGCGATCCCCAGGTGGAGCAGATTGACGCCGATAATGCCGATCATCGGGGTCCGTGTGTCGGCTCGCCCATGCATGATCGCCGAGAGAAGGTCGACGCCGACGCTGAACGGCAGGAAAAGAAAGATATAAAAAAGATAGGCGTCGACCAAGCCGGCCACCGCCGGCTCCGCGCCGAGGAGGGAGCCCTGCCGGCGAAGGAGAAGACCTGCGGCGGCAAGAAGCACGCTTAACCCAATGCCGACCCAGAGGGCGCTGAACGCCGCTTCCGAAGCGCGCTGTTTGTTGTCTGCGCCGGTCAACTGGGCGACGATGACCGTCGTCCCAACCGACAATCCGGCGATCACACTCATCAAGAGGACAATGACCAATTGGGAGAGGCCGACCGCCGCAATGGCCGAGGCCCCCAGCCCGCCGACCAGAAAGATATCGGCCGTGGTCACCGCCCGTTCCAGAAGGCTGCTCGCCACCACCGGAAGGGCCAGCGCCAGGATCTGCTTTCGAACCGCTCTTCTCATTCGCGCGCCGGACCCGGGTGCCGAGGGATGAACGACGCGGAAAATCGGAAAAAATGGGAGGGGATAAAATAAAAATCTTTTTCGCGCATAGGACGTTGAGATTATATCCGGTTTATCCTGGAACGGCAACCGGCCACCCGATTTTTACCTTTCCGATAAAACATGTTATCATGCCGTCATGATCAATCTGGCACCGTTTCGAGAGGTTGCCCTTCGCGCCGCCAAAAAGGCCGGCCGCATTCACATTAAAGGGCATCAAGGAGAGCTCCAAGTCTCGTATAAAGGAGACCTGAATCTGGTGACGAACGTCGACACCCTCTCGGAGGAAGCGATCGTCGCGCTGATTAACCGCCACTTCCCCGACCACCAGATTTTGGCGGAAGAAGGACACGATCGCACCGAGCCTTCTCCCTATCGCTGGATCATCGACCCGCTTGATGGGACCACCAACTACGCCCATCATTTTCCCTTCTTTTGTGTCTCGATCGCCCTGGAGATCCGGGGGAAGATCCACCTCGGGGTGGTCTTCGACCCTTCTCGCAATGAGCTGTTTTTCGCCGAACGCGGGAAGGGGGCCTTCCTGAACGATCGGCCAATCCACGTTTCCTCCGCCGCCGCGTTGGGAAAAAGCCTTCTGGTCACCGGCTTCGCTTATGATGTCCGAACCGATCCGGTCAATAACTTTAATCACTTCATCAATTTCAGCATGAAGGCGCAAGGGGTTCGACGGACCGGCTCCGCCGCGCTCGACCTCTGTTATGTCGCCTCGGGACGCCTCGACGGCTTCTGGGAGCTCAAGCTTCACCCGTGGGATACCGCCGCGGGAAGCCTGATTTTGGCCGAAGCGGGCGGAAAACTGAGCGACTTCTCCGGAAAGCCCTTTTCGATCTACGACGAAGAGCTCTTGGCGAGCAATGGGAAGATCCATCAAGAGATGATTGAAGTGATTCAAAGAAAGAGATGAAGGCAACCGCCCCGCCGCCGGTCACCCGGCGAGAGCAGATCAGCTGGTGCCTTTACGATTTTGCGAACTCGGCTTTCACGACGGTGATCGTCACCGTCGCTTACAGCGTCTACTTCACGGAGGTGGTCGCTAAGGAGGGGGGCGCCACCCTCTGGGGAAGGGGGATCGCTTTCTCGATGCTCCTGGTGGCCCTTCTCTCGCCGATCTTAGGGGCCCTGGCCGACTACTCGGGGAAGAAAAAGCGCTTTCTCTTCTTCTTTACCGTCGTCTGCATCTTGTTTACCGCGCTCCTTTATTTTGTCCGCGAGGGGGAGTGGTTTCGCGGCCTTCTCTTCTTCACGATTGCAAATGTCGGCTACAATGCCGCCCTCACTTTTTATGACGCATTTTTAAAAGAATTGACCTCCGATGAGCGGATGGGCCGGCTCTCGGGGTATGGCTGGGCGGTCGGTTATATCGGCGGCTTCTTCTCGCTCCTGATCGTCGCGCCGCTCATCCGGGGGGGGTTCGACGAGGCGTCGCTCCCCGCTTTCCGCTTTTCATTTGTCGTGACCGCCCTCTTTTTTCTTCTTTTCTCCCTCCCCCTTTTTCTCTGGGTTCGGGAACGGCTCCCGCCGCAGGGGCCGCCCCGAACCGATTCTTATCTAAAGATCGGCTTTAAAAGAATGGCAAACACCTTTGTCAGCATCCGGCGCTTTCGAGAGCTGATCAAGTTCTTCATCGCCTATCTCTTTTACAACGATGCCATCAATACGGTGATTGTTTTTTCATCGATCTTCGCCCGCCAAGTTCTTCAGTTCACCCCTTCCGAACTGGTGACCTATTTCATCATTACGCAGGTCAGCGCCGCCGCCGGCGCTTTCCTCTTCGCTCCGCTGACCGACCGGCTCGGCCCGAAACGGACGATCTCCATTACCCTGGTCGGCTGGATCCTCGTTGTGATCTGGGCTTATCAAGTCGAGACCCGCCTCGGTTTCTACGGCGTCGGACTTTCGGCAGGGAGCATTCTCGGGGCAACACAGTCGGCGAGCCGAACCCTCCTCGCTCGATTCGCGCCCCTCCAAAAGAGCGCCGAGTTTTTCGGTTTTTTTTCACTGACCGGAAAGATTTCAGCCTCGATCGGCCCGCTCTTCTACGGTGAAATCGTCCGATGGACCGGCAGTCAGCGCTGGGCAACCCTCTCCCTCACCCTCTTCTTTTTGATCGGTCTGATCCTCCTCCAAATGGTGAATGAACAGAAAGGGATCCGCTCCGCCGCCGATTGGCAATCCGGCCCAGAGTGACATTTTTTGTCCACTCATGGGTAATTCTCGTTATGCTCCTCCGATCTAACCTTTTTACCACCATTCTTAATACCGTCTAAGCCTTTGATTTATATAGCTCCTCATCATTTCTTACATTATACAGCATTGGTATGGAAATTGCTCTCATTCTAGCTATCTATTTTCCTCATTTTCCCAATACTTAGACCCTTTCCATCAAGGCGGGCAATGACCCTAGGGATATCCCAGAGAGGAAAGACCTCCGTGTTTAAAATGGCGATCTCTTCCCTCAGCCTGCTCATTGCCACCCTCCGAGACTTTTTAATCTTATGGTCCCCTCGGTTTATCGTTCGCCTCTTCATTCGTAAAGGGGATTATGCCTTCCTGATCCATCCGAGAGATCTCTCCGATGTCTCTCGAAAGTATCCTTTTTCTTCATATCTTCCCTCCCGGTGGGTGGAGGCCATCACGCGGATGATGTGGCCGATCATCGGATCCCGTATCACCGGCCTCCGGTCGATCAAAACGGGGGAGGAGAAAACCGGCTATATCGTGATCTGTCCCCTCACCCCGGAGCAGATGCACTACAATCAGCGCCTCGCAAAAAAAAGGATCCTCCAGACAACCCGGCTGGCGGAAAAACTCGGCTGCAGTGTGATCGGTCTGGGGGCCCTTTCCACCTCCATGAGCATGGGAGGAGAGTATCTCACCGGCAAGACGGCGATCGGGGTGACGACGGGACATGCGTATACCTGTTCTGTCATTCTACAGATGCTCGATGAGGTGGCCAACATCCTCGGCGTCGACCTGCATCAAAAGACGCTGGCGATCGTCGGGGCAGCCGGCTATATGGGAGTTCCCTGCACACGGATTCTTTCCGAGAAAAAGAAGGTAGGGAAGCTCCTCATCGTCGATCGTCCGTCAAAACGTCTCGTACTCGACCTGATGAAAAGAAGAATTCAAGTGGTGCCGATTGAGGTGGCGACGACGCTTCAAAGCCTTCGCCAGGCCGATATTGTCATCGTCGTCACCAACTCCGTTGAAGTCCTCATCAAACCGGAACATTTAAAACCGGGCGCCGTCGTCCTGGACGATACCCAACCGCGAAACACGTCCAGAGATCTTCTTTGGGAAAGGCCCGATGCCCTCATCCTCGATGTCGTCGCCCAGGCCCCCGGGGTCAATACCCATTTTCCATTCGGCTTTCCACAGAAAGAAGATATTTTTACCTGTTGCGGCGAAGTCCTCCTTTTAGCGGCTTATGATTGGAAGGGGAATTTCGCGGTCGGCCCCTTCGAAGATCAATTGATTCATCAGATCACGGAATGGAGCCAAAATATGAATTTCAAAATCGCGCCTCTCAGAAGCTTCAATGAACTCGTCTCACGGGAAAAGCTGGAATACATCAAGACCTTTCATCAGCCGATCACCGCAACCTTTCCGAAATAGAGCCGGTGTGAATGGATATTCAAAATAGTCTGAGCTTCCTGGCAGGAATCACGAACCTCGCATTGGGGTTTGTGGTCTGGTCGCGCGGACACAAGAACATGATCAATGCCTTTTATACCTTGGTGGCGCTCAGCGTGGCCTCTTGGTGCTTGGCCGTCATTCCCTTCAGATCGGCGGTCGATCCGCACATCTCGCTCTTTTGGTGCAAGATTTTATACCTCAGTCCGGTGGCGATCGTCACCTCGTTCTTATTTTTCAATTTTACCTTTCTCGCAGAAAATCCGACCGCCCCTTCTCTTCGGATTTTTCCGCTCCTCCCTTCCTTCGGCATATTCGGACTCATCCTCTGGCCGAACATGGTCATCCGGGAGGTCCTCCATTCCGCACCGGGCGAAAAGCGGATCGTCTTCGGACCGGCTTACCCGATCTATTTTATTTTCATCATCGCCTACTTCAGCTGGTCTTTTATTATCCTCAGCAAACAATACTTCAGCTCCGGCGGAATCAGTCGGATGCAGATTCGTTATGTCTTTTTCGGAACTTTTCTCTCGGCCAATCTCGGGATGATCACCAATCTGGTTCTTCCGACCCTCGGCATCTTCTCCCTCAACTGGCTCGGCCAAACGTTAACGATCATCATGAGCAGCTTTATCGCCTATGCGATTGTCCGTTACCGATTGATGGACATCAAGATCATTCTCAAGCGGACGATCGTTTATTCGCTGCTTCTGATCATCGCCCTCTCGATCTATGCGTTTATGATCCTTCTCTCCCAAAACACATTGGGAGAGAGCACCGATCCGACGTTCCGCATGTTCCTCTCCGCCCTTCTGGTCGCCGTCGGTTTCGAGCCGCTAAAACGCTTCTTCCAAAAGTCGACCGATCGGATTTTTTTCAAAAACGAGTACGATCAGAAGATCTTGCTCACCCGGATCTCCGCCATGATCAGCAACACCATCGACCTCGAGAAGCTTTGCAAGGAACTGACCGTCACGTTGATGACCCAACTCGCCGCAAAAAAAATGGCGATCCTGCTGGTGCAGGAGGAACCGCCGTTTGTCAGCATCGCGGCACAGGAGGGCTGCGAGGGGGATCTCCTCTCTCTTTCCTCAAATAATCCGCTCATCGAATATTTTAATATTCAGGGGATACAAAAAGAACTTCTGGTGTATAATGAGCTGAAAAAACAATCCGAGGAAGATCCGAGCGACCGGGACTTGTCGGTCTTAACGCGGGAGATGGAAGGGCTCGATGCGACGCTGGTCGGCCCCATCTATACCAAAGGACACCTGACCGGGCTCTTTCTCCTTGGAGAGAAGCGATCGGAAGACATCTATACCGAAGACGAATTCTCGATGCTGGAGATCATCTTCTCCCAGGCCGGCACCTCGATTGAGAACGCACGACTCTACAAGCGGGTCCAGGAACAGATGGAAGAGTTGAAAAGAAACCAAAGCGAACAGCTGATGCAGTCGGCAAAACTCGCCTCCGTCGGCGAGCTTGCCGTCAGCGTCGCGCATGAGATCAATAATCCCCTCACCGGGATTCTCGGCTTTACCAGCCTGCTCCTCTCCGAGATGCCCCCGGACGACCCACGGGTAAAAGATCTCCGGGTCATCGAAAGCGAGGCGCTCCGCTCGCGGCAGATCGTCAGAAACCTGCTCGATTTTTCCCGCTCCCACGGCTCGAAAAAGGAGCCGATCGATATCAATGGGGTCATTCGAAACACCCTCACCCTTCTTCAATATCAGGCGAAAACGTCGAACATCAACATCGTCGAAAAATATTCCAAGCACCTTCCCCTCGTCCATGCAGACAGCGACCAGTTAAAACAGGTCTTCATCAATTTGAGTAAAAACGCCTTCGACGCCATGCTCAATGGAGGAACCTTGACCATCGAGACCTCGATGGCGCCGGACAAATCGCTCTTCTCCGGCCTTCCCCCTCCCGAGAATTCCATGGAAGAGACGGTGATCGTTCGATTCAAAGATACCGGGATGGGAATTCATCCCGATCATCTCAACAACGTCTTTGATCCGTTCTTCACCACGAAAGGGCAACAGATGGGCACCGGCCTCGGCCTCTCTATCAGCTATAACATCATCGAGAAACATGGCGGAAGGCTGGCGGTTGAAAGCGAGCTGAATAAAGGGACCACTTTTACCATTAACCTTCCGGCGCTGTCTTACCAAGGAACTCCAAATGTCTAAAGAGCGAATCCTCGTCGTTGACGATGAAAAGACCATCTTGGAATTGGGGCGCCGGTTTCTTGCGGCGGAAGGATTCAATGTCGAAATTGCCGCCCAGGGAATGCAGGCGATGAAATTGCTGGAGCAATCCTCGTTCGAGATCCTCCTCACCGACATCCGAATGCCCGGGATGAGCGGCCTTGAACTGATGAAGATGGCCAAGTCGCTCCGGCCCGAAATCATCATGGTCGTGATCACCGGACACGGCACGATTACGACCGCCATTGAGTCGCTCAAGATGGGCGCGATGGGATTTATCCTGAAGCCCTTCACCCGTCAGGAGCTCCTCTCGGCCATTCACAACGCGCTCGACAAGTGTCGGCTGCGGCAAGAAAACATCCGGATGAAGTCGCTGATGCCTCTTTTTCAGGTCAGCCGACAACTGATGATGGAGACCGAGCTGACGCCGCTGCTGAACCTGATCGTCGAGCTGATTAAAAAAGAGACGAAGGTCGATCGGGCCAGCATCATGCTCTTAAATGAGAAGACCGGCGAGCTGACCGTCAAAGCAGGCACCGGCTTTGAAAACTTCGACGAAAAGAAATTACGGAAATATGTCGGGGAGGGGGTCGCCGGGTTGGCGGTGGAGCGGAAAGAGCCGATTCTGATTCAGGGAGGCATTGAGCAAAATCCCCATCTGGGCCGGCTCCTCGACGACAGCAAAGTCGTCTCGGGACTGTCGGTTCCGATCATGATTCGGAAGAAGGTCATCGGCGTCTTAAACCTCTCCAAATTTAATCCGGGCCAGCCGCTGGGGGAGAGCGATCTCGGCCTCATCTCCATCTTCTGCGGGCAGGCGGCCGTCGCCATCGAAAATGCGCGCCTCTACCGCGATATCAAAAACGCTTATTTTCGGACGCTGCAGGCGCTGGTCTCCGCCATTGAGATTAAAGACGAATTCAGCAAGGGACATTCTTCCGGGGTCGCTCAATATGCGGCGCTGATCGGAAAGGCGCTGGATCTGCCAAAGGCGCAACTTCGAGATCTGGCGATCGCCGCCGTCCTCCACGACATTGGAAAGATCGGAAGCAGCGACGACATCCTTCGTAAAGGAAGCAAGCTCTCGGAAGAAGAATTCGAGATGATGAAATTCCACCCCGCCAACGCAGTCAAAATCCTCGAGACGATCGGCCTCTCCCAGGAGATCCTCACCGCCATCCTCCATCACCATGAGTGGTGGGACGGCAGCGGCTATCCCAAGGGGCTTTCGAAGGAGGAGATTCCCCTTTTCTCCCGGATCATCACTATCGCCGACACCGTCGCCGCGATGACGAGCCACCGCCCCTACCAGCAGAAGGTCACCCTTGCCGAGGCGCAGAAAGAGATCCGCCTGTATCAAGGACGGCAATTCGACCCACACCTGGTCGACCTCTTCCTCAGAATTGAAGAGAAGACCTTCCTCCACCCTCATTCCTTCGACGTAGAAGGACTCTCCGACTAGAGAAATGCGCGCGACCGATCTTTTTCGGGAACGTTAGCTGACTTTGAAGGGAGCCGGCATGAAGGTGACGATGAAGAGGGCGATGGAAGCCCATCCGATCAGTTGATGTTTGAAATCGAGCGGTGCCTCTTCATCAACGATCGGCGGATGTCGAATCCCGAGAATCGAGGTCAAGATCGCCCAGACGTACCATCCAGACCATCCCATCGCTCCCAAGAGAATTAAAACCAGAACCATCGCCATGGAGAGAAACCGCTGCTTCTTTCCGAGCAGGGCATACATGATGTGCCCCCCATCCAGCTGGCCGATCGGTAGCAGATTCAGCGAGGTGACGAACAGGCCGAACCATCCGGCAAACGCCATCGAGCTGAGCGCCACATCGTAGCCGGCCGGCGGAACCTTCCCGAGAAAATAAGCCATGAATGAAAAGATGAGGGGATCTCCCAATCGGATCAGGGCGTTCCCCTCCTCTATCTCAACGATCTTCGAGGTATAGAGTCCGATCCCCACGGCGACGATTGAGACGACAAATCCGGCAATCGGTCCGGCCGCACCGATGTCGAGGAGCGCATTCTTTTTGAGAATCGGCGAGCGCATCCGGATGAAAGCGCCGAAGGTTCCGATGCCGAACGGTAACCAGGGGCCGGGAATAAAATAGGGGGGGGTGGTCTTGATACCGTATCGCTTTGAGGTCACATAATGACCCATCTCATGAACGAACAGAATCGACATCAGGGTGAACGAGAAAGCGATCCCCCGCGCCAGATCGGCCGGATGACGGAAGGGATCTCCCCCCTCCAGATAACTTCCGGCGATCAGGGTCGTGAAGACCGTCCCGATAAAAAGGAGAATCGGAACGGTGAGCCGCGTCTTCTCTTCCGCTTCCTCCGAGACCGCCCAGGCCTCCTGCTGAATCGGAGGTGCTATCCCATTCCCCGCAGAACCGCCCTGGAATATCTCTCTTACCTCTGGAATTTTCGGTCCTTCGCTTTCAGGCTCCATCGGTGCTTCTATGCCTCCCGAACGTCGGTGATTTCTTCCATCGGTAAGGTCACCCAATCGTTTAGGGTTTGGAGATAAACCTCGGTGTCACTCGCGCCGACGAGCTTGCCTTTATACACAATCCCTTGATAGATGACCTCCACCTCTTTTCCCTGAAGCATTTGAAGGCGATCCATCTATCTTAAATTCCTGCTCATTCCCTGTCGGCGCGTCGAACAACTGTAATTCATTATAATCCCCTCTTCTTTCCGGTGGCAAGCCGTATCAGCCGTCTATTGTAAAGGGGTAACGGGGGAAGGCAGTCCATCTTTACCCTCCAGATTTGCCCTCGGTCACTCTCTCATCTTTCGCTTCCCCGCTCCCGTAATCAGCGAGGTTCCTCCAGTTTACCAAAGAATCCCCATTTGAGATATGGGGAGACCGATTTCCCGTTAAAAAGGGGCGGAAGAGGTCAACCGTTAAGATTGTTATAGCGCCGAGAGGGCGGCGTTTTTCTTCTTGGCGGATCGATCCGCATCATAGACTGACAATCCCCAGAAAACGCCGAGCATAAGCAGTCTGAAAAGAAGATCGCCGGTCATTTTCACCTTCATCAGCAAGATATCAAGATAACTTTCGGGAAGGAGAAAGGCCAATAGGAAAAAAAAGCCGACGAAAAAGAGGATCCCTTTCAACCAATCCTCATTGTAGAACTGTCCCAGTCCCGGCTGGATCCCGGAAAGAAGGAGAGCGATCTGGTTCGATTTTCGTTTTCCCGATCTCTTGGTCATGAATCGGCTCCAGATAAGGTTCTCCGATCATAATGAGAAAACGTGACCGTGTCAATCTGAACAAGAGGGGAAAACCCGCGACAATTTCAAGAAGTCAGGCGGGGAAAGGAAGATTGACGGGTCAGACAGTTTTTGATACCCTTCCCTTCGGTCGTACCGGAGAGGAGCCGTTGCGACGGGGAAAGGACAGCGGAATGTTAAACAGGCGTCTTTTGATTTTGTTTTTCCCATTATTCACCCTACTGCTTCTACTCGCTTCGCCCTCGGCGGCGGAAGAAGCGCCCCCTAAGCCGGCCCCTTCCCCCGAAGCGATCCTCAAAGCGGCGTATAAACGGATGTATGGGATGAAAGACGAAACGGCGCAAGTGGTCTTCCGCGTCGTTGATACCTCCGGCGCCGAGAAAAAGACCCTCTTCCGGCTTTACTGGAAAAACTATTTTGGTCAGGACGGTCTCAACAGCAAAAGCCTTTTGGTCACGGAAGCGCCGGCCCACGATAAGGGAGAAAAGTTCCTCCTCTGGGAGCGGACCGATGAAAACAAAGCCGATCTCTGGCTCTATCTTCCGGAGCTGCGGCAGGTTCGGCGACTGCAACCGGGACGCCACCACCATCACGAGGCGGAACCGGAATCGGATCTTTTTTTTGAGGACATGCAGCAGCGCCCGGTCGATCGGGACGAACACCAACTCCTCTCGGAAGAAGAGGTCCGCGGCGAGGCCTGTTACGTCATCGAGAATCGCCTCAAAGGAAACCCCCTTTACGGCAAAACCATCGTCTATATTTCAAAGACCGACGGCACCCTTCGAAAGGTAGATTACTTCGCCGCCGACGGCAAACAGGTCAAGATGCAATGGATCGATTGGCAGCAGATCGACCAAGCGTTTGTCTGGAAAGCCTCGCAGGTCGTCAGCACCGAGTCCTCCCGGAAAACATTCGTGGAGGTCACCGACGTGAAGGTCAATGTCGGGCTGCAGGACGACCAGTTCTCCGAGCGTGCCCTGCGGCGATAATCGCCCTCTCGTGCGTCGTCTCAAACGGCACCTCCGAGCAATCGATTTCAATCGGATCTCAGTAAGGGTTCACCGTCGTAGACCCGGCCCGAAAGTCGTGATATGATGGGGCGTTTTTTTATCCGATCTTCCAGGACTGCAAACCGGCCGATTCCGGCATAAAGGACGGTTCCATTGACCGAGCGATTGAAGCCTGAAGAGGCGCTCCAGCATCGGATCGGCATCGAAAAGCAGATCACCGCGATCTCCACGCACTTTATTAACCTTCCCCCCGAGCAGACCGACTGCGCCATCAATTGGGCCCTCAAAGTGATCGGCGAATTCGCCGGCGAAGACCGCAGCCACCTCTATCTTTTCACCGAGCAAGGAACCCAAATCGACAACTCCCACGAGTGGTGCGCGGAAGAGATTCCGTCGATCATCACTGCGATGAAAGGCCTCCCGGTCAGCGCCTTTCCGTGGTGGATGGATCAGCTCCGGCGGAGCGAGAGCATTCACATCCCCCGCCTTGCCGACCTTCCGCCCGAAGCGGCGGCGGAAAAAGCGATCCTGCGGCAATATGACGTAAAGTCGGTCCTCTCCGTCCCGGTGACCTACGGCGGAAACCTCGTCGGCTTTATCGGCTTCGATTCGGTCCGCGCCGAAAAGAGCTGGGCCGAAGCAGACATCCGCCTCTTGAAATTGGTCGGAGAGATCATTTATGCCGCACTCGATCGCAAGCGCTTGGAGGAAACCCGGCAGGCGACCCTGGTCTACATGGAAGGAATGCAGCAGATCTCCGAAGTCATCGAGCAGACGACCGACCTGGAGGTGATGATTACCCAGGTCATCGAGCGGATTCGCCAGATCTTTCGCTCCGACCGCGCCTGGCTTTTCTATCCTTGCGATCCGGACGCCTCCTCCTGGCGCGTTCCTGTGGAGAGCACCGTTCCGGAATATCCCGGCGCGTTCGCTAAAAATGTGGAATTACCGTTCGATGACACGGTCCGGGAGATCTGCCGCGCCTCGCTGGAACAGGGAGAGCCGGTCACCTACGGTCCGGATCACCCCATCCCCGGCAATCCGGGATGGCAGCGCGACTTCTCCATTCAATCGCACATGTCGATCGGACTTCGGCCCAAACTGGGGAAACCCTGGATGGTCGGCCTCCACCAATGCGCCTACCCGCGCATCTGGTCTAAAAACGAGCGGCGTCTTTTCAAGGACCTTTCTCGAAAAATCGCCGACGCGCTCGATAATCTGATCCTCTATCGCAATCTGCGCCGATCCGAGGAGCAGTACCGCTCGGTCGTGGAAAATGTGAAAGAGGTCATCTTCCAAGCCGATACCGATGGCCGCTTCCAATTTCTCAACCCGGCCTGGAAGACGATGACCGGCCTTTCGGTCGATGCCAGCTTGGGCACCCCTTTCTGGAAATATGTCCATCCCCCCGACAAGCGAAAAAACGAAGAGCATTTCCGCGCTTTGATCACCGGCGAAAAAGAATCGGTCCGCTATGAGACCCGCTACCGCACCACCGAAGGGCATGTCCGATGGATTGAAGCGTACCTCCAGACCGCCCGCGATGCCAAAGGAGCGTTAACCGGCCTCTTCGGAACGTTGAATGACATCACCGAACGAAAGCAGCTCGAAGAGCAGCTCAGGCATGCCCATAAACTCGAGGCGGTCGGCCAACTCACCGGCGGGGTGGCGCACGAATTCAACAACCTCCTGACGGCGATCACCGGGAACCTGGCGCTGGCCCTCGACCAGCTTCCCCCCGGAAGCGATCTCCACACCCTGATCGACCCCGCCCAGCAGGCCGCCTGGCGCGCGGCGGGGCTGACGCAGCAGCTCCTTTCGTTCAGCCGGCGGAATCCGATTGACCTTCGGCCCCAAAATCTCGGCACCGAGGTCAAAGAGGTCGCCCGCCTTCTCCGGCAGGCGATCGACCGCCGGATCCGAATGGAGATCGAAATCGACGCCAATCTCTGGCCGATCCTCGCCGATACGGGACAGATGAACCAGCTGATCATGAACCTCTGCGTCAATGCACGCGACGCCCTGTTGGAACGGATTGAAGTCGAGGGAGGCCCCTCTGCTTCCAAGGAGTGGGAGCCCCGCATTATAATCCAGGTCGAAAATGCTCATGTTGACGATGCGCACCACAGGGTCCATCCGAACGCCAAAAGCGGCAAGCACGTTCGCCTCTCCGTATCGGACAATGGGATCGGAATCGATGAAGCGCTCTATCATCGGATCTTTGAGCCGTTTTTCACCACAAAGCGGGTCGGACGCGGCACCGGGCTCGGCCTCTCCGCGGTCTATGGAATCGTTGCCGCACACCAGGGCTGGATTGAGCTGCAAAGCGCGAAGGGAAAAGGAACCACCTTTTCAATTTATTTTCCGCTCACCAAGCAGAGTCCCGCCTCCACAGCGCCTCCCTTGTCCGAGAAGCCGGCCCTGCATGGCGGAAAAACCATCCTCTTGGTCGACGACGAAGAGGCGATTCGCCACCTGGGAAAAACGATCTTAGAACACAAAGGCTATCGGGTGCTGACCGCCGCGGATGGACGGGAGACGATCGACCTCTTCTCCAAAAAGAAGGATGAGATCGATCTCATTATCCTCGACATGACGATGCCGCATCGATCGGGCGGAGAGGTGCTTCAGCAGCTCCGCCAAATCGATCCGAAGCTGAAAGTCATTGTCTCCAGCGGACATCGAAGCGGTCAGACGTTCGATCTCACCGATGTCACCTTCCTCCCGAAACCATACCGTCCCAACGACCTCCTCCGAACGGTCATGGATGCCCTCCGGCAAACCTCGGAGTAAGCATGCTCCACATCCGGCCCGGCGACGACATCCTCCCCAAACTAAAAGAGGCCGGCCTTCCCGGAGAGTTCATCCATTGGGCGGACCCTCTCTGCCAAGGTCCGACCCCGGCGGGATTGTCCCAAGCGGCCTGGCGGGAGCGCCGCGCCCGATTCGCCGCCGACAATGATTTTCTTCCCTTCGATGCAGCCCTTCGTTTTCTATCCGAACAAAATCAAAATCTCGAGCGCTTTCGCGATCACGACCGGGTTGTCCTCTGGTTCGAGCACGACCTGTTCTGTCAGATCAATTTGATTTATCTCCTCGATTGGTTTTCCCGGCACGATCTCGGAAAGACAAACCTCTTTTTGATCTGCATCGGAAAACACCTGGGCCATTTGGAATCAACCGAATTGGCGCGGCTCTTCGGAACGGAACACAAGGTCACCGATGCGGAATTCGATCTCGCCCGCCGCGCCTGGAGCGCCTTCTGCGCCCCCGACCCGACCGGAGTCGAAAGAATCATTCATGACGACACCGCTTCACTCCCCTTCCTTCAAGCGGCCCTCCTCCGACATCTCCAAGAATTCCCCTCGGTCCACAATGGGCTGAACCGAACGGAGCAGCGGGCGCTGGAGATCCTTGCATCGGGAGAAAACCGGCCCGATCGCCTCTTTCGGGAGGTGAATCATCGAGAGGAGGTCTTCTGGATGACAGACCGAATGTTCTACTCCTCTCTCAAACGGCTGACCGCAGGAACCTCGCCGCTCCTCAACGTCAATGGCTCCAATCGATGGCCGACGGGCGACTGCCCGACCACAGAAGTCACCCTCGGGATCACCCAAACCGGCCGAGCCGTCCTCGGCAACGGAACCGATTGGATCGGACGCAACGGAATCGACCGCTGGCTGGGCGGCGTCCATCTTCATGGCACTGAATCGATCTGGCGATGGGATGGCGAGAACAGACGACTCGTCGGACAATCCTACTAAAGGATCAAAGCGCTAAGGCAGACCCTCTCCTGCTTCCCGATCTAAAATGTTATAATGACCTCCTATGAAACGAACCGGCATCGCCTCCCTTCCCCTCCATGGCGGCAAAGCGCCGCGCTGGCTCATGATGTTGATGACCCGCCTCTCGCGCGAGATCGTCCGTGTGATGGCGGAGGAGTTCGGACCGCGCGAAGTGCTGGTCCGGCTCTCCGATCCGCACTGGTTCCAGGCGTTCGGCTGCGTGCTCGGATTCGACTGGCACTCCAGCGGCGTCACCACCACTGTCTGCGGCGCGCTGAAAGAAGGGCTGAAGGGAATCGACAAAGAGATCGGCCTCTTCGTCGCCGGCGGCAAAGGGAATGCCTCCCGAAAAACGCCGTCCGAGCTGGAGGAGATCGGCCGGATCACCGGGCTCGACACCACCCGTCACATCTACGCCAGCCGGATGAGCGCCAAGGTCGACAACACCGCCCTCAAAGACGGCTATCAGCTCTATCACCACACTTTCTTGATTACAACAGAGGGAAGCTGGGCGGTGATCCAGCAGGGGATGAATGCATCGAACCGGTATGCCCGGCGCTATCACTGGCTGTCGGATTCGGTCACCGATTTTGTCAGCGAGCCGCACGCCGCCATCTGCTGCGACCGGACGGAGCGGACATTAAACCTCGTCGCGCAGGAGAGCGCCGCGAGCCGAAAGATAATCACCGAGCTCTCGCACCTCTCCCCCGCGCAGACCCTCACCGAGATCAAGAAAATCCAAACCTTGCACCTCCCCTCCCATCATGCGGTCGATGTCGATGACATTCACCCCGACCGCCTCCACAAAGCGCTCCTCTCCACCTATGAGCGGCAGCCGGAGAGCTTCGAAGCGCTCCTTGGGATTTCGGGGGTCGGGCCGAAGACGGTCCGCGCGCTGGCCCTGATCGGCGAGCTGCTCTACGGCGCCCCGGCGAGCATCCGCGATCCGGTCCGATTCAGCTTCGCCCACGGGGGAAAAGATGGACATCCCTATCCGGTCGATCGACCGACCTATGAGCGATCGATCGAAACGCTTCGCCGCGCCGTCGACTCGGCGAAGATCGGCCACACCGAAAAACGCAATGCGCTGAAGACCCTCTACCTCCTTTCCGAATCAACCCCGGCGGACCGAAGCGTTCCTCATTGAAATCTCCATCCCAATCATCTATGATTTCGATAGACAGACATCGATGTCGGAGGGATCACTCCGCGCAATCTTACTTATGATGAAAGAGGAAATGAAATGAACTTCGTTAAGCAGACCCTCCGCGCCCTGCTCCTCACCTGGGTCTCCTTCGGCGCCTCCTGGGCCGCCGAGCTGCCGGAGCCGAAGGTGGAGTATTCCGCCGACAGCGTGGTCGAAGCCGAACAGATGACCCTGAAGGCGACGATTTATCACGCGCTCGACAAAGAGCGGCGGGAGCAGGAGAAGGGGAGCATGAAACAGGTGCTCATCCTGCGAAAAGACAAGAACCTGGCCTGGATGCTGATGCCGGAGCAGAAGATGTATATGGAGATGCCCTCGACCCAAGCCAAAAACAAGGAGATCGATCTCTCCAACTATAAAATTGAGCGGACGGAGGTCGGCAAGGAGGTCGTCGAAGGGGTCGACACGACCAAGAGCAAGGTGGTGATGACCGGAGCCGACGGCGCCAGCTTCGACGGGTTTCTCTGGACCACCCCGGAGGGGATTACGATGAAGATGGATGCCGTCGCCCAGGGGAAGGGGGAGAAGTCGCAGATCAAGATGACGCTGAAAAATTTAAAGATCGCTAAACAAGACCCTGCCCTCTTCGAGATTCCCGCCGGCTACCATAAGATGCCGGTCAATCCGTTCGGCGGCATGGGAAAAGCCCCGGGAAGCGGCCATGACCTGGATGAACGGATGAACGAGAAAAAATAGACCGGAAAACCGGTTCCGCCCTAAAAAAAGGGCCTGTCGAGTCGCTCCACTCGCAGGCCCTTTTTTCTTAGATGGCCCCTGTCCGATAGACAGTCGACTATTTCTTCTCTTTCACTTCAATCGTGGTGGCGGTCATCCGATACTCCACCGTCACCTTGGAGCCGACCTTTAGATCGCCCTTCACCTTCGTATCTTTGTCCCGCGCAATCTCCCACTTCTCTTTTCCCTTTTCAACGGTGATCATGTCGTCCTTCAGATCCAGAATCGGACCGGTCACCTGATAGCTCTTCGGCGCCGCCGCCATCACCAAGGGGACCGCCATCAAAATCAATACCGCAATGACCAGAAATCGTCTCATCCTATCCCTCCTTCGGTTGTCGGTTCGTCGGTTGAAATGCGCTTCTATTATAATTCGATTTTTCGAGAACGCAACAGAGCTTCACCTGATTTTCTATCGATCGAGCTGTTTGCAAATCGTGAGGAGCCAGGTATAATTTGTTCCGAAGATGAATACAAAGGAGGTTCCCGGAATGGAACAGGACGTACGGAAGCTCGGTTACAGCCAGGAAGAGGAATACTTTTATAGAAAGAACAAAGAACTGATTGAGAATAGCCGAAAAGAGCGTGATGCCGAGCGGGC
Source organism: Candidatus Manganitrophaceae bacterium (assembly GCA_016200325.1). Classification (NCBI taxonomy): domain Bacteria; kingdom Pseudomonadati; phylum Nitrospirota; class Nitrospiria; order Candidatus Troglogloeales; family Candidatus Manganitrophaceae; species Candidatus Manganitrophaceae bacterium. The sequence goes on from JACQEZ010000019.1 coordinate 278,017, forward strand.
CGCGCAAGAAGCGCGGGCGCGGAAGCAGGCCCACTGGATGAAGTGTCCGAAGTGCGGCTCGGACCTCCAAGAGATCGAACATCTTGGAATCAAAGTCGACCGGTGCAGCGGCTGCTCCGGGATCTTCTTCGACAAGGGAGAGTTGGAAACGCTCCTGCAAACGCACGAGCCGAATGGCTTCTTGGGCGGCCTGCGCAAAATCTTTAAATAGCGCCGCCGCTCCTTCCCATGCGAACGACCTCAGCCTCCTTCTCACTCTTCCTTCTCCTTTTTCTTTCCGGATGCACCCCCTTCGGGATTCCTGCCCTTTATGAAAAGCCGGCGGCCCATTTCGAAAACCGCGCCATCGATGAGTCGTCGGGTCTCGTCAAGAGCCGCCGGCTGGAAGAGGTTTTTTGGACCCATAACGACTCGGGAGACCGCGCGCGGATCTTCGCCGTGACGCGAGAGGGACAAGATCTCGGCACCGTCGAGGTCCGGGGCGCGCAGAATGTCGATTGGGAAGACCTCGCCATCGACGATGCCGGATTTCTCTATCTCTGCGACATCGGCGACAACCGCGGCCGCCGACACGACCTGGTGATTTATAAAATTCCGGAGGTCGATCCGCGCCGCGTTCAGGAGACGACGGTCGCCGCCCGCTTTCCCTTTCACTATCCCGATCATCCGCCGATCGACGCCGAAGCCTGCTTCTATGCCGGCGGGGCGTTTTACGTGATGACCAAAGAGCGCGCGGTCAACGACACCACCCTCTACCGCCTCGACCTCTCCCGTCCCGATCAGGACCAGGCGGCCACCTTTGTTGGGAGAACATCGATAGAAAGTCTCGTCACCGGCGCCGACGTCACCCCCGACGGCACGCTCTTGGCGGTCCTCTCCTATCCATTCATCGATCTCTATCGAAAGCCGGCCGACAATGACAACTACCTCGCCGGCCCCCATCGCCGCACCTGGATCTACTTCGGACAGGCCGAAGGGATCGCTTGGGATGGAGCCGACCTGCTGATCTCCGATGAAGAGGGAAACCTCCTCCGTCGGACCGGCCTACGGCGTCCGTAATCGCCCCCGCACTTTTCTTCTTCCAAGCCGATCTGCCGATGCTCTATGCCGCGCTCCGCCCGAAAACGCTGGCGACCATGCACGGTTCGACGTTCGTCGGCGACGGTGAGCAGGCGCTGCGCGATCTGGCGGCGGCGATGAAAGCGGTCTTGGGTGGATCGCCGAACGGGCGCCTCTCTTTCTAACAGACCACCCTTCCAGAGGCGTTCGCCCGCGCCCAAGACCCCGGGACCTTCTATTCCATTCACCTCATCGAACCGGACCTAACCGCATCGAACACCGATCGACCGCCGCTTCCCCTCTCCACCTTTTCTATTGAATTGATTCGGTCTGCATGCTATACCAGGCTTCGATGAGCCTTTCGAGATAAACCGGTCGGTTGGAAAAAATATCCCGCTCTCGGCCGTATGATCGAAGCGAGCATGCGCACCAGGAGGATTGATGAGACGGTCGATGAAACGCGTGGTCTGTTCCGCTCTGTTGATGGCGATCGTGATGAGCGGCTGCTCCGGTTTGAAGAAGCGGCTTGCGTCGGAGCGGGATCTCGACGACTGCGCAAAGATGGCGGCGACCGGATTCCGCCCCGTGGCGGGCGAGCGGACCGAGCGCTTTCTCGGTAAGGTCCGGGAAGAGACGGCCCGCTGCCGCGGCGGCGAGAAGGCGGCCTCCTTCCGAGGCGCCTCCTGGGTCGATTGGTCGAACTACTGGGCGACCGGCGACCTCCGCAGCCGGGCGACCGGCTTCGGAGGCGACACCCGCCATCTCGATCCGAACGGCCGCGGGATCGACGGCGCGCTGCTCGATCTCGAATACCAACGGATGGAGCTGATCAAATTCAACCTCTTCGACAACAGCGGCACCTACCCCGACTTCGTGCAAGGACGGAGCGGCGTTCAGGGAGCGGCGCTGAAAGTCTGGGACACCCTGCGTCTGCCGAAGGAGAGCCCCTTCTATCAAGCGGTCGGCGGCGACGGCCCGCAGCTCTGCCGCGATGAATTGATCCGCTTTCGCAATCTGACCGGGATCTGCAACGACCTTAAAAACCCGGCGATGGGATCGGCCGGCATGCCGTTCGCCCGAAACGTCCAGTTCGAAGCGACCTTCCCCGACCTCGGCAAAAACGAGCTGGCGAGAAACCGCCACGGCGATCGGCTCGGTCCGCTGACCCCCGATCCGCAGGTGATCAGCCGGAAACTCTTCACCCGCGCACAATCGCAGCCGGAGAAATGCCGCGAGGGTCAAGGACTCCCCAACGACTCCCCCGACGCAAATTGCGATTATAAAAAAGCGCCGTTCTTTAATGTCTTGGCCGCCTTCTGGATTCAGTTCATGACGCACGATTGGTTCTCCCATTTGGAAGAGGGTCATAATCAATCGGAAATGATGGCGGTCGGCTGCGCGACCCAGCGGGTCAGCAATGTCGAGACGCCGCTGACGCCGGAGGAGATCGCAAAGCTCGGCTGCCGTCCGGATGACCGGATGGAAAAGCCGCTCATCGCCGAGGAGAGCGATCCCGCCACCTTCTTCCATAAAGGGAAGGAGATTCCGACCCGCGCCTATAAAATCACCCGAAACACCAACACCGCCTGGTGGGACGCCTCCCAGCTCTATGGCTATGATGAAACGTCAAGACGGCGGGTCAAACGGGATCCGGGCGATCGGGCCAAGCTGCTGTTGGTCGGGATTCCGCAGCGGACGTCGGCCGGCGAGCAGACCGGTTATCTCCCGCCGTTCGCGCCGGGCGATCCGATCAACCCCGCCTGGTCGGGACAGGAGGCGGCCGCCTTTCCCGACAACTGGTCGATCGGCATGAGCTTCTATCACAACCTCTTCGCCCGCGAGCACAATCTTTTCGTCGAGGCTTTCCGGCAGCGGACGGCGAAGATGCCGGGGGCCGACGCGGGCCTTCGCAACCCCGCCCGGCCCGACGCCGTCATTCTCTATCGAGATGTCTCCGACGACGAGATCTTTGAGGTGGCGCGGCTGGTCGTCTCGGCCGAGATCGCCAAGATTCACACCACCGAGTGGACCCCGCAGCTGTTGTATGACGAGCCGCTCTTTTTGGGGATGAACTCCAACTGGCATGGGCTGATCCACGACGATAATTTCGTCTCGCGGGCGTTGGAGAAGATCGTCATCGACAATTTCGGAAAATCAAAAGAGGCGAAGGAAGCATCGCAGTGGTATTAGGTCTTCGCCTCCGGACCCGGCATTTTCGGGCTCGGCAGCCGGGTCTATGACGATGACGCGATCTTTGCCAAATTCGATCCGAAGAAGACCGACATCTGGAGCCTCTCCAACCCCGACCATGTCAACGGCGGGGTGAATCACTTCGGCTCGCCGTTCAACTTCCCGGAGGAGTTCGTCACCGTCTACCGCCTCCATGCGCTCGTCCCCGATCTGATCGAATACCGAGAAGTCGGCCGCCCCAACACCATTCGGAACAAAATCCCGATCCTCGCCACCTTCCGCGGCCAGGCGACCGACGCGATGGAAAGCCGCGGGCTGGCGAACTGGGCCCTCTCGATGGGGCGCCAGCGTCTCGGGCTTCTCACGCTGCAGAACCAGCCGCAGTTTCTTCAGAACCTCCCGATGCCGCGGCTCCAGACGGCGACGAACAAGCTCGATGTCTTAGCACTCGATTTAATCCGCGACCGCGAGCATGGCGTCCCCCGCTTCAACGAGTTCCGGCGGCAATATGGTCTGAAGCAGCTGACCGGCTTCGATGACTTCATCGACCCGCATCTTCCGAAAGATTCGTCTGAACGGGCAGAGCAGGTCCGCTTGGTCGGGCTGCTCCGCGAGGTCTACGGCCAGCACACCTGCGACGCCTCAAAGGTGATCACCGCCGCGCAGGTGAATGACGACGGCACCCCGATCACCGACTGCCTCGGCCATCCCGACAAGAGCGTCGTCGACAACATCGAGGATCTCGACACGATCGTCGGCTGGCTCTCGGAATTCACCCGCCCGCACGGTTATGCGATCTCCGAGACCCAATTCCAGGTCTTCATCCTCAACGCCTCCCGGCGGCTCTTCAGCGACCGCTTCTTCACCTCCAGCTTTCGCCCCGAGTTCTACACCCACCTCGGCGTCGAATGGGTGACGAACAATGGACCGGAAGGGAAGGTAATGGAAAAGGGGACGCCGAATGGACATTCGGTGGAGGTCTCCCCGTTGAAGCGGGTGCTGCTCCGAACGACCCCGGAGCTGGCGCCGGAGCTGGCGAACGTGGTGAACGCGTTCGATCCATGGGGACGCGATCGCGGCGAGTATTACTCGCTGGAATGGAAACCGCGCGCGGGGGCGGAGGGAGATGAGGCGTTCAAGGGAACGAAGTAGGAACGCCTTTCATACCGTTGATATTTTCCGCGGCTGATACTTTGTGGGAATGACATCCGGACTTCACCCTCTTTTTTGAAACCCTCCGTTTACCCTGAGCGGGTCGAAGGGTGAACGGAAGTCCTGTCATACCCGGCCAATAGGGGGAGATAAAAACCAATGCCGAAACAGCTGCTTTTTTTAATTCATGGGATCGGGGTTCATGACACCGATTGGGCGGAGGAGGTCGACGGTCCCATCAAGACCCTCCAAAAGGTCAGCCAACAATATGCTTCCTTTCAAGCGAAGCCGCTGGAGGATCGGATCGAATTCGTCCCGATCCATTATGATGAGATCTTTCAGGAGATCGCCTCGCAGTGCCAGCACGACACGGAGCAGATCCAACAGCTCGATCCGACCGGAACCTTCTCGAAGAGCCTCTCATGGATGGCGTCGGCGGGGGAGAAGGAGAAGAACTTTCTCTGGTCGCATGTCGCCGACATTGCCCTGTACCGCTTTTGCGCCACCTACCGGGAGCGGGTCCGAAGCCATGTGATCGCCGAGATCGCCGACCGGATCGAGAAAGCCTTCGCCGCCGACGGCAACGCCACCGCCTCGGTGCTTGCCCACAGCATGGGGACGGCGGTGGCGCACGATGCCCTCCATCTCCTCGGAACGGTCCGGTGGGGCGATCGAACCAATCCGTTTAACCCCGCTCATTGGCGGTTCAATCAGATCTTCATGATCGCCAACACCAGCCGATTTCTCCAAACCGAAGATCGGGAGATGAAGGGGGCCTATGAGTCGATCGTCCGGCCGGGACCGGTGGAAGATCCCACCTCCTACTGCGCCGCCTACTGGAACGTCCGGCACGAGGCCGACCCGGTCCCCTTTCCCCGCGCGTTCGATCCGGTCGGCTGGAAGAGCTACGGCGCCATCCCGGTTCGGCACTACTACGAAAAAAACATCCACAACCTGAGCCACTACCTTCTCAACCCCGCCGTTCATATCCCGATTCTCAGAAAGCTGACGACCCCCAAAGCGGTCACCCCCGAAGAAGAGATCGCCGCGGTCAATCCCAACCGCTTCCCCCAGTTCGGCGGAGAGCTCGCCTTTATTCAGAAGGCGAAGTTGATGGCGCTCCAGCTGGAGGAGATCAAGCGCGCCCTCGGCGACAATCCGGAGCCGTCGAATTGGATCCGATCGCTTGTCCAATTTTATCAAGTGGTGGAGGCCGCCCGATGACCCGCCGTCTCCTCCTGACGATCGTCTTTTTATTCTCCCTGGCACCACCGCTCTTCGCCCTCGATCCCTTTGAATGGAATCCGAAGCCGGCCGACCCGCGCGCCTACGCGCCGGTGCGGCAAGCGCATCAGCCGTCGCTTGCCGCCTGGGATTATCCGACCGTCTTTCGGAAACTCCAAGCCGACCTGGAAACCGCTCCGCAATGGAATAAAACGGAGCCGGCTTATCAGCGTCTTTTGCAGGCGCTTCGGGTGTTGAATGAACGCTTCTCCCACTTTGAGTCCGACTTGGCGAGGGCCGATAAAAACGGTGAGACCCTCGATGCCTTTCTCGACCGAACCCCGACCGGCCTTTTTCAATTCCCCTGTCCCGACGGGGTCTGCTTTTCAGGAACAGCCTATGCGCTGACCTACGATGAAATCGGCGCCCTTCCCGACCCGCAGGCTGAAGACCTGCTCTACCGGATCGACACCGTCAACCGCCTGTTGACCGACTTCAAAAAACCGGCGATCGCGCAGACGACCCGAGCGATCGAGAATGCCAAAACGCGCTGGGAGATTTACATGCGGGAGGGGATGTCGCAGTTTCCGTGGGAGGCGGCCTTCAACAGCTGGACGATCGGCGCCGACAACATCCAATATCCGCCGATGCGGCAATGGATCCTGGCGCACCCGGAGCTGGGGGTCGAAGTCAGCACGAAGAGTCTGAAAGAGATCACCGCGAAACAGAGCCTTTCGATCGAACTCATTGGGCAGGTCTGGTATCGGTGGAAACGCCTCGACCATCCGGAGTCGGGACTCGGTTGGTGGGGAATTTCCGCCGCCGCGTCGCTCCGCGACGACCTTCGGCCGGGGATCGGACTGATCGCCCATTATGGCCGCTTCGTCACCCTCGGGGTCCTCTGGCACGATGTCAACCGGGACGGACGTTGGTTTAACGACCCTCCGTTTATCACGATGGGGATTGATCTCTTCCGGTTCGCGGGGGATCGCGCACCCGCTTATCAGAAAAAGTGGGAACGGGCGCTCGAGGTTCGGGAGCGATTTCTTCAGTAGAAGGCGACGAACGGATTGTCCGACAGGGAAAATCGCTCGGCTGAAAATGGATAGGCCGTGGTCAGGGGCATCCGACCACGGCCTATCAACGAACCTTTTAAAGTCCTTTTTAGTGGCTGGGCGTCCCGCTGCTGCCACCCGGTGTGGTTCCACCGGCGCCGGGCGCTCCTGACATTCCACCGCCGGAGCTGGAGCTGTCACCGCTGGAAGAGCCGCTGCCGGAAGAGCCGCTACCTTTGCCCGATCCCTGGGCGCAGGGGTCGGTGGCCGAGCCGCTCTTGCTGGAACCGGAGGTCGAACCGCCGGCGGAGAGCCCCTCCTTAGAAGAACTCGAGGAGCTCGATGAACTTCCGCCGCCGACCGAAGGACAGTCGGTGGTCGATCCACTCTTGCCGCTGCTCATTCCCTTGTTGCTATCGGTGCTGCCTGCGCCCGATTCGGCGAATGCCGGCATCGTCCCATAAACCATCAATGCAATAAGAAAAGACGCGATTCCGAACGCTTGGATTTTTTTCATTCTCTATCCTCCGTTTATGTTGTGTATGTGAACAGGAACTTCGGTGTAATTGATCGACCGGCAACTTTCAATCTGTCTGGGCAGCCTTCCCGGGTGGTTAGGAAGATCACAACGGCCAACGCTTCTGTCTGACAAATAAAAGCTTAGAAGATTAGTAGAGCTTGGGTCAATTAGCCGAAAGGATTACTCTGTCAGGAGTAGATAAAGTGAGCGTGGGTAAGAGAAATGTCACAGGGTCGGGTCAAACGAGAAGGGCGTTCAGCGGCTCGATCTATTTCGCCGCAGGAAAAAACGAAGCGTTAAGAAAAAGAGAGCGGAAGATAAAAGAACCGGCAGGGTGGCATCTTTTCTCTGTCAAAACCGATCGCGCACCCCCCGCCGCCTCCCCCTTGGACTGCAGCGGCTTCGGACCGATCATCGGTCCGGTTCGCCTCCGGAACACCCTGTGGACCGGGGCTCGGGGCCTCATGGATGACCGTCGCGGTGGTGGTGCTGTTGTTTATCGTATTCGGATCGGAGACCTCTCCCGCCACCTCGGCCTTGGCATTCGACGTTCCGTTCTCCAACGGGGTGACGACAATTCGGATGGTCGAGCTTCCCTGATTGTCAATCGTCCCCAATTCGCACCTGATTTGGGTCGTCGTTGTGCAACTCCCTTGGCTGGCGATTGCGGAGCTGAAAGCGAGGGTCGGCGGGAGTTCCTCCGTGACGATCACATGAGAGGCGGCATGGGTCCCATTGTTCGTCACGGTGATTACATAGATCATCGGCTGACCGATCGTCCCCGAGTCGGGCGAAAGGGCCTGGGTAATCGAGAGGTCGGCGGCCGCCGCTGAGGGGGCGATCGCCTCGGCACTTTTTTCCGAGGTATTGTCGGCCGGATTCGGATCGGGCTCGGCCGCGTGGATCTCCGCATGGTTGATCATCGTTCCTCCGGAGGCCGGGGTCACGACGATGGAAACCGAGGCGACCTCCCCGACCGAGAGCCGGTCAAAAGCACAGCTGACCCTGCCGCTCGACTGAGGACAGCTTCCCTCCGACGCCGTGGCCGATTGGAACGTCGCCCCCGCCGGAAAGATGTCGGTGAGCATCACACCGGAGGCCGGCGAAGGTCCATTGTTGACGACCGACACCGTATAGGTCACCTCGCTTCCCGTAATCACCGGACCGGACAGATCGGATTGGCTGACGGCAAGATCGGCCGTCGGCGCGACCGGGTGGACCGCATTAAAAACGGCCGTGCAGGTTTTGCCGACATCCATGGTGATGGTGCCGTCGGCGCAATCGTCATCGCCGCTCCAGCCGTCAAAGGTCGATCCGGCGGCGGCTGTCGCGGTCAGGGTGATCTCCACACCGAGATTGTACGGCTCGACGCAATCGGCGCTGCACTGAATCCCCGCCGGATGGCTGGTGACGGTGCCGGCGCCGGTCCCGAGGTGGGTCACCCTCAAGGTCGGATAGGGGTTCAAGTGGATCTGCTCAAAACCGCTCAACTGCGCCATGGCGAGGATATCGAGGGCGGAGAGGACATTCCGCTGATCCGAGCCGAGCCCCGCCATAATCGCATCGCTCGCGAAAGCGGCATCGATATGGCTCGTCACGCCGAAGTTGTTAAATGCGAGGGGGATCGAGGTTCCGGGCAGCGGCCGGGGGGGGGCGATGTCGATATCGCTGTCTTGGCTTTCATCGGCGAAGGTGTCGTCGCCGATGCTCATCCCCATCGCATGGCCGATCTCATGAAGCGCCGCGGAAAGGAGATCGACCCGGGTTGATCCGGTGTTGGCCTCTCCGGTCGCACCGGAAAAAAGCCGTCCGTTGTTGATCTCCCCTCCCCCGAAATCGTGGGCCGTTTCGGAATAGGTGGTGTACTCTTCGTTGAATTTCGGCGTCGGATCGAGATACCACTGAAGATGCCCATCCGCGTCGTCGTTGTTAAACAAGATCGTCCCTTCCGTCTCTCGATTCGGCGTTCCCCCCTGGGTGATCAGCTGATGCGTCCCTCCGGTAGCCGATCCCCACCCGAAATGGAGCACGATCGTATGCGGATCTTGGATCGCCGCCTCCCATTGGTCGGCCGCCGCATTGAAAATGTCGATCAGGTTTCCCTGACCGACCGGATTCGCCGGCGGGGTTCCTCCGATAAAATCGCGGATGATCGTCAAGGCCCAAAGATTGGACAAGGCGGAAAAGAAGGTGAGAAAGAAGACGAGCGCGAAGAGCGGCGGCCGCAGCAGAAGGGAGCGCCGGAGAAGACAAGATCGGTTTTTAACTGTTTTGGCCACGGGATGTTTAAACTTAAGATGGACCGATTCACAAGCCGGTTTACTTATAGCATATCGGTTTTAGTATACCGGATTTTTTAATTCCGGCCATGGGGGGTCGATCGGTGGAGGAGAATCAGAGAAGAGAGGAGGGAAACGCTTAGGTGAGAATGACGTGAATGGGAAGAAGACGGACGGGCCTGCTCCCCCATTCATTAAAGCAAGGAAAAAGGGCCGGCTTTGCCTCTTCTGTATTCGCTCACAGGTGCAACCCCACAATGAAGGCAAACGGGACTTCCTTTTTGATCTCGGCTTGATTATGATAAAGCCATTCTCTTCCAGAGGGAGGACGATGCCGGAGAAAAAAGTGAAGAAGCCGCGTGCGGCGGGAACGGTTCGACGGCGGCGGAAGCCGGCGGGGGTGTCGGTCGGGTTGGGCGCCACCGAGCTGCAGGCTGCGAAGCCGCCGGGAGAGGTGATCACCCTTCATCAGCAGATTGAAGCCGACCGCGGGCAGGTCTTGTCGGTCTATCGAGAGCCGTACGGCGGACGGTGGCTGGTCCTGGCCGCCCTTCCGATCGACAAAGTCGCGCCGACCCCTTATCAACGAAATCTCTCCGAGACGCATGTCCGCAAGTTGGAGCGGGTGATCGGGAAGATCGGAAGGTTCTTGGACCCGATCATCGCCGTCCGGACCGACACCGGCGGCGCGGTGAAATATTGGACACCGAATGGACACCATCGCCTCTCGGCGATGCGGACCCTCGGCGCCAAGAGCATTATCGCGATCGTGGCGCCGGAGCCCTCCACCGCCTATCAAATCCTGGCGCTGAACACCGAGAAGGCGCACAACCTCCGCGAGCGGGCATTGGAAGTCGCCCGGATGTATCACGAGCTCGTTCGCCTCGGTGACGCCACGGAAGAGACCTATCAGCTCGAATTCGAAGAGCCGGCATTGATCACCCTCGGCTTCTGCTATGAAGCGCGCGGCCGATTCGGCGGCGGCGCATATCACCCCATCCTTCGGCGCGTCGATACCTTCATCAAGAAACCGCTCGATCAGGCGATGCCGATCCGGCAAGAACGGGCCGACGCCCTCCTGCAATTGGACGAAGCGGTCGGCGCCCAGGTGGACTCTCTCAAATCCCGCGGCCTCACCAGCCCCTACCTCCGCAGCTTCGTCGTCGCGCGAATCAATCCGCTTCGCTTTCGGCCCAAAGAGGCCGAGCCGCTTTCGTTCAATGAAACGCTGGAGCGGATGAGCAAGGCAATCGCGAAGTTTAATCCGGAAAAGATTAAGATGGAAGATCTGGCGAAGACGGGCGGGGGGGTGGAGGAAACAGAATAATTAGGTCTAGAGCAACCTCGGAATGCGGTTTGGGTGTGACCCGAAGCATCGCAACCACTGTCTCCGGCAAAGCGCCGGAGATTCGCCTTAAAAAAAGCTCACTGATCTCTTTATAGGGGGTGGGTCACTTTACTCTTCCAGGCAGGGTAAACCGAAATGTCGAGCCGATCCCTTCCTTGCTCTCGACAGAGACCTCTCCGCCATGCGCCTCGACGAATGTTTTGACGATGGCGAGACCGAGCCCCAGCCCTTCTTCTTTTTGAGGATCGGTCTCGAATTTATCGAACACTTTTGCAAGCCGCTCCGCCGGCACGCCGGCCCCGTTGTCGCTGACGGAACACTCCGCGGCCCCCTCCTCATCGGTCGCTTTTGCCGTAATCATGACCTCTCCGCGCGGCGTGTAGGTGAGCGCGTTGGCGACCAGATTCTGAAAAACCCGCCTCAAGAGACTGGCGTCGGCATAGACGAACAACCCATTCGGGACCTTGTTCGTAAGCCGGGTGCTGTCGGTTCCTGCGATCGGATGGAGGTCGTGGATGAGCCCCTCGACGAGCGGCCACAAATCGATCATTCGTCGCTCCAGTTTCACACCAATCTCAGTGATGAGGTTCATGTTCTCTTTGAGGACCTTATCGATTAGCTCATTGAGGTTTTTGACATTGCGGCGCAAGATCTCCAGCATCCAGGCGCTTTCGTCCTCTCCGCTTCCCGAGGAAAGGGCTCCTGCCAATGCCCCCGTGGCAAGCGAGATCGCATTGAGCGGCGTCCTTAAGTCGTGCGCCACAAAGGTGAGGTACTCTTCCCGGCGCTGCTTGACCTCCAGCGCCTGCTGCGTGGCGTAAGCCTGTACCGCCGATCCGATCGCCCCATCCAAGACCCGGTTCAGAATGTGGAAGGGCTTCCCCTGCAGGACCAACCCTTTTGAATCGGCGAGGTCATGGAGACAGCCGCGCAGGATGTTGTACTCCGCCACGACCTCGACCAGATCAAATCGTTCCTGAAGCCGCTGCAGACCATGGGCCGGCGGGCTCGATTCCTTGAGCGCTTCCGGGATGGTCTCGCCGGAATGTAACCGCAGGGCAACCGCCAATTCATCGATGAGCTGGGGAAGATGATCGTTGAGCGTCGGGACATCCAGCCCCTTCGCAGAGGGGAGCTCTCTCACCTGCTCGCGCCATCGCGAGAGCAAGGCGACGCGCTCCTGCCTTATGAGCGCCGCCATTTTGTCGACAACATTGATTTCCATTTCCGCTCCCGCAACTCCATTGTGGTATCGTGCACCTCGGCCTGGTGATTCCAGAGGGGACGGCTAGATCTAAAACAATCCATTTAAAAGAGTGAGCGTAAGTGAAAAGAATGGAGGAAGTCAAGGCAGCGCTTTATTTTTCGAATCGGATGGGAGAGGGATCGGCTGTGACCCACTCTCTCTGATAAGGTTATTTCGTAAACTTAATGAAGGGGATCTGATAGAGGCAAAAGCTGCCGAGGAAGATCCGATCCCTGCTGGAAAGCCTCGAAGAAACCCTCAATCCAGAGGCTGAAGCGGCGTGGGAAACAGCCAAAGGATACCGAGGAAGCCCGACGGTATCTGCTCCATCGCTTTCATTTCTTAATGATCTACCGCAAGCAAAGCATGACAATACAGGTTGTCGCGGTGGCGCATGGCCGCGAAGGCCCGGTTCTTTAGAAGGAACGATCGCACCCAACCAGGTCTCTGAAGAAACATCCGCCCTCATGCCACCCTCGCCATTATTTCGAAAGTAAATCCCGCCAACGGCTCAACGAATTTCCCCTTTTCACGCTGGAAGAAAAGATATGACCCTCCTCTATCGTTACCTAAGTGACCTCCATTTTCCTCAGTAAATTGAGACTCGATTTTTCTAAAAGGTGACGTACGCATCAATACAAAACACCCCCTTTGGGGGAGAGCAACCAGCGGTCGGATTGGGTAGAGTGAAGTTGACGGGAAAGCGTTGAGAAATCATCCCTACCCGCGACAGAAAGGAGTGCACCACATGACCCATCCAATCCATCCCATGTTCGTCCACTTTCCCATCGCCCTTTTGTTTGCCTCGGTTCTCTTTGATCTAATCTTTTTCTATACCGGACGGGAAGACTTTAAAAAGGGGGGCTTCTGGCTGTTGATCCTCGGCTGGATCGCAGGGCTCGCCGCCACCCTTTCCGGAACCTGGAGCGAGGACATCGTCGAGAAGGCCGGGGTGCCGAAAACGGCCATCGAGCTGCATGAGAGCTTCGCGCTCACCACCCTCGCGCTCTTTGCCGGGTTGATGCTGGTTCGCTTTTGGGTCAGAAAGCGCTGGTCTTCCCGAGATCGGCTTCTCTATACGGGGATGGCGTTGATCGGGCTTTCCCTTTTGGCGACGACCGGATTCTGGGGAGGCGATCTGGTCTACCACTACGGGGCGGGGGTTCAATCCAATTCGCCTGCCGTGATTTCCACCCCGAATCTGGATAAAGGGCAAACAGGATGATAAGCCTCTCCTGAATACCCACCCCGGTCAAGGAATCGATCGGCCCGTTTGATCGATTCCTGCATTCAAGCCCCTCCTCCGGTAGTCTAGGATTCGGATTGAGAAGAAAGAGGTCGTTGGACTCAGAGCCGAGGGAAGGGCTTTTCGAATAGCGTATGGAAGAGCGGGATTGAGATATTTTAATACGTCATGCCGGCAGGCGGGCGTCCGAGCTTTAGGTCACTGGATTTCCGCCTGCGCGGGCATGACACCCAAACAATAGAACCAAATTCAGTCACTACCCGGTTTTCAGTCCCCTTACAAAGCTCAGGCCGCCTCGGAGATCCGTCGAACGTTCGTCGCCTGGAGACCCTTCGGCCCTTGGGTCACGTCGAACTCGACCTCTTCCCCTTCATCTAAATTCTGATACCCTCCGCCGCCGAGCGCGGTGTAATGGACGAAGACATCGTCCCCACCGTCCTGCGAGATAAAACCAAACCCCTTCTCACGGCTAAACCATTTTACACGTCCCCTTGCCATTGATTCCTCCTTACAATTCTATTTTTCGTCCGCCTCTCCAGCCGGCCGACACCGGATGAAGTCTCACGGGCGATTACATCATGCACATAATTTTAAATTAGCATTCCAGCGGAAAAAGAATCAATACCACAACGCACCGCCGGGCCTGACCTCCGCTGCTTTAGGTCACCTTCACAACCTTCTCAAAAGCAAACCGCGCCGGCTCCTCGGTCAGCTTCTCCTTCTCATCCCAGAAGATCGCATGGTTGCTCTTCTCAAAGCGGACCCGTTCCGCTCCCCGCAGCATCCGCTGCTGCGCCTCGGCGGCGACGAAAGGGATGACCTGATCATGCACGCCGTGGAAGATCCGCGTCGGGGTTCCGATCCGTCCTATCTCGGCGCTCAGGTCCTGCGCCAGCATCTCTTCAAGGCCCCGCACCTGTGCATGGAGCGAGGCTCGCATGGCGATCTCTTCGAGCCATCGGACATACTGCACGCTGACGGCGGTGTGGAAACCGGCCACGATGAAATCGTGAACAGACTTCGCAGGGTCTGCAAGGAGCGTCCGGATCGACTTTCTAAACAGCTTTTGGCGTGTCAGGTCGGGCGCCAGGGCAGGAACCGCTGCGGAGAGGAGAACCAGCTTTGTGATGGAGGGCTCCCGCTGCGTCGCCGCACAGTGCGCGGCGATCGCCCCGCCCATCGCGTAGCCGACGAGCATGACATTGCGAAGATCAAGCGCCTGGATGACTTGAACGACATCGCGCCCCCAGGTGTCATCATCGTTCCCCTCCCACGGCTGGTCCGACTCCCCGAAACCGCGCACGTCGATCCCAACCACCCGATAGGCATCTGCCAAAGAGCGCATCGAATACTCGAAGATTCGGTGGCTGAACAGCCACCCATGGATGAAGACGATCGGCTCGCCTGCTCCCCAATCCTGCACGAAGAGTCTCACCCCGTCCGACATTTGGATCGACGGCATCTCTTTCCCTCCTTAAAGTTTAATTCAATGTTTATGGCCCGCCTCTCCTCCGGCCTCCTCCGCCCATAGAACTCTTCGGCGCGGGTGTGTGATAATTTAGGAAAAGCGCTGTAATACGAAAATAGAGCCTTTACAACGGAGGTGGTCGATGGAACGATTCTTAAATAGATACTCTCCCGATGTCTATGCCCTGCTGAGAATCATCGCGGGGTTGATGTTTGCCCTGCACGGCATGCAGAAGCTCTTCGGCTGGCCGGGGGGGAAACCCCCGGTGCCGATCGCATCGTTGATGGGTCTGGCGGGGCTGATCGAGGTGATCGGCGGGCTGATGATTGCGTTCGGCTTCCTCGCCGGATCGGCCGCTTTCATCGCCAGCGGTGAGATGACGTTCGCCTACTTCATCGCCCACGCGCCGCACGGTTTCTTCCCCATCCTCAATCAAGGCGAGGTGCCGGTCCTTTACGCATTTCTCTTCCTCTACATCGCCACACAAGGCTCGGGGATCTGGAGTGCCGATGCACTGATCCGGCCGAGATCGGCGAACCACCGGCCGCCGAATATCAGACCGCTCCGCTCCCAGCGCTCGGCTTAGATGCGGGACGCCCGCCGGCGGAGAGAACGAAAAAGCCGTGGCCGGAATCACCCCGACCACGGCCATTGGTTCGCGGCCAAACTCGATTAACGGGTCCCGCCGCTGGAGGAACCATTGGAGCTGCCGCCCATACTGCCACCGCTCGAAGAGCCGCCCGACATGCCGCCGCCGCTGGAAGAGCCGCCTGATCCGGAACTTCCGTTGCCGGTGCTGGCACAGGGATCGGTCTTACTCGAGCTCGATCCGCTCCCGCCCGACCCGGACGAGGAGCCGCTTCCGCCCGAGCCGCTCATACCGCCGCCGGAGGAGCTTCCGCCCATGCTACCGGAAGAGCTACCATTTGATCCGGAAGAACTTCCACCGGAAGAAGAGCTCCCTCCCATGCCCGGAGGGCAGTTGGTGCTCCCGCCGGACCCTTTATCCATTGAGCTTCCGCCCGACGAAGAACCGCCGCTCGAGGTTTGTCCAAAAGCGGCCGGCCCGCTGAAGGCGACCAGCGCCAGGATAGAGAACGCAATTCCAAACTGATATACTTTTTTCATGATGTAACCTCCTTCATTCTGACTTGAGTGGTCTGCTGCTTGTTGTTTCCATGAACCGTCGCACATCCCCCCTGATGCGACATTCCGGCCGATGATCCGCCCTATCATTAATGATATCAATGTAACCCAGGACGGTCCCCTGTTCGAACGCCTCTACGCTGCTTTTTGAATTCGACTTGCAGGTACCTGAAAACGGTATGTCTCGCCGTGTTCGATATATTTCACCCGGCTCTCCAACCCGGCGGCGGTGACCGCTTTTTTAAAATCCGCCAGGGGAGACTTAAATACACCATAGTCGTTGTAATGAATCGGAACAACCTCGCGCGGCTGGATGATCCCGATCGCCTTCACCCCTTGCTCGGCATCCATCGTCAGCAGCAGCCCCATGATCCGCGTTCCGCCGAGATGAAAGACACCGAGGTCAATTTCAGGATATCGCTTTGGGATTTCCTTCAGGTCGTCAAAGAGAAGCGTATCCCCGGTGATATAGAGACGAAGAGCGGTCTGCCCTTCATCCGGCTGAAACTCCAGCAAGCTTCCCATCACCGACGGGAGAAGATTCTCGACTACCGGCGGACCATGCCGGCCCGGCATCGAGGTAATCTTCACCCGCGCGCCGTGCTTCTCCACCGCCACCGCCTCCCATGTGTCGAGCGCCGTCGGCGCCTGGAACCCTTTGTCCCTTAATTTCCCGGCGGCTTCCCGGGTGGTGACAATCGGCAGATCTTTTCGAAGCTTCTCCTCGGCGACCTGGTCAAAGTGGTCGCCGTGATAGTGCGACAGGATGCAGAAGTCGATCGGCGGCAGATCTTCGATGCGTATCGCCGGCTCGGTCAGCCGCTCGGCGGTCAGGCCATAGCCGAGATGGACATGGTCTCCCGCATGAACGAAGTTGGGGTCGGTCAGGATGGTAAAGCCGGCATAACGTAGAAGAACGGTGGCGGTTCCGATG
Organism: Candidatus Manganitrophaceae bacterium; assembly: GCA_016200325.1. NCBI lineage: Bacteria > Pseudomonadati > Nitrospirota > Nitrospiria > Candidatus Troglogloeales > Candidatus Manganitrophaceae > Candidatus Manganitrophaceae bacterium. The sequence goes on from JACQEZ010000019.1 coordinate 294,884, forward strand.
AAAAAGAGCGAGCCCTCGGTAAAGTCGAGAGGGGTCTCTTGAGATGAAGCAAGGTGGATTTGATTGAGGTCGGGCATCACACTCCCTTTGAGATAACGTTGCAACGATGATTTAAGCTTGGATGCGTCTCTGGGATCTTAAAAACTTTTCACTCATTTATCCTGAAATGAAGGAGAGAAGGCTGCTCTCCAGCCCTCTCTCCTTCGGGCTTCGGGGTGAGAGAGTCCCCTTTACTGACCCTGCATTCCATTCTTCGGGCTGCTGCTTCCCTGCTGGCTTTGAGCACCGCCGCTGCTCCCGCCGTTGCTCGATGATCCGCCATTTTGCTTGCCGCCTCCCATGCCGGGGCTCGACGAGCTGCTTCCCTGCGTCCCGCCGGATGAACTCCCACCGGAGGCGGCGCCTCCTTGACCGGAGCCCTGTCCTTGAACCCCCAGGGCGGCGAGCGTCTTCTGGTCCACCTGCCCGGTCGGCTGGATGCCCTCTTTCTGTTGAAACTTGCGCAGAGCCTCTTTTGTTTTCGGTCCCGACTTGCCGTCGACCGGACCGGCATCATAGCCTTGATCGTTCAATTTCTGCTGAACCTGCTTGATGGAGGAAGAACCGGTCGCGCCGCTCCCCTTCATCCCGCCTCCCCCTTGATCTCCGCCACTTTGGCTTCCTTGCTGACTGGGGCTGGTCGAGGACTGGGAGCTCGCTTGCTTTGCATAGACGGAGGAGACGAGGAACATTCCTGCGATCAAACTGATCGCGATTGTTTTGACCTTCATAAGATACCTCCTTCTTATTTCTAGAAAGGACCCGGACGCCTGTCTTGGGGTTGGCACTCTGTGTTGCTCTTCCACTTCTTTGGATTATTTGGAATGAGCGCTGTTGAGTATTGGTATGAGTTTACCAAGCGGTCTCTTCGGCAATCAATACAACCTGAAGTATTAATCACTTTGCAGGTAAGCGTTCTTACTGTGATGAAAGATACAATGGAGAGATGATGAAGCGCGGGCAAAAAAAGAGAAGGCTAAAAGCCTTCTCTTTTTAAAAAGATGCATTTGAATGACTGCTTACTGAGCGGAGCCGGACGATCCGCTTCCCTGGCCTGCATCTCCTTGCGAACTGCCGGCCGAAGGAACCTGACCGGAGCTGCCGCCGATGCTGGAATTTGGATCACCCCCTTGAACGCCGCTATTCGGCTGGCTGCTCCCCAGATCGGAACCGGACGAACTGCTTCCTGGACTGTTTTGAATCGCGCCGCCCCCCATATCTGTGTTCGGCGGGGTCGCTCCCGGCTGAACACCGCCTTGGGATCCACTCCCCTGATCAGTGCTTCCCGGCTGACTGGCGCCGCCCCCTTGCTGGCTGCCGCTTTGGCCCTGGATACCGAGGGCCACCACGGTCTGCTGATCGACCTGTCCGGTCGGCTGGATTCCTTTTGCCTGCTGGAATTGACGAAGCGCCTCTTTCGTTTGAGGACCGAATTTGCCGTCGACCGGCCCGGCGGGGTAGCCCTGCTCATTCAGTTTTTGTTGAATCTGTTGCACGCCGGCCAAGCTGGCCCAGCCGCTCTCTTTATTCTGGCTGCCGCTCTGCATTGTCCCCGAGTTCGGGCCTTGCTGGTTGCGTCCCGCTCCGGAGCCCTGATCGGGGGTTGACGATCCGACACTCGGCTGGCTGCCCATGTCGGAGCCTTGCGGAGTGCCGCTTTGGATATCGCTGCTCGATTGGCCGCCGCCCATGTCACTTCCCGGCCGACCGCTCTGCTGCTGGTTCAGCCCTTGTTGGCTATTCCCCGGGTCGACACTCTGCTCGGCATAGCCCGAAGAAATCAAAAATCCGCTTGCGATCAATCCGACCGCAACTGTTTTCAGTTTCATAATCAATACCTCCTTCGCTTACAAAAAATGGTCTTCTAAATTGTCTTCTATTGATAATGCATGATCCCGCGTGGTGCGGGTGGTGTCCAACCGGCCTATTGAAGACTTCTCAGAATCAAGCCGGCTGTTGGTGTTTATTGATGTAGTGCTTAACACACGCCACCCCTCTTCATTACTGTAAGTTTAACAACATGCCGAAGACCAATCAATTAACCCGAAAGAGGGGAGCCCACCCCCAATGGTGGTAGAAAGAAACCGGTGGAAATCGCCCGGACAAGATCTCTATCATCACGTCAGGGTTGGGTCTCCATTGGGCATAGCGAGGGGAGGAGGGAAATATGAAAATTGCCGACGCTAGACGATCAGGAGCACTCCTCGTTCCAGGCATTCTCTTGCCAGGCATTTTCTTGCTTGAGTGAAAAGGACAATAAAAAAGGTGGAACCCCTGGGCCGTTATTGAACGAACATCCGCTCATCATTCAGAAAATCAAAAATATTTGACTTTCCGTGGACCATCTCGTTATATGTATTATGAGTACGCCCATCCTTCAGATGAATGTGCAGATGAATGTGGAGAGATAGAGATGCCTTTTCCCAAAGAACAAAACAAACAAGGCGAGTTCGTCCGGCAAGAAGATCGGTTTCGAGAGTGGGTCACCGCCGACGGCTCCTCCGGATACCCCGCCGAGCCGGGCCGCTACCATCTTTACGTCTCGCTCGCTTGTCCCTGGGCGCACCGAACGGTGATTATCCGGAAGCTCAAGCGGCTGGAGAATGTCGTCGGGATGACTGTCGTCGATCCGGTGAGAGATGAAAAAGGATGGGCATTCCGCAACGGCCCCGGCTACTCCGAAGACCCGGTCAACGGCTTTCGCTATCTGAGCGAAGCGTATAAAAAGATGGACCCGACCTTCAACGATCGCGTCACCGTCCCGGTCCTCTGGGATAAGAAGAGCGGCCGGATCGTCAGCAATTCGGACGACGATATTTTAAGGATGCTGAACAGCGCGTTCAATGCGTTCACCGATGTGAAGGAAGATTTCTATCCCGAGCCGCTTCGCGCCGAGATCGACGAGATCAACGACGTTATCTATCCCAACATCAACGACGGCGTCTACCGGGCCGGCTTCGCGTCGAATCAAAAAGCGTATGAGCGGGCGGTTCAGAAGCTTTTTGCTGCCCTCGATCAAATCGAAGCCCGGCTTTCAACGCAACGCTACCTGGTGGGACACCAGATCACCGAGGCCGATTGGCGACTCTTCACCACGCTGATTCGTTTCGATGCCGTCTACGCTGTTCACTTCAAGTGCAACCTCCGCCGGATCGTCGATTACCCGGCGCTCTGGGGATATCTGCGGGAGCTCTATCAATATGATGGAATTGCAGAGACGGTCGATTTCGACCAGATCAAACGCCACTATTATATGACGCACGAAGATATCAACCCGACCCGGATCGTTCCGGTTGGACCGGTGCTCGATCTCACCTCGCCGCATGGACGGGAGGGGCTGAAATGAAATACCCATTGGGTAACGATAAATGGGTCCATCCTGCGCTGCCGAATTGAATTATGACGATGTAAAAGTGGTGGCCCGGAGCGGATCGTCCGGGCTCACCACGGTGAATTCTCCTATTCTCTATTTTTTATAAATGTTGAAGTAGTCATACTTCACATCGGCATTGTAGGCTTCAATCCCTGCCCCTCCGGACGCGATCTGTCCGGTTGAGCTATCGTCATAGTTGATCCTTTTTGACCCATCTAACCACACTTCCAGATGGACCGGGTTTGTCCCCTGCACGACCAACTCGACGGCATAGGCCGTACCCGACACAATCCCGGCCGCGTAGGGCGTTCCCAAAACGGTCCAGGTCCATCCGTTTCTTCGATAGAGGTAGACTTTTCCATCCGTGGCAATCTGGGCCGAATAGAGGTCCTTATCGAAGTTGAGCGAATCGTTGCTGCGGGCGACGATTCCGCTATAGAGAGAGCCGGGCGGAATGATTAAAGAGGACTTCACCGAATAATCATTCGTTCCCAGCGGTGGGACCACCGACGCCCAGTTTCCGTTGCTCGGAGGCGTTCCGGAGGCCGCATAAATGCCGTCGGTGGTGAAGCTTCCATACCAGACCATCCAATTGGTTCCAAGACCGCTGGTTCGATTGAAGTTGTCGCTAAAGATCGGCGGTGGGACCACTGCATTGAAATTGTCGAACCAGGTGGTATATGCCGCTGAGGCGAACGATTTGATTCCGGCAAAACTGCCCGTAGAGAGAGACGAATCTGTAACGGCGATCGATGCTGTTGGTTCACCGTTAAAGAAGAGTTGTATCGTTCTCCCTTGCACCACCAATCGAATTGAATAGTAGGTGTTATAGGAGACCGTCTTGATTGCCTCACCCAACTTCGTTGCGGCGCCGCCGACCTTTTTGTAAAGGAAGACCTTTCCTAACCCGACGTCTAGAAAGCCATAGTAAAAATTATTGCCATCCGACCATCGGGCCATGACCGTGCAGTTATTCCCGCTCGCAGTGACTTTACACTGGCTCGAGACATCCTGATCCAATCCGATCGGCGTAAGATACTGTGCTTCATTTGCGCCGGCCGCGGTGTTTCGGACTTCATTGTTGGAAATTTCAAAACCGCCTACATATGAACCCCAACCCGACCCTAAGCTGGGACCCGGCCTCTGAAAACAGTCGGTCACGGGACAGGGGGCGGACGCAGCCACAGCGTTGAAGTTGTCGAAGGAGGTGATGAAAGCGACGTCGTTGTACGATTTAATTCCAGCGTAACTTCCGGCCGAGAGGGATGAATCGGTCGCAGTAATTTGCTGGCCGTTCACATAAGCGGTTAAAGAGGTTCCGCTCACGACAAACCGCAAGGTATAATCGGCCCCCCAATTCAGAGCGGGGCTTGCATTTTCGTCCGCACCGGCCAGCAGCGTCACCGTGCCGCCTACTTTTTTAAGAATGTAAATACCCTGCCGTCCCACGTCGATTTGAGTATAATAATAATTGTTTGGGTCGCTCCATCGTGCCATGACGCCGCAATTATTGCCGGTTCCCTGACCGCCCGAAGCGATATTGCATGTCACAGAAACATCCTGGTCCGTACCGATCGGCTGGGTAAATTGCGCCTCGTTCCAGGAGCCATCTGCGTTTCGAATCCGATTGCCGAAAATCTCAAGCTGAGGGACATATTCATTCCAACCCGACCCCAGATCGGTATTATCGGGCCGATTAAAACAA